>JAPPPS010000085.1 GCA_028817405.1 Gammaproteobacteria bacterium
ACGAGACCGCGGTCTACTTCATCGCCGAGACCAAATCCAAAGCGCAGGAGTTGCGACCGAGCGAGGAACAGAAAATCCACTTCGGCGCGGCGCACTATAAACAGTCGAGCATTGATTTCAAGCGCGTGTCATCGGTCGCCGAACTGGACCGCCCGGCCGAGTACAACTGACGTTGTTTGTGTTGTGAAGCGCGCGTTTGGTAACGGAAAGACGCCGGACTCCGGCGGTTGCCGGCGTGGCGGTGGTGGCATGGTGACGGTGACAGCGCGGAACGAAAGGAGATGTAAAACACAAGAAAAAAACAAAAAAACAAATGGCGCGCCCGGAGAGATTCGAACTCCCGACCTCCTGGTTCGTAGCCAGGTACTCTATCCAACTGAGCTACGGGCGCGTTGTTTATATTGAAAGATTGATTTCCAATTTGGCATGAACAACCGGCGGAGTTTGGCGTATAACGGCTGGCGGAGAGAGAGGGATTCGAACCCTCGATGAGGCTACAAACCCCATACTCCCTTAGCAGGGGAGCGCCTTCAACCACTCGGCCATCTCTCCGTTTCGGCATCGTTGCTGTCGCGGCGTTTGATGAGTCGCCAACCGCGCGCGCCAACCGCCTCACGCATTATTCGGGTCGGCCTCCTCGGCGTGCCAGTCGTCGTCGTAGTGTTCATTGCCGCCGCCGAAGTTGCCGGTCGGTTGCTGGTAGTTGCCGCGCGCCGCGCCGCCGTCTTGTTCGTGCTTGATTTTGTAGTAGATTTCCTCGCGGTGAACGGGGACATCTTTGGGCGCGTTGATGCCGATGCGCACTTGCGTGCCGCGCACGCCCAACACGGTCAAGCGAACTTCGTCGCCGATATACACGGATTCGCCAATGCGGCGGGTAAGAATTAACATAGCGTTGTCCTCGTGCAGTCGTTGTTCGGATTACGCGAACCGTCATCCGATTGATTTGCCAGTATCTCCCGACCCTGGCGCCAAGTGAGCGCGCAAGTTAACCGATTTTTGCGCGCACCGCAACCGGGGAAACCCACAAATTGCGGTTTTTTTGCGGAGCGTTTTCCGCGCCGGCGCAGGCCCGGCCGCTTGACACCGTGGGACTTGCCGCGCCGGCGCCGCTTGACGGATTCGCCCCGGCCGGCGCCGCGGCCGCTTGCCGGATTCACCGCGCCGGCCGTTTTGGTTGCGCCGCCGGGTCGCCCGCCGCGATTTTGACCGCGCGCGCCGATGCGCTATAATAGCACATTTCACGCAGCGGCGCGGGCGCAAACCGTGGGCGGTCCGCCGTTCGGCACACCGTCGCGCCGCCCCCACCCGACAACACCCAACCTTAGCGAGGCCCAACCATGGCTGTACAGAAGAGCCGCAAAACCCCGTCCAAGCGGGACATGCGGCGCGCGCACGATTCCCTGAAAGCGTCGACGCTGTCCATCGACCCCACCAGCGGCGAACTGCACCGCCGCCACCACCTCACCGCCGGCGGCTACTATCGCGGCAAGAAAATGGTGAATCGCCCGGGCGAGGATTGAGTCGCCGGAATCGCCGGAATCGGAATCGCCGAGTCGCGAGTCGACCGCGCCCGGCGACCGTCGCGCCCGCCGCGCACGCGCACCGTTCCACCGTCGCCCGGCCGCGCCACCGTCACCACCGTCGTCGCGCCACCGTCACCACCGTCGCCGCGCCCCCGTTTCCCCACCGTCGCCATCGCCACCGTCCCCATGCTCACCCTCTCCATCGACGCCATGGGCGGCGACCGCGGGCTGGACGCCACGCTTCCCGCGGCCCTCGACATCCTGAGCCGCCACCCGCAAGTCGGCTTGATTTTGGTCGGCGACGCGCGGCGCATCGAGGCGCGGTTGAAGGAGGCCGGCGCGCCCGCGAGCGCATCAAAAGACCGCCTCGAAGTGGTCAACGCGGACCAAGTGGTCGGCATGGACGAATCCCCGGCGGTCGCCCTGCGGCAGAAGAAAAACTCGTCCATGCGCGTGGCGATTAACCTGGTGAAGGAGCGCCGCGCCGACGCCTGCGTCAGTTCCGGCAACACCGGCGCGCTGCTGGCGACCGCGCGGTTCGTGCTGAAAACCATTCCCGGCATCGACCGCCCGGCGATTTGCGCCAGTCTGCCGCGCTTGGGCGGGCGCACTTACGTACTGGACCTCGGCGCCAACATCGGCAGCCCGCCGGCGATTCTGCTGCAGTTCGGCTTGATGGGCGCGTTGTTGATTCACTGCTTGGACGGCGTCGCCAAACCCAGCGTCGGCTTGCTGAACATCGGCGTCGAGGACATCAAAGGCAACGAGACCATCAAGGCCGCGGCCGAGTTATTCAAGCGCAGTTCGCTCAACTATGTCGGCTACATCGAAGCCAACGACATCTACACCGGCGACACCGACTTGGTGGTGTGCGACGGTTTCGTCGGCAATGTCGCGCTCAAAGCCACCGAGGGCGCGGCGCAGATGATTATGGGCGCGGTCGCCGAAGAATTCACCCGCAACGCCATCACGCGCGCGGCCGGCCTGCTGGCGCGGCCGGTGCTGGGCCGGATTCGCCGCCGCTTGGACCACCGCCGGTACAACGGCGCCAGTCTGCTGGGCCTGAAAGGCAGCGTGGTGAAATCGCACGGCAGCGCCGACGCCACCGGCTTCCGCTACGCGCTCGAAGTCGGCATCAAGGAAGTCAACAAAAACCTGGTCAGCAACATCGAAAACGCGCTGACAGAGTTGCCGGAATCGACTACCCTGCCGGCATGAACGCGCCCGCCAACGCCGCAAATTTACGGCCATGACTTACGCCCGCATCACCGGCACCGGCGGCTATCTGCCCGACAAAGTGGTCACCAACAAGGACTTGGAGGCCGCGTTGGACACCACCGAAGAGTGGATTGAATCGCGCACCGGCATCCGCGAGCGGCGCATCGCCGCCGATGACGAATTCACCGTCGACCTGGCCGAGCGCGCCGCGCTGCAAGCCATCGATGCCGCAGGAATCGAGCGCCGCGCCATCGATTTAATCGTGCTCGCCACCACCACCGCGGACCAAGTATTCCCGGCCACCGCTTGCTTGTTGCAGCAGCGACTCGGCAACGGCGGTTATCCGGCTTTTGATGTGCAAGCGGTGTGCGCCGGCTTTTTGTTCGCGCTCGGCGTGGCTGACAAATTCGTGCGCACCGGCGCATCGCAGTGCGCGTTGGTGGTCGGGGCTGAAACTTTCTCGCGCATTATCGACTGGAGCGACCGTCGCACTTGCGTGTTGTTCGGCGACGGCGCGGGCGCGGTGGTGCTGCAAGCCGGCGACGCGCCCGGCGTGATGTCCACGCACTTGCGCAGCGACGGCCAATACAAAGACCTGTTGCAAGTGCCGGTCGGCGTGTCGCGCAACTTCAGCAAAGTGCGCGACGGCGGCGCCTTCACCACCATGCAAGGCGGCGAAGTTTTCAGATGGGCGGTCACCGCCATGAGCGACATCATCGACGAGACCGTCGCCGCCAACGACTTAAGCAAGGACGACATCGACTGGCTGATTCCGCACCAAGCCAACATCCGCATCATCAACGCCGTGGGCGCGCGCGCCAAAATTCCCCGCGACAAAGTGGTGGTGACGGTCGGCGAACACGGCAACACCTCCGCGGCCTCAGTGCCGCTGGCGCTGGACCAAGCGGTGCGCGATGGGCGGGTGCGGCCGGGTCACCGGGTACTGTTGGAAGGCTTCGGCGGCGGCTTCACCTGGGGCTCGGCGCTGATTACGATGTAGCGGGTGGCGGCGACGGCGATAACGGTATCGACATTAACGACAACGGCGACAACTGCATCGACATCGACGGCGACAGTAGCGCGACATCGACAACAGTAACAGCATCGACAACAGCCACAGAAAAACCCATGAACGCCAACTCCAACCTCCCCGACAACCTCCTCGCTCTGGACGGCCGCGTCTGCCTGGTCACCGGCGCCAGCCGCGGCATCGGCCGCGCGATTGCGCTCGCGCTCGGCGAACACGGCGGCGTCGTGGTCGGCACCGCCACCACCGAGTCCGGCGCGGCGCGCATCGGCGCAGCGTTGGACGCGGCCGGCATCCGCGGCGCCGGCATGACGCTGGATGTCACCCGCGCCGACTCGGTCGGCCACCTCATGGACGCGCTCGGCGAATCGTTCGGCGCGCCCGCGGTGTTGGTCAACAACGCCGCCATCACCCGCGACAACCTCCTGCTGCGCATGAAGGAAAGCGAATGGGACGAAGTCGCGGACGCCAACCTGAAATCGGTGTACCGCATGTGCCGGGCCGCGCTGCGCGGCATGACCCGCGCCAAGTTCGGGCGCATCATCAACATCACCTCGGTGGTCGCGGCCACCGGCAACCCGGGCCAAGCCAACTACGCGGCGGCCAAAGCCGGTCTCATCGCCTTCTCCAAATCCTTGGCGCGCGAAGTCGCCTCGCGCAACATCACCGTCAACTGCGTCGCGCCCGGCTTCATCGACACCGACATGACCCGCGCCTTGAGCGACGAACAACGCGCCGCCCTGCGCGCGCAAATCCCCCTGGCCCGCTTCGGCGCCCCCGCCGATGTCGCAGCCGCCGCCCTGTTCCTCGCCGCCCCCGCCGCCAACTACATCACCGGCGCCACCCTGCATGTCAACGGCGGCATGTTGATGCCGTGACCGCGGGCGCGCCGGTCGCCCGCCGGTGGTTTGCTACAATCGCGTATCGTTTGCGTTGCCCATCGTTCGTCCATGCTTGTTCCGTCTGAGTTGTTGCGCCGTGCGGCGGGGGTGGGTTGCGCGGTGGTGTTGCTTGGCGCGGCCGCGTTGGCGGATGGCGACGGCGTGTGTCGGCCGGATTTTATTGAGATTCCGTTTGATGTCGATGTTGTGAGCGGGTTTGGCGAGTCCGGCGACGGTGGCGACAGTAGCGACAGTAGCGGCAACGCATCCACCGACACTAAACCACCGGCATCCGCCGACTCTAAACCGTCGATTCGCATTGAGGCCGACCGTATTGACGCTGACGGGGAAGGCGCGGTGACTTTGCGCGGCGATGCGCGGGTTGTTCATGAGCGCCGCGGTTTGTCGACCGAGCGCATCGTTTATCAGCGCGCGACGGGCCGCGCGGTTGCGGCCGGCGGGGTGGTCTTCCACACCGCGCGCGGCGACCGCATCACCGCGGAGGCGGTGGAACTGGACTTGGACACTTGGGCCGGCGAAGCGCGCATGGCCGGCATCGCCATCGCGCGGCGGCCGCGGCAAAACGCGCCGGAAAACAACTTGCCGGAAAACAAATCACCGGAAAACAACCGCGCGCGCGCCGGGCAATCATCGGCGTCGACGGTGACACCGCCATCCCCGGCCACCGATGCAGCAGCGCCGCCGCCAAATGAACGGTCATCGCCATCCCCGTCCGCCGCCACAGTCGAAATTCGCGCGCGTGCCACCGCCGAACTTGTGCAATTCGCCGGCGACGACTCCCAGCATTTAAAGCAAGTCACCCTCACCGCTTGCCCGCCGGGCAACCGCGATGTCGAGTTGCGCGCGCGCGCCATCGACCTCGACCACGCGGCCGGCGTCGGGCGCGCCAAAGCGATGACTTTGCGCTTCAAAGGCGCGCCGGTGTTTTACTTCCCCGCGGCCACTTTCCCGATTGACGAGGCGCGCAAAACCGGCTTTTTGTTCCCGGCCGCCGGCTATGCCGGCGACTCCGGCGCGATGTTGGAAGCGCCGTATTACTTGAACCTCGCGCCGCCCTACGACGCGACCGTGACGCTGCGCCTGTGGAGCCGGCGCGGCGCGCAATTGGCGGGGAAATTTCGCTATTTAACCGCGCGCGGACGCGGGCAAATCGACGGCGATTTTCTTCCGTCAGACGACGCTTACGACGGCGGCGGGGACGGCGACCGCCACGCCGTCACCTTCCGTCACGCGCACCGCCCGGGCCGCCATTGGCGCGCGCGATTGCACTGGAAAGGCGTTTCCGATGCGGACTATACGCGCGATTTCTCCAGCGACATCGAGGTTGTGGGAGCGAGTTATCTGGAGCGCGCGGCGCGCCTCGATTACGCGCGCCGCGGCCCGCGTCACGACCTGAAATTCAGCGCGCAATTCACCGCTTACGAGCCAGTCGACCGCATGGTTTCGCGCGCCGCTCGCCCGTACCGCCGCATGCCGCAACTCGACTTGGCGTGGGTCGCGTCCGCGCCGGGCCGCTGGCGCTGGCTGCGCGCCGGGGTGGAAGCGCAATACGCGGATTTTCAGCACGACCACTGCGCGGACCGCGGCCGCGATGACGGCGCGGCGAGTGTTCCCTGCGGCGCGCGCCTGCGGGTCAAACCATGGCTTAGCGTACCGCTGCGCCGCGGTTTCGGTTACCTCGAGCCGCGCTTGTCGTTGCAGTCGATTCGCTACTCACTGGACGAGCGCGGGCCGGGCATGCGCGCGTCGGAGTCGGTCGAGGCGCCGATTTTCAGCGTCGACGGCGGCTTGTATTTCGACCGCGCGTTCACCGTCGGCGGGGCGGCTTTCACGCAAACTTTGGAGCCGCGTTTGCGCTATGTGAACATCCCGGAAAAACGCGCCCAGCGCGCCTTCCCGGACTTCGACACCGCGGCCGGCGGCGGCAGTTTCGAGCATTTATTCCGCGAAAACCGCTTCTTCGGCGGCGACCGAATCGGCGACACCGAGCATGTGGCGGCGGGGGTGACCAGCCGAATTGTCGACACCGGCGACCGCGGCGGACGCCAACGCCTCAAACTCAGCCTCGGGCAAATCCTCTATCTGCAAGACCGCAAAATTGACATCGATGCCGACGCCGCGCCCGCGACTTGGGACGCTTCCGGTTGGTTTGCGTCGGCCGATGCATCCCTGGCCGGCAATTGGCGCGGCCACTTGTTCGCCCGCGCTCATCCCCGTGGCAGCGACCGCGCGCGCAAAAATACCCTGGCTTGGTTTCGCGCCACGGTGGATTACCGTGCGCCGGGCAACGGTGCCGGCGACTCCGGTGACCGTGCCGACCGTCGCAACCGCCGCGGCCATGGCCACCGTCGCGTCACCCTGGCCTACACTTTCAACGATGCCACCCGCCCCCAAACCGTCCCCACCGTCCAAACCGAGCAACTCTCCGCCGCCTTCGCCGCCCCCATCGGCAGCCGTTGGCAAGCCCAAGCCGGCGGCGCGTACTCGCTCGAGACCGATGAATTTCACGCCGCCACCGTGGGCGTGGCATTCGACGGTTGCTGCTGGGTGGTGCGCGCGGCCGCGTCGCGGTACTTGGACGGCGACGGCGCGCATAAAAACCGTTTCAAGTTAACATTTGAATTGGACGGGTTAGGCGGGATAAATTCCGCGCCATGAAAAAGTTGAAAACCATGCCGCCGCGATTCATGCTGCGCGCTTCCCCAACGCGCCGGGCGAAGTGGCGCGTCGCCGTCGTACTAGTACTGTGTACGGCCGCGCTACTGTTCGGCCCCGTCGCGCCCGCGCTCGCCGCCGCCATCGACAAAGTGTTGGTGGTGGTCAACGAGGAAGCGATTACGCTCAGCGAATACCAAGCGCGCCACCAGCGCGAGGCGTTGGAGCAATCGCAATCCGGGCGCATCGCGCCGTTCGACGGGCGCATCGATTCGCGCGTGTTGAACCGCATGATTGACGACCGCATTCAAGCGCAAATCGCGGCGCGTCGCGGCTTGACGGTGACCGCGGCCGAAGTCGAGCGCGCGGTCGCGGGCATCGCCGAACGCAACCAACTCACGCCGCCGCAACTGTTCGCGCAACTGCAGGAAGTCGGCATCTCGGCGCGCCAGTTCCAAACCAACATCCGCGAGCAGCAACTCATCCGACGCTTGGTCGACTTGGTGGTCAACTCGCGCGTCCAAGTCAGCGAGCGCGAGGTGGAAAACTTCCTCGCCAGCCACGAAGAAATGACCGCCTCCGACGACGCGTTCGAGGTCTCGCATTTCCTCATCGACTTAGGCGGCAAATCGGATGCGCAAACGCAATCCGACTACGAGAACCTCGAATATCTCCGGCAAGGATTGTTGGCTGGGCGCGGCACCTTCGCGCAATTCGTCGCCGACTACGCCGACAACCCGGACAAAAGCCAAGGCGGCTATCTCGGCTGGCGGCGGGTCGACCAGTTCCCGGACTCATTCGTCGCGGCGTTGCGCGGCACCGAGGTCGGCGGCATCAGTTCCATCATCCGCAGCGGCAGCGGCTTGCATCTGTTGAAGTTGCACGACCGCCGCCAGGCCGGCACCATCGTCTCGCAGCAACTGGTTCGCCACATTTTAATTCGCCCCGGCCCGGGCCAGACCATGGCCGACGCGCTGGAGTTGGCGGAGCAGTTGCGCGCGCAAATCATCGCCGGCGAAGCCTTCGAGAAAATCGCCCGGGTGCATTCGGCGGACCAAGCCAGCGGCGCCGAGGGCGGGCAACTCGGCTGGGTCAACCCCGGCGACTTCCCGCCGGCTTTCGAGCGCGCGGCCGACGCGTTGGCGTTGAACACCGTGAGCGCGCCGGTGAGGTCGCAAGCCGGCTACCATCTCATCGAAGTGCTGGAACGCCGCGACAGCGACATCAGTTTGGAGTTGGCGGCCAGGCGCGCGCGGCAGATGATTTTCCAGCGCAAAGCGGCCGAGTTTTACGACAACTGGTACGGCGCGCTGCGCGACTCGGCGTACATCGAATACATCGCGGTCAACCCCGGCTGAGGCGGGCGGTTATGTTGGATGAACTGAGCAAAACCATCGGCAAACTGCTGCCGCCGGAAGCCGGCCAAGCGCTGCGCGACAACATCGAGGCCGCGGTGCGCAGCCAGGCCGAGAACCTGAACCTGGTCACCCGCGCGCGTTTCGACGCGCAGGAAAAAGTCCTGCAACGCACCCGCGCGCGGGTGCGCGACTTGGAAAAACAAGTCGCGGAATTGGAACGGCGGTTGCAGGCGGGGGAATCGGTCCGCGCGAAAGATAAATCCGCGGCGAACCCGGCGGAGTAGGGTGACGGCGCTGCGTCACGCCCGCGGTCGCCCCCACCGTCACACCCGCGGTCGCCCCCCACCGTCACACCCGCGGTCGCCCCCACCGCCACGCCCGCAGTCCGTTAAGCGGGCGGCAAGAATCTTTGGTGACGCCTGATGCGCATGTGGGGCGTCAACCCGGCGCTGCTGTGCGACAAGCATTTGCTTGGCGAGCATGTGGAAATGCACATGTTTGCCGGGGCGCTCAAAAAAGGCATCAGCACGCGCGGCTACGAGGAGACCGGGCTGGTGGCGCTGCCCAAAATCCGCGCCCGGCACGACGCCCTCGCGCGGGAAATGAAGCGCCGGGGAATGAACCACCGCTCGCCCCTGCCGCGCATCGCCGGCCGGCGGCGCGGCGGCTGGATTGACGAGGCCGCAAACCTGCGCGAACTGAAACGCCGCTGCCCGGAATGCCGCAAGCGAATCCGGCGGCACGAGGGGCGGGGGCGAGTTGTGTCCGAGCGGAGGGCTTGATTAGAACCGCCACTCCCCGGTAAGCAACCGCGCGGTATCGACCCCGGCATCATCAGCGGCGAGGTTCAGGTTGAGGTCGAAGTTGCCGGTGGATTTGCGGACGGTGAGGGTTGCGCGTTGTTCGTCGGTGGCTTGGCCTTGGATGTGGCCGGCGCCGGCGAGGCGCACTAACACGGTCGGCGTTTGCCATTCCACCCCGCCGCCGAGGTCAGCCGCGCCGCCGGTGTTGCCGTCGCCGGAGTCGTGGCGGAGGGCGAAGTTCAGGAATGGCCGCCACGCGCCGTTTGTCCAGCCGGCTTCGCCGGAGGCGGTTATGCGGATGGTGTCGGCGGTGGTGGCGGGCAACATCTTACCGTCGCCGCTGGCGGCATCCAGTTTGGCGCGGTTGTATTGCGCGCTCAAGCCGGCGGTGAACAGGTCGCCGCGCGCGTGGGCTATGCCGAAAGCGGCGGTGGTTACCGTGATGTCGGTTTTGATGAGCGCGTCCGGTTCGCGCAACTCGGCATCGCCGCTGCCGTAGCCGGCGGTTAACCAGAGTTGGGAACCGTTGATGCGGCGCGACAGATAGGGGTGGACGCTGGTGACGCTGGTTTCCAGCGTGCTTTTCATGCCGTCTGCGGTGACGGTGAAGTCGATGTCGCCGGAACTATGGGAAACCGCGATGCCGATTAAACCGTCGCGCCATGCGGTGTCGCCGCCGATGTGGAATGCCGAAGTGTCGCCGTCGTAGTCGATGCCTTCGTGGTCGCCGTCCGCCGACACATAGCCGCCGCTGCCCCAAATGCTGACGCCGCGGCCGCTGTCGCCGGCGGCGAGGTTGAAACCGCTTTGGCGCAACAGTTCCGCCGCCGTGTTGGCGCGGCCGAGGTGGAATTGGTTTGTGGTCGCGGCTGAGCGCGCGCGTTTCGTCACCGCATCCACCGCCAGCAAACCGACTCCCCGTGCGACTGCGGCGGCCGGCGTATCCAGCCGTTCGGCCCGCGCAACCGGGTTGTCGGCGGCGGGGCCGGGAGTGGCCGGGCCGGGGCCGGGAGTGACGACGGCGGAGATGGGGCGGTTGTCGGCATCGTTGGCGCGGATGGTGATGGTGATGGGAGTGCTGGTGGTGGTCCAGGTGTCGGAGCCGAGCGTGGGCATCACCGTCGGCACGGCCACGGTGATGGTTTCGTCCGGCTCAGCCGTGTTGTCGGCGGTGATGGGATAACTCTGGGTTACTGTGAGAAAGCCGTCGGCCGGGTCGATCGCGTTGTCTGTCCATGCCACTACGCCGCCGGATGTGGGGCCGGTATAGTCCTCGCCTTGGGTTGCCGTTCCCAAGAGCGGAACCGCTGACCAATCCCCTCCGGTGGAGCCGGCGGAACTCAACGTGATGGTGAGGGCGACGGTATCGCCCTCGTCCACTTGCAGGCCGGGCGTTGCCGGGTCGCGGTCGCCGGCGTCGTTGGTGGCGGTGAAGGTGTAGGTGTGTTGTGCGCTGGCGGGGACGGCCAGGAAAGCCGCGGCGAGAGTGAGGGAGGCGAGAAGTACGCCGCTAATTAACCCCGGAATCGCGGGGGGGGGGGGGGGGCGACAAAAACGGTGGGGTTGGCGGTGTTCATGACGGAATCCTCGGTGGCGGAGCGGTGGTTGAAGTTGGGGGGAATATACCAGCGGGCGGTGTCAAGGGCAAGGGGGAAATCCTGCTGTCGGCTGCGCCCGCTTAACAGCCTGCGGGCGTGGCGGGTGGGGGGACTACAGGCGTGGCGGGTGGGGGGGCTACCGCGCCGGTACTTAATCGCGCGGCATTTCGCGCCGTCGCGCCCGCCGAAAAAATAAAAACCCCAAACCCCGTTGCAAATTCCCCGGTCGCGGTTATAATCGCGTGCAACTGCTTTCGCGGCGCGAGTCGCGGGGGCGAATCAAAACCCCATGGAGCCAGGAGGCAGCATGTCACTCGCTATCGTCTACAGCCGCGCCGAGTCCGGCGCCGATGCGCCGGAGGTCACGGTCGAGGTGCATCTCGCGCGCGGTTTGCCGCAGTTTTCCATCGTCGGCTTGCCGGAAACCGCGGTCAAAGAGAGCCGCGACCGGGTGCGCGGCGCGATTCTCAACGCCAACTTCGAGTTCCCGCTGCAGCGCATCATCGTCAATCTCGCGCCGGCCGACCTGCCGAAAGAAGGCGGCAGATTCGACTTGCCCATCGCCATCGGCCTACTCGCCGCCAGCCGCCAAGTGCGCGCCGACGACATCGCGCGTTATGTCTTCCTCGGCGAACTGGCGCTGAGCGGCGCGCTGCGCGACATCCGCGGCGCGCTGATTGCGGCGCTGTCGCTGCGCCGCACCGACGCCAAACTCGTCCTGCCGCCCGGCAGCGCCAAGCAAGCCGCGCTGGTCAGCGGCGTGGAGGTGTACAGCGCGCATTCGCTGCTGCAAATCTGCGCCGCGCTGAACGGCCAAGAAGCGCTGCAAGCGGTGGAAGCCGGCCCGCGCCCGCAGCCGCCGGCGACCGCCGACATGGCCGAGGTGGTCGGCCAGCCGTTCGCCAAGCGCGCGCTGGAGGTCGCGGCGGCCGGCGCGCACAGCGTGCTGATGACCGGGCCGCCCGGCACCGGCAAAACCATGCTTGCCAACCGTCTGCCCGGCATTTTGCCGGCGCTGAGCGAGGCCGAGGCGCTGGAAGCGGCGGCGATGCAGTCGCTGGGGCCGAGCGGCTTCAACCCCGCGCACTGGATGCGGCGGCCGTTCCGCGCGCCGCACCACTCGGCCTCGGGGGCCGCGCTCATCGGCGGCGGCGGCATTCCACGACCGGGCGAGATTTCGCTCGCGCACAACGGCGTGCTGTTCCTCGACGAGTTGCCGGAGTTCGACCGCAAGAGTTTGGAAGCGCTGCGCGAGCCGCTGGAATCCGGCGAAATCAACATCTCGCGGGTGGCCCGCCAGACCCGGTATTTGGCGAATTTTTTGTTGGTGGCGACTTCCAATCCGTGTCCGTGCGGCTATCTCGGCGACCCGTCCGGCAAATGCAGTTGCACGCCGGAGCAGGTGCAGCGTTACCGCATGCGCTTGTCCGGCCCGCTGCTGGACCGCATCGACCTTCAAGTCGAAGTGCCGACGGTGGCGTATCGGGCGCTCAGCGGCGGGCCGGGTGGGGGCGGCCGGGTCGGTGGTTCCGGTGGAGCCGGTGATTCCGGTGGTTCCGGCGGCCGTGGCGGCCGCGAAAGTGAATCCAGCGAGGCGATTCGCCGCCGCGTGGTGGCCGCGCGCAACCGCCAATTGCGCCGCCAAGGCAAAGCCAACAACCTCCTGCAAGGCCGGGAAATCGACCGCATCTGCGCCGTCGACGCGGCCGGCCACGAGTTGCTGGAAAGGGCGATGGAGCGCCTCGGCTTGTCGGCGCGCGCCTACCACCGCATCCTAAAAATCGCCCGCACCATCGCCGACCTGGCCCGCCAACCCCGCATCAACCCGGAACACCTCTCCCTCGCCATCAAATTCCGGTGTTTTGACCAGACGAAATAGGTGGGTGGCGGTCATGTTTGATGCGGCGGTGACGGTCGAGGTGATGGGCGCCCGCTTAACAGACTGCGGGCGTGGCGGGTGGGGTGGCTGCGGCGTGGCGGGTGGGGTGACTGCGGGCGTGGCGGGCGGCGATTCAAGCGGGTAAAATCCGTGCTTGAATTTGGCGATTTTGGCGTCACTTTTTCGGTTGCGCGGTGTGTTATAGTCGCGCCGACTTCGCGGCTTCGCCGCCAACCTCATCATTCTCACCAATCTCCAATCTCACCAACCTCACCAATTTCACCAGCATCACCAACCTCACCAGTATCATCAACCTCACCAGTCTCATCAACCTCACTAGCCTCACCAGACTCATCACCCTCACCACCCTCACCAACCTCACCAACCTCACCGATAGGAACTCGATAAATGCCTTGGAATCAACCCGGCGCGGGCGGGCCGGACGAACAGGACCCTTGGGGTCAGTTTGACGGCCGGCGCGGGCCGCGGCGCGGCGCGCGCGGCGGCGGTCGCGGTCAACGCGGCGACGGGCCGCCGGACCTGGACGAAATTTTCCGCGAGGCGCGCAACCGCTTCGAGTCGCTGTTCGGCGGCGGTCGCGGGCGCGGTCAGCGCGGGCGCGGCAACGGTGGCGGCGACGCTGGCGACGGCAACGGCGGCCGCCAGTTCTACCTGCCGGGCGGCGGGCTGCTGGGCTTGGTGGTGTTGGTGGTGGTGGGCGTGTGGCTGTTCAGCGGCGTCTACACCGTCGACCAAGGCGAGCAGGCGGTGGAGTTGCGCTTCGGCAAGTATCTGGAGACCAACGACGCGGGACTGCACTGGCATATCCCCGCGCCGTTCGAGTCGGTGGAAATCGTCAACACCCAGCAGGTCAACACCGTGGAAGTCGGCTACCGCAAAGGCAGCGGCGCGCTCTCGACGGTGCCGCGCGAGGCGCTGATGCTGACCCAAGACGAGAACATCATCGATGTCCAGTTTGCGGTGCAATACGACATCAAAGACCCGACCGACCTCCTGTTCAATGTGAGCGAATTCAACAACCGCAACATGGCGGAGACGGTGGTCCGCCAGGCGACCGAGAGCGCGGTGCGCGAAATCGTCGGCCGCAGCACCATGGATTTTGCGATTACCGAAGGGCGCGCGCAGTTGGCGTCGGAGACCAAGAGTTTGGTGCAGCGCATTCTCGACCGGTATGAGACCGGCATCAATGTGCGCACCGTGGAGATGCAGAACGCGCAGCCGCCGGCGCAAGTCAAGAACGCCTTCGACGATGTGGTCAAGGCGCGCGAGGACGAGGAGCGCATCAAGAATCTGGCGCAGGCATACGCCAACGACATCATCCCGCGCGCGCGCGGTTTGGCGGCGCGCATCGCCGAGGAAGCGGCCGCGTATCAGGCCTCCACGGTGGCCAAAGCCGAAGGCGAGGCGTCGCGCTTCGAGCAGGTGTTCGCCGAGTATGTCAAGGCGCGCGATGTCACCCGCGACCGTCTGTACATCGAGGCCATGGAGGAAGTCCTCGCCAACTCCAGCAAGATGCTCATCGACCAGGAAGACAGCGACAGCATTTTGTACCTGCCGCTCGAGCAACTGCTGCGCGGCTCCGGCGGCGGCGACGCCGACCCCATCCCCGGCGCGGCCGGCGCGGCCGCGGCGGTGAGTCAGTCGGCCGAGCGCGCGGGGTTGTCCGGCGGCGGCATCAACCGCGCCACCGGGCGCAACATCAACCGCAACGCGAGGAACTGACCATGAAAGGCAAAAGCGCCCTGCTTGTTGTCGTCGCCGCCATCGCCGCCGCGCTGCTGTTCGCGTCGGTGTTTTATGTCGATGAACGCGAGAAGGCCATCGTGTTCAAGTTCGGCGAAATCGTCGACTCCGACCTCGCGCCGGGCTTGCACTTCAAGATTCCGTTCATCAACAATGTGCAGTATTTCGATGCCCGCGTGCAGACCATGGATGCCGACCCGGAACTGTACCTGACCGGCGAGAAGAAAAACCTGGTGGTGGATTCTTTCGTCAAGTGGCGCATCCGCGATGTGCACCAGTATTACACCCGCCTGCAAGGGCGCAAGGCGAACGCCAGGTCGCGCCTCTCGCAACGCGTCAACGACAGTTTGCGCCGCGAGTTCGGCCAGCGTTCGGTGCAGGATGTCATCTCCGGCGACCGCTATGAAATCATGAGCGTGGTGCGCCAAGCGATGGACGAGGACGCCGCCAGTTTGGGGCTGGAAATCATCGATGTGCGCCTGAAACGCGTCGACCTGGACCCGGCCATCAGCGAGCGTGTGTATGCGCGCATGAACGCCGAGCGCGAGCGCGTGGCAAAAGAACTGCGCGCGCAAGGCGAGGAGGAGGCGGAGAAAATCCGCGCCGACGCCGACCGCCAGCGCCAGATTCTGCTTGCCAACGCCGAGCGCGACGGCCAGCGGGTGCGCGGCGAAGGCGACGCCACCGCCACCGACATCTACGCCCGCGCGTACGGCCGCGACCGCGGTTTCTACAACCTGTACCGCAGCCTCAACGCCTACCGCAACACCTTCAACAGCAAAGACAACTTGATGGTTCTGGACCCGAGTTCGGACTTCTTCCGTTATTTCCGGGAGTCGAACCCCGCGCCGCCGGCCGGCAACTGACGCGCGTCGCCGCCGTCACCGTCGCCACCGTTCGCCGCGCATCGGGTCACCGGGGCCAGCGGGTTTGCGGCCATGGACTGGCGCGATTTGCTGACCGCGTTGGCGTTGTACTTAGTGTTGGAAGGCATCATGCCGTTCCTCAACCCGTCCGGCTTCAAGGGTTTTTTGGGGCGTTTGCGCGACCTGGATGATGCGGTGTTGCGCCGCGCCGGCGGCTTCAGTATGGCGGCCGGGGTGTTGCTGATTTATTTGGTGCGGTAGTCGCCGTCACCGTCGCCGCTGTCGTCACCGTCACCACCGTCACCGCTGCTGTCGTCACCGCCACCGTCACCACCGTCGCCGCGCACCGTCGCCGCGCCATCACCGTCACCGTCACCAACCCGCCACCGTCAACCGCGCCACCGTCATGGCAGACTCCGCCAACTCCGCCAACTTCGTGGTTTTGCTTGGCGCCCAGTGGGGCGACGAGGGCAAGGGCAAAATCGTCGACCTGCTGGCCGAGCGCGCCGATGCGGTGGCGCGGTTTCAGGGCGGCCACAACGCGGGCCACACCATGGTCATCAACGCCCGCAAAACCGTCCTGCACTTGGTGCCGTCCGGCGCGCTGCACAATGGCGTGGAATGCCTCATCGGCAACGGCGTGGTGGTCAGCCTCGCGCAACTACTGGAGGAAATCGACGAATTGGCGGACAACGGCGTGTCGGTGCGCGAGCGCCTGATGGTGAGTTACGCCTGTCCGTTGATTTTCCCGCACCACATCGCGCTGGATGTGGCGCGGGAAAAGGCGCGCGGCGACCGCGCCATCGGCACCACCGGGCGCGGCATCGGGCCCGCGTACGAGGACAAAATCGCCCGCCGCGGACTGCGCGTCGGCGACCTGCTGCGCCCGGATGCGTTCGCCGAACGCCTGCGCCGCATCATGGACTACCACAACCACATCCTGCGCGATTTCTTCAAAGCCGAGACGCTGGACTACCGCCAAACCCTGGATGAAACCCTCGCCCAAGCCGAACAAATCACCGACCTCATCGGCGATGTCGCGGCGCGCCTCGACGCGTTGCGCGCGCAAGGCAAGGCGGTGTTGTTTGAGGGCGCGCAGGGCATGCTGCTGGACATCGACCACGGCACCTACCCGTTCGTCACCTCGTCCAACACCACCGCGGCCGCCGCGGCCACCGGCAGCGGCATCGGGCCGCTGCAGTTGGATTATGTGCTCGGCATCGTCAAGGCGTACGCCACCCGCGTCGGCGGCGGCCCCTTTCCCACCGAATTATCCGACGCGGTCGGCGCGCATTTGAGCGCCAAGGGCGGCGAGTTCGGCGCCACCACCGGCCGCCCGCGCAGATGCGGCTGGCTGGATGCGGTGGCGCTGCGCCGCAGTCGCCAGGTGTGCGGTTTGAGCGCGTTGGGCGTGACCAAGTTGGATGTGTTGGACGGCCTCGACGAGGTTAAAATCTGCACCGCGTACCGTCACCGTGGCGATGAGATTCAACTGCCGCCGTTAGGCGGCGACGCGGACGCGCTCGGCGCATGCGAGGCGGTGTATGAGACGCTGCCGGGCTGGAGCGAATCGACCGCCGGCGTGCGCCGTCTCAGCGACCTGCCGGCCAACGCCCGCGCTTACTTGGACCGCATCGCCGAACTGGCCGGCCTGTCCGTCGACATCGTCTCCACCGGCGCCGAGCGCCACGACACCATCGTCACCCGTCATCCCTTCCGCTCCCGATATTCATCATGAACCTGAAAAACTCGAAGTTGTTGCGTCAGCAATGCCACATCGACGGTCAATGGGTCGACGCAGCCAACGGCGCCACCGTCGAAGTCACCAACCCGGCCGATGATTCCGTCATCGCCACGATTCCGCGCATGGGCGCGAGCGAGACCGCGGACGCCATCGCCGGCGCGGCCCGGGCGCAAGTGGAATGGCGCGCCAAGTTGGCGAAGGAGCGCGCCGTTATCGTGCGAAGATGGGCCGAGTTAATGTTGGAGAATCAAGAAGATTTGGCGCAACTCATGACCGCGGAGCAGGGCAAGCCGCTGGCCGAATCGCGCGGCGAAATCGGGTATGCCGCCTCGTTTTTGGAGTGGTTCGCCGAGGAAGCCAAGCGCGTTTACGGCGAGACCATTCCCCACCACCAAGCCGACAAACGCCTCATCGTCATCAAGCAGCCGGTCGGCGTGTGCGTGGCGATTACCCCGTGGAACTTCCCCTCGGCGATGATTACCCGCAAAGCCGGCCCGGCGATTGCGGCCGGTTGCGCGGTGGTGGTCAAGCCGGCCACGCAGACGCCGCTGTCGGCGTTGGCGTTGGCCGAGTTGGCGGTCGCGGCCGGGCTGCCGCCGGGGGTGTTCAATGTGGTCACCGGCGAGGCGCGCGCCATCGGCGGCGAGATGACTTCCAACCCGCTGGTGCGGCATTTGAGTTTCACCGGCTCCACCGAAATCGGCCGCGAACTGATGAAACAATGCGCCGATTCCATCATCAAAGTGTCGCTGGAATTGGGCGGCAACGCGCCGTTCATCGTGTTCGACGACGCCGACTTGGATGCGGCCGTGGATGGGGCGCTCATTTCCAAATACCGCAACGGCGGCCAGACCTGCGTGTGCAGCAACCGCATTTATGTGCACGACGCGGTCTACGACCAATTCGCCGCCAAGTTGGCGGCGGCGGTGGGGAAAATGAAAGTCGGCGACGGGCGCGAAGACGGCGTCGTTCAAGGGCCGCTCATCGACATGGCGGCGGTGGAAAAAGTCGAATCTCACATCGCCGACGCGGTGAAAAAGGGCGCGGAAGTGGTGGCCGGCGGCGCGCGCCACGCGTTGGGCGGCACCTACTTTCAGCCGACCATTCTCGGCCGGGTGACCGCGCACATGCAGGTCGCGCGCGAGGAAACTTTCGGCCCCCTGGCGCCGTTGTTCCGCTTCGACGACGAGGCCGCGGTCGTCGCCGCCGCCAACGCCACCGAGTTCGGCTTGGCGTCGTATTTTTACAGCGAGAACGCGGCGCGCATCTGGCGCGTCGCCGAGGCCCTGGACTACGGCATGGTCGGCATCAACACCGGCCTCATCTCCACCGCCGAGGCCCCCTTCGGCGGCGTCAAACAATCCGGCATCGGCCGCGAAGGCTCCCGTCACGGCATGGAAGAATATCTGGAAATGAAATACCTCTGCATCGGCGGAATTTCCTGACGGCGAAGGGCGATTTGCCGCCACCGCCCCCAATTCCCCGCCAATTCTCCCCTTGCGCGGGTATTGCATTTTCGGCGATTGGGGGGTTACACTCGCGGCACTTGGGGGATGGCGGGCGGGGAACCGCGCCGCTGTCCCGTTCACGGCAATCAAACTGGAGACATTTTGACATGTCAAAAGTATCCGATGTGGTTTATCCCGGCCTGAAACTGCTTGGGCTCTCCGCGGTGATGTTGACCGTGGTCGGCGCCGGCGGTTGCATCAGCGCCAAGCGCCAGCCGGCGGAAGCGGTGGTCGAGACCACCGAGGCCGCGGCCGAGACCGAGACCGAAATCGTGACCCCGGCCGTCCCCGCGGCCCCGGCCACCGCGGCCGAACCGGTGACCCCGGCCGTGCCTGAGGTCGCCGAGCCCGAGCCGGTCATCCGCCCGCCGGATGTTCTGACCAGTTGGATCGTCGCCCGCGGCGAGAATCTGTGGGACATCTCAGGGGTCGACGAGGTCTACAACCAGGCCGACCTGTGGCCGCTGCTGTACAAGTCCAACATCGACCAAATCACCGATGCGGACTTGATTTATCCCGGCCAGGTGCTGCGCATCCCGCGCGATGTCAGCGGCCGCGATATCGAGGCCGCGGTCCAGCACGCCCGCAACCGCGGCGCCTGGGCGCTGGGGCCGGTCGAACTCTCAGACAAGGAATATCTGAGGCAGTAACCTCGCGGGACCCGGGCCGCCGCCGATTTGGGCGGCGGCCCCGGGGCGGGGGCGCGCCGGCGTTGGTGCCGGCGGCCGGTGACGTTGCGGCGGCGCCGCGGCCGGCGAGGTTGCCGGCGGTTGCCGGCGGTTGTCGGTGTCGATGGCGCGGCATCACGGTGTCGGCGCCACGGCATCGATGAGAGTCGCGACGGGCCGCCGCTGCCACCGCTGTCACCGCTGTTTTGATGCCGGGCGATGATTCCGGCCGCCGCTCGCCCGCGGCCTTTCCGCGGCCCCGCGGCCCGCGCCCCTCGCTTCCCGCCGTTCAGGCCACCAACTTCCGCAACTCAAACTCGAGGATGCCCTCGGCCCCCGCGGCCTTCAACGCCGGCACCAAGTCGCGCACCGCGTCCTTGTCGATGACCGTCTCCACCGCCAGCCAGTCGTCGCCGTGCAGGCGGTTGATGGTCGGCGCGTGCAAACTCGGCAGTTGCGCGACCACGCGCTCCAAGCCCGCGGCCGGCACATTCATTTTCAGCAGCACCTTGTCGCGCGCCGCCAGCGCGCTGCCCAACAGCAGCGCGATGTTGTCGATTTTGCGCCGCTTCCAGTCGTCGCGCAGCGCCTCGCGGTTGGCGACCAACACCGTGTGGGTGTGCAGCAAATCGCAGACGATGCGCAGGCCGTGCGCGCGAATCGTGCTGCCGGTCTCGGTGATTTCCACCGCCGCATCGGCCAGCCCCTCGACCACCTTGGCCTCGGTCGCGCCCCAAGAGAATTCCACCGTCGCCTCGATGTTGCGCTCAGCCAAAAACCGCCGGGTGAACGACACCAACTCGGTGGCGATGCGCTTGCCTTGCAGGTCTTCCAAGCGGCGGATGTCCGAGTTGCGGTCGACAATCAGCACCCACCGGCACGGGTTGTTGGACGCTTTGGAATAAACCAAATCGCTGACCACCTCGACCTCGGCGCCGGTCTCGGCAATCCAGTCCTGGCCGGTCAGCCCGGCGTCAAGCGTGCCGCTGGCGATGGTCGGCCCCATCTCCTGCGACCTGATTAGCGCGCAGCGAATCTCCGCATCGTCGATGGACGGAAAATAATTGCGCGCGCGGGTGTTGATGTTCCACCCGGCCTGCGCAAACAACTCCCGCGTCGCCGCCTCCAAACTGCCCTTCGGTATGCCGAGTTTCAGTTGCCGGTTGGTTTGCCTTTCGTTCATCGCCATTCGCCGGTAAAGCGGGGATTATAACCGATGGCGGGGTTGCCGCCACTCCGGACTTGCCCCGGATTAAGTACCGGCGCGCACCACCGCACTTAATTCCGCGACGCTACGCCGCAGGCCCACCTTCTACCCGGACCCCTCCCCCTCCACCAACCTCCGCAACCTCGCAATATCCGGCACAATAAAATAACGGTTT
>JAPPPS010000015.1 GCA_028817405.1 Gammaproteobacteria bacterium
GCGTGCCGCAAGTCAACGCCCGCCCACAAATCCGCGCGGCGAAAAAAGACCACGAGTCGAATCGCCGCCGCCAGCGGGCGGGGATTTAGCCGGAGAACAATTCCGCCAACGAGGCGCTGACGGCTTGCAGGGTCTCGAAGGTGCGGCGGTTTTGGATTACCACGGCGAGGCCGAGGTTGGGGCGGCGCCAGTCGGCGGGGATGTCGACATCGACTGTTGTTTGGTTGAGGCCGCGGCGGATGACGATGGGCGCGCTCCAGTGGCGCACCACGAAGTCATGCTTCAAAGTGCGCCCGCGGTTTTCGCCGCCGCCGATGCGCCGGGTGATGCCGCTTTCATACACCGCGACATGCATTTGGTAGTGCGCCGCATCGAGCGCGTTGTTGTCGACTTCGATGCGCGCGCGAATGACATCGCCATCGCTGTTGTCATCGCCATGGTCATCGCCATGGTCATCGCCATGGTCGCCGTTGTCGACGCCGTTGCCGCGGCGGACGATGCGCGCTTCGATGTCGGCTTGCGCCGGTTGCGCGTTGGCGTTTTCAATCGCGCGCACGATGCGCCGGCCGGCGCGCGCTTCGCGGCCGTCGACCAGGAAGGCCGGGGTGTAAATGGTGCGCCGCCGGTGGTTGGCCGCGGCGAAGCGCTGGCGGTCGGTGAATTCGGGTTTGGAATACGGGTCGGGCCAGCCGAGATAGTTCCAGTAGTCGACATGAAACGCCAGCAACACGGCGTTGAAGTCGCGTTCCAACGACGCGCCCAACTTGCGCAGCCAGTCATCGGCCGGCGGGCAACTGCTGCAGCCTTCGGAGGTGTATAACTCGACCACCGGGGTTTTGAATTCGCCGCTGCTGATTTCGATGGCGGGTTCATTCAACGCATCGGCGGCGACGGTTTCAATCGCGCCAGTACCGGTCGCGGCCGCGCATATAGTCGCGAACAATGCCGCGGACAATGTCGATAACCGCGCCGCGGTTAAGCGCGTCGATGGCGGGGACGGTTTCATTCAAACAACGCGCGATAGTCGGCGTAGCCGGCCGCGTCCAATTCATCGGCGGCGATGAAACGCAGCGCCGCGGAGTTGATGCAGTATCTAAGACCGGTCGGCGGCGGACCGTCGTTGAACACATGGCCGAGATGCGAATCGCCATGCCGGCTGCGCACTTCGGTGCGCGGCATGAGCAACTGATAGTCGGTTTTCTCGACCAAGCATGCGGCATTCAGCGGGCGGGTGAAACTCGGCCAGCCGCTGCCGGAGTCGAACTTGTCGCGCGATGAAAACAACGCTTCGCCGCTGACGACATCGACATAAATGCCGTCGCGCTTCTCGTCGTGATAGGCGTTGTCGAACGGCGGTTCGGTGGCGTCGCGTTGCGTCACTTGATATTGCATCGGACTCAATCGCGCGCGCAAATCCGCGTCCGCGGGTTTGTCGCATGGCGGTTGCGCGCCGCCTTTCGGTTGCGCGTTGTTTTCCGGATGTGGTTTCGGTTGGGTTTTTACCTTCATCGAATCATCTCCGCATGGCGTATGTTAAGTTGCGCCCGAATCGCGCGCCGCGTTCAAGTCGCGCAGCAACGCCGGCAAGTCGGCGATGCTGTTTAACACCCGGTCGGCGCGCGCCAAGTCGGCGGCGGTGTGCGCGCCGGTCAGCACGCCGACGCTGAATGCGGCCCCGGCGTTCTCGCCCATCACCAAATCTTTCGGGCTGTCGCCGACCACCATGACCTGCGCCGCCGCCAAGTTGCAAGTATCGCAGAACGCGCGCGCCATGCCGGGCGCCGGTTTGACGCCGTAGCCGCTGTCCGCGCCGCATACAAAATCGAAGAGTTGAGCGACGCCGGCCGCGCGCAGCATGCGTTCGGCGTTGGCTGCGATGTCCATGGTGGCGAGGCCGAATTTGATTCCGCCGCCGGTGCCACCGTCGTCGTCGCCGGCATCACCGTCGCCACCACCGTCACCGTCGTCGCCGCCACCGTCGCCGTCACCGTCATCACCGTCACCACCGTCACCGTCACACGCGCGCAACTCAACCAACAACCCCGCCAAGTCATCGACCGCCGGCGCATAACCGTCCGGCGGCAATTTCAAAATCGCCTCGACCGCGCGCAATGTTTCGCCCGTAATCGGCGCGCCGATGACCGCCGCCCAGCAGTCGAAGATGCCGGCGTTGCTGCCGGAGGCCAGCGGCGAGTCCGGCCGCCAGGTGTTCGACTCGGCGACGAATCCGCCGCGCGCCAACAGTTCATCCGCGTCCGCGTCCGCGCCGAAACGCGACTGCAAATACGCGGCCGCGCGCCGGTATGGTTGCAACCAAGTGCGGTTGAAATCCACCAGCGTGCCGTCCTTGTCGAACAGGATGCCTTTGATTTTCATCGCGCCCGCGTGCTTATATCCGCGCCGACGGCACCCAGCAGTAGCCGTCCGGGTCCAGCAAAAAACACTCGCGCAAGCCATGCGGTTTGTCGGCGGCGGCTTGCAACACTTCATAACCGTGAACTCGCGCGCGTTGCTCGGCGCGGTCGGGGTCGGCGCGGTACAAACGCAACTCCACGCCGGCCCCGCGCAGGCCGGCCTCGGGCAAATGCGCCGGCAGCGGATGCGCGGCGTAAGTGGCGTCGGCATGCAACTGAAACAACCGCCCGCGCCACGCCAGAACCGCGTAGTCATCCGACTGGCGCAGCACCGTAAACTCCAGCGCCTCGCGCAAAAATTCCACCGTGCGCGCGACTTGGCGCACCAACAAATTGACGCCGAAGCCGTCCAACCGATGGCCCATTTGCTCGGCGCTGAGCGCGCTTAAGTCATCGAAATCATGTCCGCCGATGCCGCCGGTGTTGTCCCCACCGTCACCGGCGTTGTCACCGTCGCCGCCCGCGTGCGCGGCATCCGCTTTGGAATCGATGCCGTTCATGCCGCGGCCGCCTCCGCCGCGGTCCGAGATTTGACCGCCGCGATGGCCGCGATTCGGCGGCGGCGGAGTTGCTGTTTGATTTTTGCGCCGGCGCGGCGGTCGGGGGCGACGGTCGAGTCGCCGGTCGATTCGCCAGCCGAATCGCCGGCCGAATCGCCGGCCGATTCGCCGGCCACCTCCGCCGCCACCGCCCCGGCGTCCACCGCCAACGCGGCGCGGTGGTATTCCGCCAACAGCGCCGCCTGCGGGCAGTCGATGTCTTGCATCCCCGTGCGGCCGCGCAAGTCGGCGGTGCATGCCAGCGCGAATAACTGCGCGTTCTCCGGCTGGCGGAACGCGTCCAACTTTTCCAGCAAGTCCAGCGCGGTGGCCGGTTTCAGTTCGCGCAGGCGGTGGTGGTGCAGGTGAAACTCGCACACCGTCAGCGCCAACTTGCGGTATTTCGCCGGCGCATGCAACCGCTCGCACACCGCCGCCACCGCGGCCAGGCCGCGCCGCTCATGACCGCGGTGCGACGGCCACTGCGCGCGCGGCGTCAGCGCCTTGCCGAGGTCGTGCACCAGCGCCGCGAAAATCACCCGCGGGTCGTCGGAGAGACGGTGCGCCGCGTCCAGCGTCAGCAGCGTGTGGCGGCCGGTGTCGATTTCCGGGTGATGCTCGGCCGGCTGCGGCACGCCGAACAACGCGTCCACCTCCGGCAGAATTTTCGCCAGCGCGCCGCATGCGCGGAGTTCCTCGATGAACACGGCGGTGCCCGGCTGCAGCAGCGCGCCGTGCAGTTCCTGCCACACCCGCTGCGGCTGCAAAGCGTCGACTTCGCCGGCTTCGACCATGCGCGCCATCAAGCGGCGGGTGTCGGCGTGCACGGTGAAACCGCGGTCGGCGAGTCGCGCGCGAAACCGCGCCACGCGCAGCACCCGCACCGGGTCTTCGGCGAACGCCGGCGAGATATGCCGCAGCAATCGCCGTTCGAGGTCGCGCGCGCCGCCGAACGGGTCGATGAGGTTGCCGGCCGCGTCCATGGCGATGGCGTTGATGGTCAAGTCGCGGCGCTGCAAGTCCTGCTGCAGCGTGATGCCGGGGTCGCTGTTGATTTTGAAGCCGCGGTAGCCGCGCGCGGTTTTGCGCTCCTGGCGGGCCAGCGCGTATTGCTCGCCGCTGCGCGGGTGCAGGAACACCGGGAAGTCGTCGCCGACCGGCGTGAAGCCGCGTTCCAGCATTGCTTCCGCGGTCGCGCCGACCACCACCCAGTCGCGGTCTTGCACTTCGATGCCGAGCAGACGGTCGCGCACCGCGCCGCCGACCAAATAGGTTTCCAAGTTGTCCGCGGGGTCGGTCATGCGCGGATTATAAACGCGGGCGGGGAAACCATGCGGCGGGGAAACCATGGCGGGAGCCGGAAACCGTGGCGGAAACCGCGGCGCGCGCGGGAAGATTCTATACTCGCCGACTGTCGTCTCTGCCGCGCCGGCGCGCCCACCGTCCGCGCATCCGTACCGCGCCTCGGCCCGCCGCCCACCACCGTCGTCGCCGTCCACCGTCGTCGCCCCCACCGCCACCCACCGCAAGCAACAAAAAACCCCTAATGACCGTCTCCGCCAAAAAACCGTTGTTGGCCGCGCTGGCCACGGTGCTGCTGTGGGCGTTCGCGTTTCCGGCAAGCAAGGCCGCGCTGCCGTATTTCAGCGCCGCCGAGATGGTCGCATTGCGCTATGTCGTGGCTTGCGGTTTTTATGCCGCGTGGTTTGCGGCCGGGCATTTAGCGGCCGGGCGGTTCGCGGCCCGGCGCTTCGCTGTCGGTGTCGCGGTCGAGCGCTTCGCCTGGCCGGCGCGCCGCGACTGGTTGCCGATTTTCGCGCTCGGCGCGCTCGGCGTCACCGTCTACCAACTCCTTTTCGTGTTGGGGCTGGGCCGAGTCACGGCCGGGGCCGCGGCCATGCTCATCGCCGCCAATCCGGTGTTCGCGAGCCTCCTGGCGCGGGTGTTCTTGCGCGAAAAACTGTCGCGGTTGGCGTGGTGCGGCATCGGCGTCAGCCTCACCGGGGTCGCGCTCATCGCGCTGGAAAAGGGCATCGGCGGCGAGTTCGAAGGCGCGGTGTTGTTGATTCTCGCGACGCTGTCCATCTCGGTTTATTTCGTGTTCCAAAAACCGTTCTTCGCCTGGTATTCGCCGCTGTCCATGACCGCCTGGACCAGTTTCGCCGGCGCCCTGCCGCTGCTGTTTTACCTGCCGGCCGCGCTCGCCGCGGCGCCGCATGCGTCCGCGGCCGCGCTGTGGTCGGTGGCGGCGATGGGCGTGTTTTCCAGCGGCATCGCCTTCGTGTTGTGGCTGTATGCGCTGTCGAAGTTGCCGGCCGGCACGGTGACCAGTTTTTTGTTTTTGCAGCCGGTGTTCGTCATCGTCATGGCGTGGTTTTGGCTGCGCGAAATCCCCACCGCGCAGGCGTTCGCCGGCGGCGCGGTGATTTTGTTCGGCATGGCGTTGATTTTGTCGCCGGGCAAGCGCTCGGTCGGCGCGAGTTAATGCGCGCGCCAAGTTAACCGTCTTAACCGTCGTCCGCGGCCGGGTCCGCATCGGCGCCGGCCGCGGCCTTGGAGTCGGCCAGCGCGGCCTTGGAATCGGCCATGGCCTCGGGCCCAAAATGCGCCCGCCCGCGCGCCGCCGCCAGCGCCACCTGCTTTTCGCGCTGCAAGAATCGTTCGCGACGGTCGGCCGAAATGCGCTCAAAGCAGTGCGGGCAACTGGCGCCGGGGGTGTATTTTTCGCTGCGTTTGTCGGCCGCGGAAATCGGCATGCGGCAGGCGTGGCACTGCGCATAACGGCCGCGCCGCAGGCCGTGGTCGACGCTCACGCGCTCGTCAAACACGAAACACTCGCCGCGCCACCGCGATTCCTCCGCCGGCACCGTCTCCAAATATTTCAGGATGCCGCCGCGCAACTGGAACACCTGCTCGAAACCCTGCCGCTTCAAATACGCGGATGCCTTCTCGCAACGAATGCCGCCGGTGCAATACATCGCAATCGGACGGTGTTTGCGCGCGGTTGATTCGAGTTTGGTTTCACGCGCCGATTCGGTCGCGGTCGATTCGGTCGCGGTCGATTCGCGCGCAGTCGATTCGGCCGCCATCGATTCGCGCGCGGTTGATTCGGGCACCACCGATTCGCGCGCAACCGATTCGGTCGCCATCAATTCGCGCGCGACGAAGGCCGGAAAGTCGCGGAAGTTGGTGGTGCGCGGGTCGACCGCGCCGGCGAACCCGCCGATGCGCGTCTCGTATTGGTTGCGCGTGTCGATGACCAAAGTCGCTTCGTCGTCGATGAGTTTATTCCAATCTGCGGCGTCGACATGCTGGCCTGCGCATGCGGCGTCGACGGCGACCGGCGCGTCCAATCCCAAGGTCACGATTTCCCGCCGCACCTTGACCCGCGCGCGCTTGAACGGCGGCGCATCGGCGTACGATTCGCCGGCCTCGAGCCCGTCCAACCCCGGCTGCCGCCGCAGCCACGCCAGCGCCGCATCCACGCCGTCGCGCCGCCCGGCTATGGTGCCGTTGATGCCCTCCGCCGCCACAATCAGCGTCCCCACCACCCCATTGCGCCGCAACTCCGCCAACAACCCCCGCCGCAACCGTTCCGGCTCAGCGACGGCGGTAAAGCGATACAACGCGCGGATAACAACAGACTCGGCGGACATGACGGTGCGAAATGGCGGCGCAAACGCGGCAATATAACACGCGCGGAAAGCGGTATCCGGGCGCGTGGTTATCGGTGTTCTCGGATGAAGGCGAGGAAGCGCGCGACCCAGGGGTTGGCGGCGGTGTGGCGGAAGTGGGCGTAGTTGGCGAGGGTGTTGGCGTGCACCCAGCCGTCGAATTGGCCGTCGATGCCGTAGCCGCGCCGCACGCGGTAGGCGAATTTGGCGTCGGGCGGCAGGCGCGCGCGCGAGTAGTGGAATTCGTGGGCCGGGAGGTGGCGGCCGGCATCGCCGCCACCGTTGTCCCCGCCGTCCACCGTCGGCCACGGCGCATCCGCGGTCTCCTGCAGTTGCACATAGCCGCGGCCGACTGGGCGGTCGAGCATCTCGACCTGGGCCGGCAGGGCGCCGGCCATGGCCCAGGTTTGGCCGCGCCAGGTCAAACTGCGCGCCAAGTACATCAGGCCGCCGCACTCGGCATACACCGGGCGGCCGCGCGCCACGAAAGCCCTGACCGCATCCAGCATGGCGCGGTTGGCGGCTAATCGCGCGGCGTGGGTTTCGGGGAATCCGCCGCCGATGAACAGCGCGTCGGCCGGCGGCGGCGCGGCGTCGTTCAGGGTGTCGAATTCCACCAACCTCGCGCCGTGCGCGGCGAACGCGGCCAGGTCGTCCGGGTAGTAGAAGTTGAATGCGGCGTCGCGGGCGATGGCGACGATGAGGTCGGGGGTTGGCGGCAAGCGTTTGGCGGTTTTGGTGTTGCGCCGGATTAGAGACTCTGGACTCCGGCTGTCGCCGGAGTGGCAGTCGGGGCGGCTGTCGCCGGGCCGGCGGTGGCGGCTGTCGCGGTCGCCGGCGACGGTGAGGTCGGGGGCGGCCGGCGGCGCGGCGCGGGCGGCGATGGCTTCCACCGCTTCGAGGTCGACTTGCGCGGCCACGGCGTCGGCGAGGGCGGCGATGGTTTTTTCGGCCGCGGCCTCGTCGCAGGTGACCAAGCCGAGATGCCGCTCGGCGATGCCGAGCGCGGGATTGAGCGGCAGCGCGCCGAGCACTGCGAAGTCGGTGTAGGCGGCGATGGCGGCGCGCAGTTTCGACTCGTGGCGCGCGCCGCCGGTGCGGTTGAGGATGACGCCCGCGATGTCGAGTTGCGGGTCGAAGGCGCGGTAGCCGAGCAGCAGCGGCGCGACGCCGCGGGTCATGCCGCGCGCGTCCAGCACCAACAACACCGGCGCGCCGAGCGTCTTGGCGAGCGCGGCGTTGCTGTCGGCGCCGCCGGGGTCGACGCCGTCGAACAAGCCCTTGTTGCCTTCGATGATGGCGAGGCCGGGGGATCCACCGTCACCGTCGCCGGGGCCATCGGCACCGTCGGCAGCGTCGCCGCCACCGTCGCCGTCCAGCCGCGCGCGGATTTCGGCGCAGGTCATGGTGTGGAAATCGAGGTTGATGCACGGCCGCCCGGCGGCGCGGCTGAGCCACATCGGGTCGATGTAGTCCGGCCCCTTTTTGAACGGGCGCACCGGCCGGCCGCGCCGCGCCAACGCCGCGCACAGGCCGGCCGCGACGGTGGTTTTGCCGGACGACTTACGCGCCGCCGACACCAGCAAACGCGCTGTCATCGCCCGGCTCCGGCCCCGGCCCCGCCCCCGGCCCCGGCCCCGCCATCTTCCCCCGGCGGCGGCAGCGCCGGCAGAATCCGCAGCGCGCCCAACAGCAGCAGCAGCGCCGTTGCCGCGCCGCCGAGGCCGAGCAAAAATTCCGGCAGCGACGGCGTATACGGCGCGACTTCGCCGAGCGCGCCGGCGACCCGGCGGCCGGGGAAAATCGGCATCGGCAACGCCTGCCCGCCGATGATGATGACGGACAGATGCGCGAGGCCGCCGCCGATGACTAACGCGGCCGCGGCGCGCAAGTGACGGCCGCGGCGCGCCAGCAACGCCAACGGCAACGCGCCGCCGAGTAGCGCCTGCGCCCAGAACATGACGGTGTAGAGGCCGCCGCTGAGCAGCACAAAACGCGCGAAGTCGGCGCGCGCCGGGTCGTATAGATTGACCAGGTGCAGCGCCGCGGTGAGCGCGAGTTGCGCGGCGATGAACCACGCCAACAACCGCGCTTGATGCGCGCGCGCCGCGGCATCGATGTCACCGTGCCATCTGCTTAACGCCGCGGCCGTGAGCGCAAACGCCGCGCCGCCCAAGGCCAGCGCCATGGCGATGAAAAGCGGGAGCAAAATCGCCGCGTGGTAGCCGGGCCGCGCCACCAACACGCCGAAAATCGCGCCGCTGCCGGTGGTTAACACGATGCGCCAGATGAGCGCCAGCGCCGCGGTGATGCGCAAGCGGCGCGCCGCCGGCGGGGTGAAAAGCGCGTGCAGATACGCGGCCGCCAGGCCGATGAAGCCGGCGTAGAGAATGAGATTCCACGCGAACACCGAGGTGAAGTTGTAATGGGTGAGCGCGATGATGAGGCGGTCCGGGCGGCCGAGGTCCAAGAGGAGAATCAGCAGCCCGCCGGTGAGCAGGGCCGCGGCCAGCAACGCCGACAACCGCGCCAGCGGCCGGTACGCCGGCGCGCCGAAAACCGAGGCCATGGAGGCCGCGTTCAGCGCGCCGGACGCCGCCAAAATCAACGCCAGCGCGAACACATGCGGCGCGCCCCACACCACGCTGTTGTTCATGCCGGTGATGTGGTGGCCCGCGACGTCCATCCGATGCGCGGCGACGGCGCCGAGCGCGGCCAACGTTGCCAGGCCGGCCAGCGCGAGGCGGTAACTGCGGCGGGCCGGTTTTAGGGGGTGGAAACGCATGCGTCACAGATTCTGGTAACGCACGCCGGTGTTCAGGTTGAGGTCGGCGCGGAGTTGGCGGGCCGGGGCGGCGCGCAGGCGGCCGGCGATGGCGCTTTGCGGGTCATTCATGTCGCCGAAAAGCAGCGCGCCGGCGCCGCAGTTGTCGGGGTTGCGGCCGGTATGGTCACTGTCACCGTCGATGCGCGTGTTACCTTCGGCGACGGTGTTGTTACCGTCGCCGTTGTTATCGTCACCGTCACCGGCGTTGTTACCGTCACCGTCACCGCGATTGCATGCTTCGACGCAGGCCGGCGTACGCGCTTGGTCGATGCGGTGCACGCATAAAGTGCAGCCTTCGACGGTGCCTTTGCCGCGCGGCGACCAGGGCTTTTGCGCGAACAAGTTTTCATGCACGAACGCGCGCGCTTGGTATGGGCAGGCGATGACGCAGTAGCGGCAGCCGATGCAAGTGTGTTTGTCGACCAACACGATGCCGTCGGCGCGGCGGAACGAGGCGCCGGTCGGGCAGACATCGACGCACGGCGGATGTTCGCAGTGCTGGCAGAGCAACGGCAGCGAGGTGATGCGGCCGGCGTTTTCGTTGTCGCCATCATCGTCGCTGTTGTCGCCGCTGTTGTCGCCATCGCCATCGCCGGTGAGCGTGACTTTGCGAATCCATTGCGGGTCGGTCTCCGGGCGGGCGGTGACGGCCAGGCCATGTTCAGCGTTGCAAGCGCGCACGCAGGCATCGCAATCCACCGCGCATTTGTCGGTGTCGATGAGCAGTCCCCAGCGGGTTTCATCTGTGACCGGCTGCGCGTCGGTGGCGTTGGATGCGGCGGCGGTGGCCCATTCAATTAAGCGCAGGCCCGGGGCGACCGCGGCCGCGGTTGTCGATGCGGCCGCGGCCGCGAGCAATTTGCGGCGTTTGGAATTCGCGGGCGGGTTTGTGGTCATGATTTAAGACCGCAAAAAGACGCTGGATTCCGGATCGATGAAAAACATAGTCGCTGCGCTCCTTGTTTTTCTATCGTCCGGAATGACGGCCAGGGGATTCGCGGGCGCGGTCATGGCGCGTGGGTTTCGGGCAAGTCGCCGGCCGGCACCGCCGCGTGGCATTCGAAGCAATCCATTTTTACGCCGGTGAATTCATGGCAGGCGTGGCAGAACTGGCCCGGCGCGTCGATGCGGATGAAAGCGCCTGGGTCACCGTCGCGGCCGCCGGCGCGCTGTGCATGGCAGGCGATGCAGCCGGTCAAACTATGTTTGCGTCCGCGGATGCCGCCGCGCACGGTCAAGTCGCGTTCGTGGTTCAAGAAATCCATGTGGTTGCGGCGCATGACTTCCAGCGGTTCGACGCAAGTTGCGCCTTTGCCGCGCGGCAGTTGCGGCATGCCGTCGGCACCGGCCGGTACGGCGATGCTGAGAATCGCGGCGACGGTCGCGCGCGAAATTAAAACCGCGCGCCTCATTCCCCCAACCCCATGTCGATATAGCCGGTCGGACACACTTCGGCGCAGATGTGGCAGCCGATGCAACGCTCGTAATCGGTGTCGACATATCGGCCGAACGCGGCGCGCTCTTTGCCGACTTTGAACACCGCTTTTTGCGGGCAATAAACCACGCAGTTGTCGCACTCAAAACACATGCCGCAACTCATACAGCGGCCGGCCTCTTCGCGCGCCGCCTCGGCGTCCAAGCCGGCGCGGCGTTCGTCAAAATGCTCCAGCACTTGCCCGGCGTCCGGCCCGGTGCGCGCGCGCCGGGCGCGCGGCGCGTGGCCGAAGTGGCCGAGGAAGAGTTGGTCGGAAGCGATGACTTCATGGCGACTGCGGTCTTCGTAGTTATGCACCGCGAAGGCCGCGGCATCGCTGCCGCGGTGCTGGCCCGATTCGTATGCGGTCGGCGCATGGCCGGCCTCGCGCAGTTTGTCGAGCAGGTTGAAATGATGCACATCCACTTTCGGGCGGCGCGGCGGTTTGGAATCGCCTTCACCGTCTTGCGCGAGAAACCGGTCGATGCTGTCCGCGGCGATGGAGGCCTGGCCGATGGCGGTGGTCAAGAGATGCGGGCGGATGATGTCGCCGGCCGCGAAATGGCCTGGGCGGTTGGTGACGCGGTACCATGAATCCACTTCGAAGCGCGCGCCGCCGCCACCGTTACCGTTACCGTCACCGTCACCGTCGCCGCTGACCAACGCCTCCAAGCCGCGCCAGTCAACGCCTTGGCCGATGGCCGAGATAATCAAGTCGCATGCAATGTCGAATGTTTCGCCGTCCTCATCGGCCACCGGCGCGCCGTTCTCGACTCGGCATGCGCGCATGCGCAACGCCACCGCGCGCCCGGCGTTTTCACCGTCGCCCAGCACAACTTGCACCGGCATCACGCCGTATTTAATGTCCACGCCTTCGCGCAGCGCGTCTTCGATTTCGTGTTCGGTGGCGGTCATCTGCGCGCGCGGGAACAGCGAGGTGAGGGTCACTTGCGCGCCTTCGCGGCGCGCCGCGCGGGCCGAGTCGTGCGCGACAAAACCGCCGATGACGGTCTCCGGGCGCGGCGCGCCGGCGCTGATGTTGCCGAGGCGCCGCGCCACCGACACCACATCGATGGAGGTGTCGCCGCCGCCGACGCACACCACGCGCGCGCCGGCCGCCTGCAGTCGGCCGCGGTTGAAGGCGTCGAGAAAATCCACGCCGCTGACGCAGTTCGGCGCATCGCCGCCGGGCACCGGCAGCGCGCGCCCGGATTGGCAGCCGAGGGCCCATAACACGGCGTCGAATTCGCGCTCGAGGTCGGCGATGGATGGGCCGGCGGCGGCGGCGTCACCGGCACCGTCGGCGGCACCGTCACCGTCGCATGCACCGTCGCCGGAACCGTCACCGGCACCGGCACCGTCGCCGTCGCCGGCACCATCGCCGCCGACCCGGGTATTCATCCGCAGTTCAACCCCGCCGAGGTCCAAGATGCGCGCGATTTCGCGGTCGAGAATCGCGCGCGGCGTGCGGTAGTTGGGGATGCCGTAGCGCATCATGCCGCCGGGTTCGGCGCGCGCGTCGAACAGCACGCTGGCGTGGCCGCGCCGGCGCAGTTGGCAGGCCGCGGCCAGGCCGGCCGGGCCCGCGCCGACAATCGCCACGCGCTTTTTGCCGAGCGGCGCATCGCATGTCAACGCGTAGTTTTCCGCGGCCGCGTGGTCGCCGATGAATTGCTCGACCGCGTTGATGCCGACAAAGTCGTCCACTTCGTTGCGGTTGCAGCCGGCCTGGCACGGCGCCGGGCAGACTCGGCCCATCACCGACGGAAACGGATTGGCGGCGGTGACGCGCTGGAACGCGTATTCGCGCCAGTCCATCTCCGCGGTCTCGGCCGCCGCCGTTGCATCCGTTGCCGTCGCCGCCGTTGCTTCTGTTGTCGCATCCGCCGCCGTCGCGGCCGCCGGCGGCTTCTCGATGCCGCGCACGATTTGCAGCCAGCCGCGCACATCCTCGCCGGACGGGCAACTGGCTTGGCACGGCGGCGTGCGGTGCACATACACCGGGCATTTGTGCGACGAGTCCTGGTTAAAAATTGCGTCGCGCCAACTCGGCCATTGATGCGCGCCGTCTTGGTAAGCGCGCAAGGTGAGCGCGGTTTGCGATTCGGTTTGGGTTTTATCCGCCATGTCAATGCGCTCCGCGGTCGAGGATTAATGCGTCGCCGACCAACTGATGCAAACTGACCACCATGTCCATGTCGAATTCATAATACGGCATGACTTTGCCGAACTGACTCTTGCAGATGGCGCAAATCGCGGCCATGTGGGTGACGCCATGTTCGTCGATGACTTCGCGCAACGCTTGCATGCGCGGCAGCGCGCCCTTGACCCGCAACTCGACTAAGTCGTCGGTCAGTAATCCGCCGCCGCCGCCGCAGCAGTAAGTCGCCTCGCCAATCGCATCGTCGCGCATATCAACAAAATGATTGCAGCACGCGCGGATGATGTCGCGCGGCAAAATAAACTGGCCGCCGGGTACGCCGCCCATGTTGGATGCGCGCGCGACATTGCATGAGTCATGAAAGGTGATGACTTTGTCGTCGTGAATACTTTTGTCGAACGACAACGCGCCGCGGTGGATTAAGTCATGCGTCACTTCGCAGATATGCTGCGGCGCGGGGTAGTTTGGGTCGAGAAAATCGAACGGGCCGATGAGGGTGTTCCAATAACTGTATGCGACCCGCCACGCGTGGCCGCATTCGCCGACCACGATGCGTTTGACGCCGAGTTCCAACGCCGCTTCGCGCACCCGCTCGGCGACTTTTTTCATGTGCGCGTGGCTGCCGACAAACAAACCGAAGTTGGCGGCTTCCGATGCATGCGAACTTAAGGTCCATGAAATGCCGGCGCGGTGAAACACTTTGGCGTAGCCGATGAGACCGTCGACATGCGGCTCGGCGAAGAAGTCCGCGGACGGCGTGACCAGCAAAATCTCCGCGCCGTTTTCATCCAGCGGGAACGCGACCGGCGCGCCGGCATCTTCGCTCACTTCCTCGGCTAATTCTTCGAGCGTGTGCGCCAGCGCCGGCGGTTTTAAGCCGAGGTTGTTGCCGATGTCGTGCACCTTGCCGATGATTTCGTTGGAATATTTTTGCCCGATGCCGACGCTGGCGAGAATTTCCCGCCCGGCCATGGTGACTTCCGCGGTGTCGATGCCGAACGGGCAATACACCGAGCAGCGCCGGCACTCCGAGCATTGGTGGTAGTAGGCGTACCATTCGCGCAGCACATCCTCGGTCAAGTCCACCGCGCCGACCAACCACGGCAGCCACCGCCCGGCGAAAGTGAAGTAGCGACGGTACACCGCGCGCAACAAATCCTGGCGCGCCACCGGCATGTTGTTCGGGTCGGCGGTGCCGAGAAAGTAATGACACTTGTCGGCGCATGCGCCGCACTTGACGCAGGAATCCATGAACACTTGCAGCGCGCGGCTGGAGTCCAATAATTGTTTCATCTTGGCGAGCGCTTTGTCATGCCAGTCATCAACCAGTTCGCCGGGGAAACCAAGCGCTTGTTGATGCTCGGCTTTGGCGACAAACGGCCGGCTATGCGCCATCGCCCCCGCCCGCACCGCCGGCGTTTGCGGCGGGTTAATGACGACCGGAATGGTGAATTCGGGTTTCATTGACTAACACGACCGGCGCGCAACGCCGTCATTCCCGCTGGGACGCGGGAATCCAGACGCCACGGATGGCGAACTCGCGCCCACCCGGAAGTCCGCAAAAGAACGAGTCGCATTTTATTCATCCGCGGTTGGATTCAATTCACCGCCGGCGCGTGTCGGCGGGCGCGGGAGTCGTCAACTTGGTTGCGCGTTGGGCTGAAGAACAAACCGGGCGCGTGCATGAGTTTGCTGATGGGGAAGATGAGAAACAGCAGCGCGGCGGCGGCGAGGTGGGCAAGTAGCGCGGGGTCGGCGGGCAACGGGGCGGGGGCGAAAGCCAGCCAGCCGCGGGCGAAGTTTTTGATTGCGACGATGTCGGTGTGCCAGAAATATTTCACCGCCAAACCGCTGCCGGCGATGGCGGCGAGCAGCGCGAGGTGCAGGTGGTCGGACGGTGATGAGATGTATCTCACGCGGTCGACGAGCAGGCGCCGCGCCCACAGGCCGGCCAGGCCGATGAGCATCGCGAAGCCGCCGTAGACGCCGGCCGGCTGCAGCCACGCCACCCAGCCCCACACCGGGTCGGTGACATAGCGCAAGTGCCGCAACAAAACCAGCAGGAGGCCGAAGTGGAACAGCCAGCCGAACAGCCAAGTCCATCGACTCGCTTTGAACAAACTTTCGAACAGCACGACTTCGCGCAGCATGCGCAGCGCCACGCCGCCGCGCGTGAACGGCGCCGGCGTGGTGGGGATTTTCAGCGGCGCGGGAGTGCGAGCGTATAAACGCGCGCGCCAAGCGACGCCGCCGATGAAGACAACGGCGGCGAGGTAGAACAGCGCGGCGAAGAAGTTGGTCATGCGAGTCACACGAAGCATCGCATCGGTTAGGTTGCGTTCCCCGGTTCATGGGCGATGCCGCGTGGCGTCTGGATTCCCGCTCAACAGACTGCGGGAATGACGGTTAATGTCAAACACACCCGGTCGGTTTCGGCAAGCCGGCGTATTTGCATGCTTGCTTGGCGGGGCCGTAGGGGAACAACTCATACAAGTATTTGCTGTTGCCCTTGTCTTTGCCTAAGCGTTTGCCGATGGCTTTGGTCAGCACGCGCACCGCGGGCGCGATTTGATATTCGTCGTAATACTCGCGCAGGAAGTTGACCACTTCCCAGTGATTTTCCGACATCTCGCAACCGTCTTGGGCGGCCATCGCTTCAGCCAACTCGGCGCTCCAGTCGCTTAAGTTGGCGAGGTAGCCTTCCTCGTCGGTCTCGTAGGTCGCGCCATTGATTTCTAATGCCATGGGGAATCTCCGGTGAATGAAACGTTTCGGTTAAGAGAAGTTTCGGTTAAAAGTATGCGGCCCCAGCGTCGCCGCTAAAACCACGATTGAACTTGGTCGCAACGCGTCGCGAGTTCGACGAAGCCGCGGTAGTCGATGACTTCAACGCCGTCGATGAGTCCGGCCGGGTCGAGGCCGCGCGCTTGTAAGTCGGCGTCGATGGCGTACAGTTTGCGCGCGCGCATACCGTCTTGCAGTTGCGCGGCGAACGCGCCGCCGGCCAATGCGGCGTAGACGCCGTCTTCGATGAGCAGGATGCAACTGCCGGGCGCGGACAAGCGCAGGCAGGTGTCGAGACTGTTCTTCTCGAACGGCGATTTGTTGACGGTGTGCAGCAGCATGGTCGGCGTTAAAAGTTCAGCAGCACATCCTGCCGTTCGATGAGGTCCGCCAGCGCGTCTTTGCCGATGATTTCAATCAGCGGTTTTTCCGCGTAGTCGTCGTCTTCGTCTTCATACATCAACGGCATTAAATCATCGGCGGTGAGTCCGCGCCGCGCCAGCGACTCGGCTTCGACATAGATTCGCTTCACTTCATAATCGCCGAGCGCGGCGAACGCGGCGGTGAAGTTTTTCAGGCCGGCGGCCGCGGTGTCCTGGCCGGTCTTGAGTTGGAACACGCCGTCGTCGATGAACGCCAGCGACACTTCCTGGTCGAAGGCCGCGCCGATGAGCGCGACTTCCAAACCCTCCTGCGCGTAGTTGCCGCCGTGCGGCGCGCGACGGTTGATGTACATGAACTTCTTGACCGCGCCCGGCGGCGCCGCAGTCGCTTCGTCCGTCATGCCCGCCTCCGCGTCAGTCGCCGAACGCCATCAAGCGGTCGGCGCGAATGCCGGCTTCGATGAGTTGTCCTAAGCCGGAGATGCGGAATCCCGGCGCGATGTTGTCGGCGTCTTTGGCGTGGCGTTTTTTCTCGGCCGCGTCGACGATGCCGCGCCGCTGCGCCGCGGCCACGCACACCACCAAGTCGATGTCGTGTTCGGCCGCCAACTTCGACCAGCGGTTGACGACATCGCGCTCATCCTGCGGCGGCGACGCCAACCGCGTGCCGTTATGTACGCCGTCGTGGTAGAAAAACACGCGGTAAATTGCATGCCCGCCCTCCAGCGCCGCGCGCGCAAAATGATACGCGCTGTCGCTGGCTTGGTGGGTATACGGCCCCTCGTTGACGACGATGGCGAATTTCATTTTCGCGCCACCGGTTCGCCGCGCGCCGCGCGCACTTTTGCATGGGTCTCGAATGAACCCGTCTTGGCGATGTAAATTCCCAACAACACCGTGGCGGTGCCGGCGATTTCCACCATCGACAAACGCTCGAAGAAGAGTAGGTAAGCGTAAAACGCGGCGATGACCGGCTGCATGAGAACCGCCACCGAAGCGAAGTTAATCGGCAAGCGGCCGAAACTGACCGCGATAAGACCTTGTCCGCCGATTTGCGAAAACACCGCCAGGCAAACGAGAATCAAAACGCCGTGCAATGTGCCCGGAAACAGCGGCGATTCATAGACGACCATGACCGCAAACAAAATGACGAGAGATGAAAACCCGCCCCAGAACAAAATATCGCCGGCGTTGTAGCGCGCGCGCAACCGCCCGACCGTGATGAGGTACAAACCGTAGAACAACGCGGTGGCGATGGCCAGGAAGTCGCCTAAGAAATTGTCCGGCGACGGGTCGATTTTGCCCGCCATCAGCAGCCATACGCCGGCCACGGCCACCACCAATCCGAGCGTGAAAACGCCCGATGGACGGTCGCCAAACAGCAGCCATGTCATCGGCACCACCACGAACGGCACCAGGTTGGCCAGAAGGTTGGCGTTGGCGACCGTGGTATGGAAAAACGAGATGTGCCACAAAATTAAATCGACCGCGAGGAACGCGCCGGAAGCGATAAGCAAACCGAAGTCGCCGCGCGGCACATTCCACAACCCCTTGCGCGGGCGCGGCGCGGCCGAACACCGCGCCCACAACAACGCCAGCGGCATCGCCAGCAGGATGCGGTAAAACGCGGTGGTCACCGGCCCGAGTTCACTGAGTTTGACAAAGATGCCGCCGGACGCCAAACACATCACGCCGAGCAGCAGCACCAAGAGATATTTGTTCATCGCGCGCGATGCCAATGCGCCGCTCACATGCGAATGTAAGTCGAAGCGTTGAGGCTCTTGCGCGAGCCGCGCCAGTGGTCGATGTGGTATTTGGTGAACGGCAGGCCGGTGAGTTCGAAGAACCGCGGCCAGCCGATGCGCTCAATCCAGTCGTTGATGCGCTCCCAGTCGCGGGCGTCGTTTTTGTACGCGTTGAGGATGGTTTTGACGATGGCGGTGGCTTCCGGCCAACGCGGCGGGTTGTTGGGGATGCCGCCGGCGACCAACTTTTGGAAACTCGGTTTGCTGCGCGCGTTGGAGTGGTTGCCGCCGACCCAAATCGCCAACTTGGTGTGTTCCGGGTCGTTGATTTGCATCGGCGGACACGGCGGATAACACGCGCCGCAGCAGATGCACTTTTTCTCATCGACTTCCAAACTCGGCTTGCCGTTGACCAGCGCCGGGCGAATCGCGGCCACCGGGCAACGCGCCACCACCGACGGCCGCTCGCAGACATTGGCGACCAAGTCGTGGTTGATTTTCGGCGGCTTGGTGTGCTGCACATTGATGGCGATGTCGCCTTGCCCGCCGCAGTTGATTTGGCAGCACGAGGTGGTGATATGCACGCGGTTGGGCATGTTGCAGTTTCTAAACTCGTCGATGAGTTCGTCCATCATCGCCTTGACCACGCCGGAGGCGTCGGTGCCGGGGATGTCGCAGTGCAGCCAGCCTTGGGTGTGCGAGATGAACGCCACCGAGTTGGCGGTGCCGCCGACCACGAAGCCGGCCGCCTCCAATGCGCCAATCAACGGTTCGACCTTGGCCTCGGCGTCGACCATGTATTCGATGTTGCTGCGAATGGTGAATCGCACATGGCCGTCGGCGAATTCGTCGCCGATGTCGCATAACTTGCGCAGCGTGAACACATCGAGAATGCGCTGCGTGCCGGCTTTGACGGTCCAGACGCCTTCGCCGCTTTCGGCCTCGTGATACAACACCCCGGGCCGCGGATGCGAATGCCATTTCCACTGCCCGAAGTTGCGCAGCACCACCGGGTGCATATACTGCATGCCGTCCGGACAGCCGGACTCGATGGGCCGGCGCATTTCCGACAGCGGTTTGGGTTTTGCGGTTGCTTGATTCATTGAACTGTTGGTTTGTTAGTGACGGTGATTAAGTGGATTCCACCGGCTCGACCTGAAAAGTCGCGCCGGTGATGCCGGTGATTTTGACCCGCGCGCCGGCCGCCGCGTCCGCGCCTTGCGCGCGCCACACCGTGTCTTCCACGCGCACTTTGCCGGCGCCGCCGTCGATGGCGTCTTCAACCGTCACCACGCGGCCGATGTAGTGCGCGCCGCGCGCGCTCAATGCGGCTTGCTCGGCGGTGCGGTGTTTTTGCAAGTAGCGGCGCGACAACAATATCGCCGCCAGCGCCAGCGCCGCAAACAGCGTGAATTGAATCGCAGGCGACAAATCGGGCGCGAAATAAACCATCACGCCGACCACGCCGGCCGACACGCCGAGCCACAACAGGAAGGTGCCGGGCAGCACGACTTCTAACATCACTAACAGTACGCCGGCGACCCACCAGGTCCAGTGCGAGAGCGGAAACAGCGCGTCCATCATGTCGCCTCGCCCGGTTCGCGTTCGCCCGGTTCGCGTTTGGCGAAGATATTCTTGGACAACTCGCCGATGCCGGCCAGCGAGCCCAAGATGCCGCTGGTCTCCATCGGCAGCAGCACCAACTTCTCGTTGTCCGCGGTGCCGATGGCGTGCAGCGCTTCGACATATTTTTGCGCGACAAAATAGTTAATCGCGTTGGCGTCGCCTTGCTTGATGGCGTCCGACACCAGGGTGGTGGCGCGCGCCTCGGCCTCGGCCAATCGCTCGCGCGCTTCGGCGTCGCGAAACGCCGCTTCCTTGCGCCCCTCGGCCTCCAAAATCACCGCTTGCTTCTCGCCCTCGGCGCGCAGGATTTCCGACTGCCGCTGGCCTTCGGCCTCCAAGATGTCGGCGCGCTTTTGGCGCTCGGCTTTCATCTGCCGGCTCATGGCTTCGACCAAATCCTTGGGCGGTTCCAAGTCGCGGATTTCGATGCGCGTTACTTTCACGCCCCAGGCGTCGGTCGCGGCGTCCACCACGCCGAGCAGTTTGGTGTTGATGTCGTCGCGGTTGGAAAGAATCTCGTCGAGGTTCATCGCGCCGAGCACGGTACGAATGTTGGTCAGACACAAGTTGCGCATGGCGTTGTGCAATCGGCTGACTTGGTAACTGGCTTGCGCCGCGTCCAGCACTTGGTAGAACACCACGCCGTCCGCGACCACCACCGCGTTGTCGCGCGAGATGACGCTTTGCTGGTCGATGTCGAGCACTTGCTCCATCATGTTGACGCGGTGGGTTACGCGGTCGATGAACGGCACGATGAAGTTGAGGCCGGGGGTCAGCGACTTGGTGAAACGCCCGAACCGCTCGACCGTGTACTGGCTGTCCTGCGGCACCGTCTTGACGCCGGAGAACACCAGCAGCACCGCCAGCACAACTAACAGCAGCACGAGCAGGTTGGCGCCGGATGCTAGGCCGATGATGTCGGCGATTTGCGCGCCGGCCTGCGCGCTCCACAGCATGGCGGCCGCGGCCAGGGTTTTGGCGAAGTGGTTCATGGAAATTCCGATGCGTTGCGGGTTGAGGGTGCGAGGAAATCTCACGGTGATTCGGTGACGGTGACGGCGATATGCGCCGGCGCATCCGCGGATTTGGTTTTGCTTGCGTCGGCCGCGGCCGCATCACCGTCGCGTTGCGCATCGTCCGCGTCTTTCGCTTGCCGCTTGGCTTGGCGTTTGCGCGCAAACCATTTCGCCGCTTCCTCGTCCCAGCCGTCCATGCGCACATAACTACTCTCGCGCGGATGCGCGACCATGTTCGGGTCGACATCCACGCCGATGCCTTCGAGGAAGTTAACCAGCCCGATGCGCTCTATCATCTCGCCGCATCTTTCATGTTCGAGACCGTTCTCGGCCCAGAAGTCGATGACTTCCTCGGCCAGTTCGACGATGCGCTCATAATCCTCGGAGGTGTCGAGTTTCATAAACGGCACCACCACGGTGCCCATCAAGTCGCCGACTTTCAGCGTGCGCTTGCCGCCGATAAGCACCGTCACGCCTTTGTCGTCGCCCGGCGACAGCGCTTTGGGGATGACATTCAAACAGTGCATGCACTTGACGCAGTTGCGGTTGTCGATTTCCAGTTGGTCATCGTCGGTGAGCGTGATGCAGTTGGTCGGGCAACGCGTGATGATGTTGTCGATGACATGGCGGCGGCCCTTGGCGCTGAGATACTCGGCGAACGCATCGTGGTCGATTTTAATGTCGTCGCGCCAACTGCCGATGACCGCGAAGTCGGCGCGCTCGATGGAGTTGGTGCAGTCGTTGGGGCAGCCGGAGATTTTGAACTTGAACTTATACGGCAGCGCCGGGCGGTGAATGTCGTCGGTGAAGTTGTTGACCAGTTCACGGTGCAGACGGTGTTCGTTGGTGCACGATTGCTCGCACCTTGCCGAGCCGACGCACGACATGCCGGTGCGCACGCACGGGCCGGCGCCGCCCAAGTCAAAACCGTATTCGTTGATTTCGTCGAAGAAATGCTGGGTGTTTTCGGTCGATGCGCCGATGAACATGATGTTGCCGGTCTGGCCGTGGAAGGTCACCAAACCGGAGCCCCACTTCTCCCAACTGTCGGCCAAGCGGCGCAGGATGTCGGTGGAGTAGAAGTTGCCGGCCGGCGGCTGCACGCGCAGGGTGTGGAATTCTTTCGAGTCGGGGAACTCGCCGCCGACTTCCGAGAACCGCGGAATGATGCCGCCGCCGTAGCCGAACACGCTGACCGTGCCGCCTTTCCAGTAGCCCTTGCGGGTCTCGTACGAATGCTCCAACTGGCCCAGCAGGTCGTTGGCCATGCCGCCCACGCGGGCGTCGCCGTGCGCGTCGCGCAGGCGTTTGATGCCGGAGACGAAACTCGGCCACGGGCCGTCTTCGAGTTCGTCCAACATCGGAGTCGAGTGCTGTTTTGTCATCGTGCCGCCGTTGGGGTTTGTGAATGCCGGCGGAATTGTAACGGTTTTGCGCGGCGCGTTAATGCTCCAAAAGACATAGTTCCCGCGGCGCGACTATCCCTTTCGGCATATCCGCCGGCGCGCGCGACTTGTGGCATGGTGCGCGAGTTTTCATGGCGTGACTTCAAGGTGACTACGATGAGCAAAGCGAGCGACAAGCAGTCGAGCGGCAAACAGTCGACCGACAAACGCAAACTGATTGCGGAGATGATTGCGATGCAAAAACGTCTCATCGCCCGCGGCGCGAATGCGTCCGGCGACGGTGATGACGGTGACGGTGACCAAACGCCGAGCGAACACCGCAGCGCGTTCGCAGAGATGGCCACCCGCGTGGTCGACCTGGCGCATAAAGAACGCGGGACTTCGAGATAAACGGCGGCGTGACTCGACGGCGCGGCGATGCGACAGCGCGGCGATGCAATAGCGCGGCGATGCAATAGCGCGATAGTGTGACGGTGCGAAGGCGTGATGGCGCGACGGTGCGAGGGGGCCGTCATTCCGTGCGGTAGAGGAATAAGGAAGCGTAGCGCCACTATTTCTCACCGATACGGAATCCAGAGTCTTTAATTACCTTGGCGAGTAAGCAACAAAAAGCAAAGACTCTGGATTCCCGCTTAAAAACCTGCGGGAATGACGGCGCTTCGCGCCGTGCTTAAACCGGCGTGACACCGCTACGCGCCGGTAACCGTGACTCGCGACTTACGCATCTCATCGCTCCCATCCATGACCAACCTCCGAATCAGAACCACCTGGAAAAACCAACGCCGCGCGGTGTCCACCGAGGAACATGCGGTGGCCGCGGCCGCGGCCGCGTGGCGGATTGCGTTGAACGCGGCGCGCAACTTGCATGCGCAGGAATTCGACTACGCCAACGACGCGCAGCGCCTTGAAGTCATGCGCGAGTATTTGCACTTCCTCATTTATTTCGCCGACCGTCGCGCGCAAGAATCGGTCGCGTTCGATGAAACCCGGCGCGCGCAATTCACCGCCCACCTGGCGCGCGCCTGCGCCCGCCACTACGACGAGAACGCGCGCGACATCATGGCCGCGGCCGTGGCCGAGCCCGGCGAATCGGCCGTGCCGGCCGGGCAATTCGTCGCGCAACTGAACCGCCGCTTAAACGCCTACGCCAACACCAAGTTCGTCGACGGCGCGCCCGGCTACGCGGCCCTGCGCAAGTTGGCGTTGCGGGTGCGCGAGACGCTCGGCGACAGCCAGACCAACAAGTGGGCGTTGGAGCAGGTGTTGGACATCGACGGCCCCGAAGCGGCGCGGGTGTTCGGCGATGCGCTGCGGAAGTTGGAACTGGCGGCGGCGGGCGGTGATTCGGCGGACGCTGAGTCGACCGATTAAAGTTCAATCGTTGGATTTTTCGCCGGATTTTTTCGCCGCCGCGGTGTTTTTGTTCGCTTTTGCCGGGTTCCGTTTGCCGGCGTCCGCGGCACCGGCCCCAGCCCCGGTTTTCCCCGCCTTCCCCGCCTTCCCCGTTTTCCAATCGCCCGCGTTATCCGCATGCCGCGCCGCGCCGTCGGCGTAGCCGGCCTCGTAGCCGGCGGTCAGGCGCTGCTGCTCGCGCTTCGGGCTGCCTTGATAGCCGCTCGCCCAGCCGATGATGTAGTCGCGCGCCACGCCCTGTTTTTCCAGCGCCGCGAGGGTGTCGTGGTATGGATTGCTCATGGTTTGCCTCCGCGCACAATCCGCGCCGCGCCTTCGCCGCGCGGGTCGGAGGCGGCGTCGATGCGCCGGTCGCGGCCGCGGATGACGATGTGCATGTTGCCCCAGGGGCGTTGTTTTGCGTCCAGCGTGTGGCCGCGGGCGCGCAGCGAATCCAGTGCCGCCGCGCCCAGCGCGCCCGGCTCAAACTGCACCGCGTCCGGCAAATACTGGTGGTGAAACCTCGGCCGGGCGACGATGTCCGCGGCATCGGCGCCGCGCCGAAATTCCAGCGCCGCCAACAGCACCATGGAAATGATGCGACTGCCGCCGGGCGTGCCGAGCGCCGCCACGCGGCCGTTCGCTTCGAGAAAAGTCGGGCTCATGCTCGACAGCATGCGCTTGCCGCCGGCGATGGCGTTGGCTTCCGCGCCGACGAGGCCGTACACATTCGGCGCGCCGGGCTTGGCGGAAAAGTCGTCCATCTCGTCGTTCAACAGCACGCCGGTGCCGGGCGGCGCCAGCCCTGAGCCGAACGGATAGTTGATGGACAAGGTGGCGGCGACGCGGTTGCCGGCCGCGTCGATGACGGAAAAGTGGGTGGTGTCCGCGCCCTCGCCGGCTTGGCTCCCGGTCGCCGGCGCCGTCGATGCGGCGCTCGCCGGCGCGGTCGGCCGCAACGCGGCGCTGGGCGTGGCGCGGTCCATGCGTATTGACTGGCGCAGGCCGGCCGCGTAGCGGCGGCTCTGCAGCATCGCCGTCGGCACCGCAACAAAATCGGCGTCGCCCATATACTCGGCGCGGTCGCGGTAGGCGCGGCGCAGCGCCTCCACAATCCAATGCGCGGCGTCGGCGCCGTCCAGCGCCAACGCGTCCAAGTCATAGCCGGCCAAAATGTTGAACGCCTGCGCCAGCACCAAGCCGCCGGAAGACGGCAGCGCCGCCGAGGTGATTTTCATGCCGCGGTATTCCACCGTCACCGGCGCGCGCAACTGGACATGGTACGCGCGCAAATCCTCCAGCGTCCAGATGCCGCCGGCCGCGCGCACCCCGGCCACCAGTTTGCGCGCCACCGCGCCGGCGTAAAAACCGTCGCGCCCGCGCGCCGCCAACGCGCGCAAGGTGGCGGCCAAGTCGCGCTGCACAATCACCGCGCCCTCGGCCGGCGGCCGCCCGTCGGCGAGGAAAATCGCGGCCGCGGCCGGCGATGCCTGCACCGCTTCCAAGCGAAATTTAATTTGGCGGCGGTATTTGGCGGTCACCGCGAAGCCGTTCTCGGCCAGGCGAATCGCCGGCGCCAGCGATTCCGCCAACCGCAGTTGCCCGCGGTTTTCCGCCAGCCACGCCAGCGCCGCCGGCTGCCCGGGAATGCCGGCCGCCAGCGCGCCGTTGATGGAAAGCCCCGCCACCACCGCGCCGGCCGCGTCCAAATACATGTCGCGGGTGGCCGCCAGCGGCGCTTTTTCGCGCCCGTCCAACATCACATTCGCGCCGGTGGCGGCGTCGTGCAGTAGCCAGAATCCGCCGCCGCCCAAGCCCGAGCCGGCCGGCTCCACCACCGCCAACGCCGCGCTCACCGCCACCGCGGCGTCGAAAGCGTTGCCGCCTTTTTCCAAAATCTCGAGGCCCGCGGCGGTAGCCAACGGCGCGGCTGAGGCGACTCCGGCCTCGGAGAATTCCGCCGACCCGGCCGCCGCGACGGTGCCGCCGGCCGTCAACCAGCAAAGCGCGATGCCGGCGCAAACGCCGCGCCCGCCAACCGTGAGTTTAATTTTCAAACGCATGCGCGCCCCCGTCGTCGCCCCGGCCGCGGCCGGAACCTAAAGCGTCTTTTGTGTCTTTTCCGTACCGGTCACCGTCGCAGCGCCACGGTCGGAACGAAACCCCCGTAATGATAGCGGATTTCACCGGCGCAAAAAAACCCGGAACGGCTGAACCGTTCCGGGTTTGTATTGCACCGCGCGCGGCCGGAATGAACCGCGCTTAGTTGACTTCACCGTCGGTGCGCGGGTCGAAGTTCGGCGTGCCCGGGCCCCACATGATGTAGTCGCCGTCGCCGGGATACTTCGGCCCCGGCCCGCAAATGCCTGCGCCGGCGTTGATTTTCTCCAAGTCCTTGTCGGAAACTTGGTTGCTCACTGCCCGGGCGTTTGCGCGGGTTGCTTCGGTCTGTTTCGTGCCTGCGTTCATGATGTCACCTCGCTGGATGGAAAATGCATGTTTGCCTCCACGCCGCCGTTGCGACATGGAAACATCGTGCGATGCAATTTAAGTCCCGCCACCGCCCGGCGCAATCATTTTTCCCCCCCGCCGGAAATTGGTTTTATACACCGCCTGCACGCCGCCGGCGCGTAGAGCCGTCATTTAAATGCACGCAGATATTCCGTGCGGTAGGAAAATGCCGGGGGCCGTCATTCCGTGCGGTTGGAAAACATGTCCCGTGCTACGACACGGGATAAGGAGCGCAGCGCCACTATTTTCCTCCGATACGGAATCCAGAGTCTTTAATTGAACCGGCGAGCAAGCAACAAAAAGCAAAGACTCTGGACGCCCGCTTAACAGATCGCGGGCGTGACGGCGCTTCGCGCCGCGCGCAATTAAGTACCGGCGCGCAACGGTCGCGCTCACCATGCCGCTTGCGTGACTAACTTCAGGTGCAGGAAACCGTCCAGTCCTTCGCGGCCGCCTTCGTAGCCGTAGCCGCTGTGTTTGACGCCGCCGAGCGGGGTGTCGGGTTGCGCCGGCAGCAGGGTGTTGACGCCGACGGTGCCGCTTTCCAAGCCGTCGACCACGCGCCGGGCCGTGGACTCGCTGCCGGTGAAAAGATACGACGCCAAGCCGTACGACAGACTGTTGGCGCGCGCGACGGCGTCGTCGGCGTCCTCAAACGCCACCATCGGCGCGACTGGGCCGAACGGCTCATCACGCATCACCCGCGCGTTGTCCGGCACCTTCGCTAACACCGTCGGCTGCCAGAAATAACCGCGCTCGCCGATGCGCGAACCGCCGTGCAAAGTTTCCGCGCCGCAAGCATCGGCGTCGGCCATCAACTCCGCCATGGCCTCGATGCGCCGCGCGTTCGCCATCGGGCCCATCTGCGTCGACTCATCCAAACCGTCGCCGACTTTCAAGTCGCGGGCGATGCCGACAAACGCGTCGACGAATTCGTCATACACCGGCCGCTCGATAAAAAACCGACTCGGCGCGACGCACACTTGACCGGCGTTGCGAAACTTGAACGCCGCGGTGTCGCGGGCCGCGGCCGCGATGTCGGCGTCGGCGAACACAATCACCGGCGCGTGGCCGCCGAGTTCCAAAGTGCAACGCGTCAGGTTGGCGGCGGCCTGGCGCGCCAATAACTTGCCGACCGGAATCGAGCCGGTGAATGACAACTTGCGCACTTCCGGGCGCGCCAACAGAAACTCGGAAATCACCGCCGGCTCGCCGGTGACCAAGTTCAACACGCCGTCCGGCAGCCCGGCCTCGGCGAACGCCTCGGCCATGCGCGCGGCGGTGGCCGGGGTTTCCTCCGCGGCTTTTAAGATGACCGAGCAGCCGGCCGCCAGCGCCGGCGCCAACTTGCGCGCCGGCAGAATCGCCGGGAAATTCCACGCCGTGAACGCCGCCACCACGCCGACCGGCTCCGGCGCGCTGTGCTGGCGCACTTGGCCGGGCCGCTCCGGGTAGTCGCGGCGGCCGAGCGACTCGGCTTGCGCGCCGTACCATTTTATGGTGTCGACCGCGCGCGCCAGTTCCAATCTCGACTCGGCAAGCGGCTTGCCTTGCTCCAGCGTAATCACGCGCGCGATGTCATCCAAGCGCGCGTCCATTAACGCGGCCGCGGCGGTGATGACCGCGCCGCGCTCGGCGGCCGGGGTCGCGCGCCATACCGCAAAACCATCCACGGCCGCGCTCACCGCGTCTTCCAAGTCGCGCGCATCGGCGACGGCGAAACGGCCGATGCCTTCGCCGCTGGCCGGGTTGATGACTGCGCCGCTGCCGCCGCCGCCGTCGCGCCACTGGCCGCGGATGAACAGGCGGGTGTCGCCATAACTGTCTGGTGTGTCGTTCATGTTTGGTCTCCTTTGGATGGGCGATGCGCGGGGTCGATGGCGCGCACGATTACGGTTTCACGGTTTAACGATTTAACGGTTTAGATGCAGCGGCCGCCGTCGACCGCGAGGCATGTGCCGGTAATCATGCCGGCTTCGTCGGAGGCGAGATAAGTCGCGGCCGCGCCCATGTCGTCGCCGGTGACCAACTTGCCGAGCGGGATGCCGGCCATGTACTTGGCGCGGTTCTCGGCCGTGTCCTTGCCGCCCATGAACTCGGCCAACATCGGCGTGTCGCCGGCCGCCGGGCAGAGCGCGTTGACGCGAATGCCGAACTCCGCCAACTCCATCGCCAAGCCCTTGGTGAAGGTGACCACCGCGCCTTTGGTTGCCGCGTAGGTGACCAAGTTCGGGCGCGGGGTGAGCGCGATGCCGGACGCGGTGTTGATGATGACGCCGCTGTTTTGCCCTTTCATCGCCGGCAACGCGGCGCGGCAACCGATGAACACGCCGCGCACATTGATGTCGTACAGCGCGTCGTAAATTTCATCCGAGGTTTCATCCAGCGCGACCGGGCGCTGGCCGATGCCGGCGTTGTTGACCAGAATGTCGAGGCGGCCGTAGCGCTCGATGGCTTGGTCAACCGCGGCTTGCACCTGCGCTTGGTCGGTTACATCCACGGGCATGAACGACACTTCGCCGGGTGATTGGTTGAGTTCGCCCGCGGTTGCTTCGCCCTTGCCGGCGTCGCGGTCGGTCAGCAGCACGCGCGCGCCGGCCGCGGCGAAATGTTTAACGATGCCGGCGCCAAACCCGGAGGCGCCGCCGGTAACGATGGCGGTTTTGTCTTGCAGTCGCATGGGATGAGTCCTGTTGTGTACGTACAGTTAGTGTGGGGATGAGATTCGGCGAACCGTTGCTGTCGCCGCGACGGTGATGACGGTGGTGACGGTGGTGACGGTGGTGACGCCGACGCCAACGCCAACGCCGGAATATAACACGCGGGCGGGTTTTGGGGCGGCCCTGTTGAGCGGCCTTTTGTTGCGGCAAAATCCAACCTGGCCCGCCGCCGATTAACCGTTATAATCCGCCCGCAATTCGCGCAAACCGCTCACCGTTGCGGTTGCGCGCGATTCACAACCGCCCGGCCCCGCCGGGACCCAATGGAAATCAACGACAAGGATGCATCATGAACGACGACTTTAACCCCGGCCGACCGGCGGCGCGGCCCGTCAACGGTGGCGATTCCGCCGACACCGAAAACTTCGCCGCCCCGCCGCGCGGGCCGGTTGACGCGGTGTGCACTTGCCTGGTCAAATTCTTCGACTTCCGCGGCCGCGCATCGCGCTCGGAGTTTTGGTGGTTTTTTCCGGTGGTTGTTGCCCTGAACTTCACGGTCAATGACTACATCGGTAAATTCATTCTCATTACCCATCTACCCATTCCGCTCTGGGCGGCGACATACCTATTCGTTCATGTTGTCATTCATTTGCCTCTGTGGGCAGTCGCGGTGCGCCGCTTGCACGATACCAACCGCACCGGTTGGTGGATTCTGCCGGATGTTACCGTCTATGCGACGCTTATCGCGACCACGGTTTACATGTATTACTTCTACGAGGGCAAGTTCCCCGGCACTGGCGGCACCCCATTTGATGAGTGGCTGGCGGTTTTTTGGCCGGCTAGATGGGCGACAACATATTGGTGGTTTGTTTTGGCGGGCACAGCGTACTATTTGTTCACCGAAGGTGGACGGATTGTTGTGCTTTGCCTTTGCTTAATCAAAGGCAAGCCGCAAAAGAATCGTTTCGACCAAGGAAACCATTCCGCGTCTTCGTTCAGCCGACAGTCGACATGAACACTGCAACCAACAACAACGGCAACCCCGCCGCCAAAAACTTCGCCGCCCCGCCGCGCGGGCCGGTTGATGCCATCCGTACTTGTCTGGTCAAGTTCTTCGACTTCCGCGGCCGCGCATCGCGCTCGGAGTTTTGGTGGTTTTTCGCAGCGGTAATGACGCTTGCTTTACTTGAGGAATTGTTGCCCGAATCACTTGCTACGGCGGGATTTTTGCTGACTGCTGTGGTCGTCCAGCCGCCGTTGTGGGCGGTTACCGTGCGCCGGTTGCACGATACCAATCGTACCGGCTGGTGGATTTTTCCGTATGCACACTTGGTCGCGCTGAACGCGGCCGTTGGACTTTATTTGCTGTATTCGACAGGCGCGGTTTACTGGCGAGGTGACTTTCCAATTCGCTTGCTGTTGGATTTGTTTGTTCCCATTGGTGGCGCCTCGCAAGCGGCACTTTATGCGTTCGCCATCTATACCGCGCTTGTTGTTGCCGGGCATTTCATCTTGGTACGATTTTGCTTAACCAAAGGCAAGCCGGAACAGAATCGCTTCGACCGAGGGGGCGAACCCTTCGGTTTTTCTTTCAACCAACGGCCGGCTTAATCCGGCAGAGGTAACCAGCCATGTCAAACCACTCAGAGCAAATTGGACGGCTGTCGCCCAACAATGCGCTGATGTCCACGCCGCATGGCGCGGCGTCGGCATCGCGCCGGCGGCGGAAATGCGAGTTGATTATTTTCACTAAGACGCTTGACAACGGCAATTTAACCATTATCATCAGTCCAATCAGTTTTGTATCGCAACCCGGTATTCACCGGAAAGGCGCAATGGAAAGCAGGAATCACGCCGAAACCGCATTGACCGCCCCCGCCGCGACCGGCGGGTGGGGTTGCGCGCGTCTGGCCGCGGTGTCGGCAAAAGCGCGCGGCAAGCATCGGGCCGAGCAAGCGAAATGAACGCCACGGTCGACAATAGCGGCAATTTTGCCGCCCCGCCTCGCACCCTTGGTGAATCGATTGACGGTTGGAGTCGCAAACATTGGAATTTTTCCGGCCGCGCTTCGCGTTCGGAGTTTTGGTGGATATGCGCATTCATCGGACTCTTGCAAACGGCTTTCACGCTTACGGTGCCCGGGCTGTTTGACTCGCCAAACGCGATGCGGATTGCCCGCACTGTGATTAACCTTTGGTTTCTCATGCCGGCGCTGGCTGCGTTGACGCGCCGCTTGCACGACATCGGGCGAAGCGGTTGGTGGTTGTGGGCCATCCTGTTGCCGTGGCTGCCTGATGTTTTTGTTTTGGAAGAGTGGCGGTTGTTTGCCGACTACATGGCCGATGCCAATTTGCCCGGGTTAGTTTGGTTGTTGCACTCCGCCATCTCCGTGGGTTTGTTGTTTTGGTGGGGCTGCAAACCGGGCCAACCCGACAAGAATCGCTTCAACGAGACGGCGTAGCCACATGTTCGCCTGTGCTCAATTCATCATCAACCCTTAACCGACGTTAACCGTCAGGAGTTTTACTATGCCAGCACCAGTAGCAGTACCAGCAGTAGCAGCCGGATTAACCACCCTGGGTAGGGCAATTATCAGCGGCTATTCGCGCATTCGAACAACCGCGCAAGTGGTTGCACCCACAGTCACACCCCCAGCGGTTACTCAAATGCAACCGCACATGGTTGGGTATCGCACCAATCAACTGTCCGGTTGGTGGGATAGAGTCAAAGATTGGTTCACCGCTGATGACACCGGCGACCGTGATGACGACTATCGCCACGGTCACGAAGATGACCGGCATGCACGGTCACGAGAAGCAACTACCGAGTTGGGGCGTAGTAGAGACCGCGATGACTCCACCGAAACGACTACTGGCCCGACCCGTTCGGAAAGCACATCGCATGGCCCGATTGGTCCTGGCACGGAAAATGTGGGCGGCGGTGGCAACGGCAACGGCGGCCGCGATGATTCTTCACCCAGCCCCGGAACCAGTAGCCCATCTGGCGGCGGTTTTGCATCCCAGGGCGGCAACACTTCGCCGGTTGGCGGCCCCAACAGCAATCCGGGCAATCGTGGCGGCAGCAGCGGCAACAACAACGGCGACGGCCCCAGCGGTGGTGGCGGCAGAGGCAACCAAGGCGGTCGTGGCGGCCCCGGCAGCCCCGGCGGACCCGGTCGCGGCGACCACGGCGGCAGGAGTTGGCCGATTGTCATGGACTTGGATGGCGATGGCGTTGAGTTGGTTGCGCTGGACGAGTCGGCGGCGTTTTATGACATCAACGCCGACGGTTATCAATATAACCTCGGCTGGGCCGGGCGCGATGATGCATTGTTGGCGTACGACAAAAATGGCGATGGAGACATCACCGCGCATGACGAGATTTCATTTGTCGGCTACAAAGCCGGCGCGCGCACTGACTGGGAAGGCCTCGTTCATTTCGATTCCAACAATGACGGCGTTCTCGATAACCGCGATGCCGAGTTTGCCAAGTTTCGCGTGTGGCAAGATGCGGACGGCGACGGTGATGTGGATGCCGGCGAGTTAAAAACGCTGGGGCAACACAGCATCCGCAGTTTGGATTTGAATCCGAACTACGGCGCGGTACTTTCGCCGACCGACCGCGACGGCAACTTGATTTACGGCGAGGGCGGCTACACCAAAACCGACGGTACGCGCGGCGTGTTCGGCGATGTCGCGTTGGCTGCCGGCGCCATGGGTTATCGCGTCAACAACGGCGAGTTGGAGTTCAAGAGCGCCGATGGCGTGGGCAAGGTGCATGTTGCCCCGGCCAATGCCGGCGGAGTTAATATGAATTTTGCATCATCGGTGAACGCCGCGCATATCGGCGCGATTGGCGGCAGTCATGCGGATGTGTTGAACGGCGGGGGCGTGTCGCGTGATTTGCTGTTGTTCGGCGATGAAGGCAATGACCGTTTGACCGGCGGCAACGGTGACGACTGGCTGGCCGGCGGGGCGGGGGCCGACATCTTGCGCGGCGGCGGCGGGCATGATGTGTTGTTCTTCGATGCGCGCGATAATGTGCATGGCGGTGGCGGACAAGATGTCGGCGTGGTGTCGGGAAGCGGCGCAATCAATTTGTCCATGGGCGCAGTCGGCTTGGAAGCGTTGCATAGCGGCGATGGTAACGACCGATTGAGTGGCGCTGATTCCGCGCAAGGCGTGATTATCGACGGTGGCGGTGGGGCCGACACCATGCGCGGCAGTCACCACCGTGATGTATTGTCCGGCGGCGCCGGCAACGACCACATCAAAGGCAAGCCGGGCGATGATGTAATACTCGGCGGCGCCGGCGATGATGACCTGTTCGGCAACTTCGGCGATGATGTGTTGTTTGGCGGCGAAGGCGATGATTACTTGAACGGCTTGGTCGGCGACGATGCGCTGTATGGCGGCGCCGGCAGCGACACATATGACTTCGGTTATCCGAATGTTCCGATGGGCGTCCTGCCCGACTTTGGCAGAGAGACGGTGCGCGACAGCGGCGGCGCGAATGACAAGGTGACTTTCGGCCGGCGGCGGCACGAGGATTTGTGGCTTGCCAAAGACGGCGATGACTTGCGCATCAGCATCCTCGGCGGCGATGATGAAGTGTTAATCGAAGACCATTTTGCGGCCGGTGGCGAACACCGCATTGAGACCCTTCAAGCCGCTACTCGGCTGTACTCGTACGGTCGATACAGCGCGCAAACGGTCAGCATCGACGCGTTGGTGAACGCCATGGCCGGATTCGACAAACCGCAAGCCGGTTGGTCGCACATGACCACCCAACAACGCGCCGATGTCCACGCCGCCTGGCGCAGCGTCGGCATCGCGCCGACGGTGGGTGGATAAGCATTGGCGGGTTGCCGGCGGCGGAAATGCGAGTCGATTATTTTCGCCAAAACGCTTGACAACGGCAATTTAACCGTTATATTCCGCGCAATCTGTCCGGTATCGCAAAGTCCGCGATAATCCAAAAAATCGCTTTTTGCTGAAAGGTGCAATGGAAAGCAAACCACACGCCCGTTCTGTATTTGAGCGCCCGGCCGCGACCGGCGGGCAAGTATGCGCGCGCCAAACCGCCAAGCCGGCGACCCCCGGCAAGCATCTGGCCGATCAAGCCAAATGAACACCATGACCGACAGCGTCGCCGGCCGTAGCCAACCGGCCAGCGCCGGCTCAGTGCAGGTGCGCATGTTGCGCGCTGAACAGGACATCGAGGCGACATGGCATTTGTCTCTCGCGCTGCACCGCGAAAGTCGATACGCGAAGTTGCGCATGGACAAAACCAAACGCAACGATTACTTGCGCGAAAATATGTTGGGCAAACCCGACCGATTCGGCATGCTCATCGCCGAGTGGCGCGGCCGGCCGGTCGGATATCTGGCTTGCGCCGCCAACCGGTTTTTGTATGGCGACGAAATCATCACTTCGTGTTTGGCGTTTTATGTGCAGCCGGCTTCCCGCAAAACGTTGTTAGGCGGGCGCATCGCGGTGAAGTTGTTGGACGCTTATCGACGCTGGGCGGCCAATCGCCGCGCTGTGGAAATTCAATTCCATGTCACCAGCGGCATTGACATCGCCGCCACCGACCGCTTTCTCCGCCGCGCCGGCTTCCGCCAGAGCGGCGGGAACTATGCGCTGGGATTGCCGCCTCAAACAGCCGCGGGCAACGACGCTTGACAGCGACAAATTAACCGCTACCATTCGCGCCTCAAGTTTGCGCGCAACCGAACTATCGAAGCGCGCGCTTCCATGGATTCCAACTGTAAGGAGACACAACGATGAATCTCGAACTTAACGACCGTGCGCCGGCCCGGTTTGCCGGCGGCGCGGCGGTGGATAACCAACACGCCGGCGCCGGCGATATTAATCACGCGCGCCCGGACATCTCCGCCAATCGTCGCCGCGCCAAAGCGATGAAATTCTTGCGGCGTTGCCGCAGTTATCTGTTGCCATCGGCGCCGCGCATCGGCGCTATTCAACTGGCAACCGGCGCGGCGCTCGTCATCGCGCCGTTCAGCGGCGCAACATGGCACTGGTATCTTGTGGCGTTGTTCGGTTATTTCATGCACGGCTGCATCGGTCATTCAATCGGCTATCACCGCTACTTCGCTCACCGAAGTTTTACCGCGCCGAAGTGGGCCGAAGTGTTGTTCACTTTCTGCGGTGCGTTGGGATGCGTCGGCCCGCCGCTGGCGTGGTCGTTCATGCACCGCCGCCACCACGCTCGCCCCGACCAAAACGGCGACCCTTACACCGCCCACCTCTACCCGCGCCCGCACTGGCGGGCGTTGTTCCTCGGCGACTACCGCCCCGGTTACAGCGAAAAACGATTGCGCCGGGTGCTGCGGAATCAACCGTTGCAGCGCGTGGTTCACCGCTATTATTTCGGCATCGTCGGCGGCTATGCGCTGGCGCTGTTGGCGATTGACTGGTATCTATTCCTGTTCGGCTGGGCGGTGCCGGTCGCGCTGACTTTATGGATAAGCGCGCTGGATGCTTACGCCGCGCATCACTGGGGATACCGCAACTACCAAACGCGCGATGCCAGTCGCAACTTGTGGTGGATGGCGCTGCTATTCTGGGGCGAAGGCTGGCACAACAACCACCACGCGCGGCCCGGCGATTGGAATTTCCGCCAGCGGTGGTGGGAATTCGACATCGGCGCGATGGTGATAACAGCGATGGGTTTGCGGCCATTTGCGGCTGACAAAAAGCCGGCGACGATACATGAATCGCGTCGCGAGGGAATCGGGGAGGCATGAAAAATGAATCGATTATTTTCGAAAAAATCCCTTGACAGCGATAAATTAACCGCTATCATCCGCGCAATCAGTTTTGTATCGCAACCCGGCGAACCGCCGAAAGGTGCAATGGAAAGCAGGAATCATGCCGAAACCGCATTTGACCGCCCCCGCCGCGACCGGCGGGCGGGGTTGCGCGGGCCGGGCCGCGGTGTCGGCAGGAGCGCACGGCAAGCATCGAGTGGAGCAAGCGAAATGAACTCCACGGTCGACAATAGCGGCAACTTCGCCGCCCCGCCGCGCGGGCCGGTTGATGCCATCCGCACTTGTCTGGTCAAGTTCTTCGACTTTCGCGGGCGCGCGTCACGGTCGGAGTTTTGGTGGTTCTTTTTGTTTACTTCAATTTTGTTCGTGCTCGATGATTTGTTTCCTGATTCATATCGAACGCTGAGTTTCTTTTTGCTGATGCTCATCGAAGTGCCATTGTGCGCGGTCGCCGTGCGCCGCTTGCATGATGTTAACCGCAGTGGATGGTGGATTTTGTCTTACGCTCACCACCCCGTCACATCCATCGCCATCGGATTGCACATGCTGTTGCATGCGGGCTCGGTGTCGCACGATGCCGTCTACGAGGTTTTTGTTTCCGGCATGTCAGGGTATCTCATGCCCGTTTACGGTTTTAACTGGCCCGCCCTTGTGGTTTTCACCGCTTTTGCAGGGGTGATCTTTATCTGTTCGGCTGCACTGGTGTTCTTTTGTTTAATCAAGGGAAACCCAGGACAGAATCGTTTCGACTGAGACGCTGAATCCTTCGGACTTTCTTTCAATCAACGGCCGGTTTAACTACACTGGCAGGAGAACTTAATCATGGCAACAAGTTTAGATCGACTTGGGCGTTCTATTGCGCGCTCAAAGGATTCCGGGACCGGAAGTCCCCAGAGTTCATCCGGGGATTATGTCGATATCCCCGAATTACCCGAACCTGAACGAACAACGCTACCCGATATTATCGGGAGCATGACCAAAACCATTATGGGGTTGACCAAAACTCGGCCTGGCTATACGAAGTTGGTGGACGTGTTTGTCGATATGCACAAGCAAATTGAGGCGCTTAAGCTTCATGCGGAAGAGTTTGTCGATGCCCAAATTTCACCCCATCTCACCGGTTTCGTCAATGAAGATGGGTTCATCGATGCGCCATATCCCACTACGACCGACACCGGCGACCGTGATGACGACTATCGCCATGGTCACGAAGATGACCGGCATGCACGGTCACGAAAAGCAACTGCCGAGTTGGGGCGTAGTAGAGACCGCGATGACTCCACCGAAACGACTACTGGCCCGACTCGGTCGGAAAGCACCTCGCATGGCCCGATTGGTCCTGGCACGGAAAATGTGGGCAGCGGTGGCCGCGATGATTCTTCACCCAGCCCCGGAACTAGTAGCCCATCCGGCGGCGGTTTTGCATCCCAAGGCGGCAACACTTCGCCGGTTGGCGGCCCCAACAGCAATCCGGGCAATCGTGGCAGCAGCAGCGGCAATACCCGTAGCGGCAGTAGCGGCGGCGATGGCGACGGTGGCGGCAACAGCGGCGGTGACGGCGGCGGCTTCAAGCCCATCGTGCTGGACTTGGACGGCGATGGCGTCGAGTTGGTCGCGCTGGACGAGTCGGCGGCGTTTTATGACATCAACGCCGATGGTTATCAATATAACCTCGGCTGGGCCGGCGCCGATGACGGCTTGTTGGCCTACGACAAGAATAGCGATGGCGTTATCAATCGCAAAGACGAGATTTCATTCGTGGATTATGTGCCGGGCGCGCAAACCGACTTGGAGGGACTTCGGAATTTCGACAGCAACGCCGACAGCGTGTTGGACGCAAGCGATGCCGAGTTTGCGAAGTTCCGGGTGTGGCAGGACGCGAATCAAAACGGCGCATCGGATAGCGGCGAGTTGCGCGCATTAGTCGCGGCCGGCATTCGCAGCATCGAACTGAACTACGTGCCGAGTGATGACGGTCAGCCGGAGACACGAGACGGCAACATCATTTCCGGTCAGGGGCGTTATCACAAGACGAACGGCGCAAGTGGCACATTTGCCGATGTCGCGTTTGCCGCCAGCGCATTTGGATTTCGCACCGACGGTGACAACTTGGAGTTCAAGAGCGCCGATGGCGTGGGCAAGGTATATGTCGCCCCGGCCAATGCCGGCGGAGTTAATATGAACTTCGCATCATCGGTGAACGCCGCGCATATCGGCGCGATTGGCGGCAGTCATGCGGATGTGTTGAACGGTGGCGGCGTGTCGCGGGATTTGCTGTTGTTCGGTGATGAAGGCAACGACCGTTTGACCGGCGGCAGCGGCGACGATTGGTTGGCTGGCGGGGCGGGGGCCGACACTTTGCGCGGCGGCAATGGGAATGATGTGTTGTTCTTCGACGCGCGCGATAACATAAACGGCGGAAGCGGGCAAGATGTCGGCGTGGTGTCGGGCAGCGGCGCAATCAATTTGTCCATGGGCGCAGTCGGCTTGGAAGCGCTGCATAGCGGCGATGGTAACGACCGATTGAGTGGCGCTGATTCCGCGCAAGGCGTGATTATCGACGGTGGCGGTGGGGCCGACACCATGCGCGGCAGTCACCACCGTGATGTATTGTCCGGCGGCGCCGGCAACGACCACATCAAAGGCAAGCCGGGCGATGATGTAATACTCGGCGGCGCCGGCGATGATGACCTGTTCGGCAACTTCGGCGATGATGTGTTGTTTGGCGGCGAAGGCGATGATTACTTGAACGGCTTGGTCGGCGACGATGCGCTGTATGGCGGCGCCGGCAGCGACACATATGACTTCGGTTATCCGAATGTTCCGATGGGCGTCCTGCCCGACTTTGGCAGAGAGACGGTGCGCGACAGCGGCGGCGCGAATGACAAGGTGACTTTCGGCCGGCGGCGGCACGAGGATTTGTGGCTTGCCAAAGACGGCGATGACTTGCGCATCAGCATCCTCGGCGGCGATGATGAAGTGTTAATCGAAGACCAGTTTGCGGCCGGCGGCGAACACCGTATTGAGCATCTGAGCGCCGCCACCCGGATATACCGATACGGTCGATATAACGCGCAAACGGTCAGCATCGATGCATTAGTCAACGCCATGGCGCAGTTTGACAAACCGCAAGCCGGTTGGTCGCACATGACCACCCAACAACGCGCTGATGTCCACGCCGCATGGCGCAGCGTCGGCATCGCGCCGACGGTGGGATAACGCCGTCCGGCAACACAACGCTCGTCGGGTGGTTTGACGAGCAATACTCATCACACAAGTCACATGGAAGCGACTCAAAACCACGCGCCGCCCGCCGCGGTCGCGGCGACGCCGGATGATTTTGTTCATTCCGGCATCGCCTGCCTGGCGATGCTGCTGCGGTTTCATCAGTTGGCGGCCGACCCGCGGCAAATCGCCCGGGAGCATGCGCCCGAGCGTCGGGACATGGATTTTCTCACGCTGGTTCGCGCCGCCAAGCAACTCGGCTTGAAGGCGCGCGCTGTGAAAGTCAAGGCGAAGCGCTTGGCGCACACGCCGCTGCCGGCCATCGCCCAGTTCAATGACGGCGGTTATGCGATTCTGGCCCGGGTCAGCGGCGCGAAAGCGTTGCTGCAGCGCCCGGGCCAGGCGCCGCAGGAGATGCGCGTCGGCGATTTGGTAAAGGAATGGAGCGGCTTTTTGATGCTCGCCACCACCGCGGAAACCTTGGCCGGCGCGCGGCGCAAGTTCGACATCACATGGTTCATTCCGGTCATCGCCAAGTATCGCAAGTTGCTCGGCGAAGTGCTGCTGTCGTCGTTCTTTTTGCAACTCTTCGGTTTGATAACGCCGCTGTTCTTTCAAGTGGTCGTGGACAAGGTGCTGGTGCACCGCGGATTGGTCACGCTGAATGTTCTGGTCATCGGCTTGTTGGCGATTATTTTATTCGAGACCCTGCTCGGCGGCTTGCGCACCTATTTGTTTTCCCACACCACCAGCCGCGTCGATGTGGAACTCGGCGCGAGGTTGTTCAAGCATCTCCTCGCGCTGCCGGTGAATTATTTTGAATCGCGGCAAACCGGGCAGACGGTCGCGCGCGTGCGCGAACTGGAAAACATTCGCGACTTCATCACCGGCTCGGCGTTGACCGTCATCATGGATTTGTTGTTCACCGTGGTGTTCCTCATCGTGATGTGGCATTACAGCCCGACGCTGACGCTCATCGTGTTGGGCGCGATACCGTTTTACGCCGGCTTGTCGGTGGCCATCACCCCGGCGTTGCGCGCCCGCGTGGAGGAAAAGTTTCAGCGCGGCGCGGCCAATCAAGCCTTCCTGGTCGAAAGCGTAACCGGCATTGAGACATTGAAGTCGATGGCGGTCGAGCCGCAGATGCGCGCGCGGTGGGAGCGGCAACTGGCGGGTTATGTGCGCGCATCGTTTCGCTTGATTGTGCTGTCGATGTTAGGCAGCCAGAGCGTGCAATTCATCAGCAAAGTGGTCATGGCGTTGATACTTTGGTCCGGCGCGCATCAAGTCATTCAAGGCGAGTTGAGCATCGGCCAGTTAATCGCGTTCAACATGTTGGCCGGGCAAGTGAGCGGGCCGGTGCTTCGGCTGGCGCAGTTGTGGCAGGACTTTCAGCAGTTTCGCATCTCCATCGCGCGCCTCGGCGACATTCTCAACAACCCGGCTGAGCCGGGCCACAACCCCAACCGCCCGGCGCTGCCGGCGTTGCGCGGGCGGATTCAGTTTGAGCGCGTAACCTTCGCCTATCATGCATGCGGCGGCGAAGCGCTGCGCGATTTGGATTTGGAAATTCCCGAAGGCACGGTGGCCGGCTTGGTCGGGCGTTCCGGGTCGGGCAAAAGCACCATCGCCAAGTTGCTGCAGCGTTTGCATGTGCCGGGCCGCGGACGCGTTCTCATCGACCGCGTGGATTTGACTCAAGTCGACCCCGCGTGGCTGCGCCGGCAAATCGGCGTGGTGCTGCAGGAAAACATTCTGTTCAACCGTTCGGTGCGCGACAACATCGCGCTGACCATGCCGTCGGCGTCCATCGAGCGCGTGATGGAATGCGCGGAAATGGCCGGCGCGCATGAGTTTATTTTGGAACTCCCGCACGGCTACGACACGCTGCTGGAAGAACGCGGCGCCAACTTGTCCGGCGGCCAGCGCCAGCGCATCGCCATCGCCCGCGCCTTGATTGCCGACCCGCGCATTTTAATCTTCGACGAAGCCACCAGCGCGCTGGATTATGAATCCGAGCGCATCATACAAAACAACATGCGCGCCATCTGCCGCGAACGCACGGTGCTGGTTATCGCGCACCGCTTGTCCACGGTGCGCATGGCCGATGAAATATTCGTCATCGACAAAGGTCGCGTGGTCGAGCGCGGCGCGCACGATGAGTTGCTGGCCGGCGACGGATTTTACGCCCGCTTGCACAATGCGCAGTCGCCGTCGCCGCCATCGCAAGCGTTATGTTTGCCGGCGTAGTCAACGCGATGCGCGTCTGGCGGCAGGCGTCGGCGTTGGAAAAATCCAAGCCTGCCGTGAAACGCCGCGGCGGCGAACTGGAGTTTCTGCCCGCGGCGGTCGAGGCGCTGGAATCGCCGGCATCGCCGGCCGGCCGCGCCGTCGCGTTCCTCATCATGGCGTTGTTCGCCGCGACTTTGGCGTGGGCGTTCTTTGGCCGCATCGACATGGTGGCGACCGCGCATGGCCGCATCGTGCCGGGCGGCCAGGTGAAAATCGTGCAGTCCTTCGCGCCCGGCGTGGTGCAGGAAATCCGCGTGCGCGACGGCCAGCATGTCGAGCAGGGCGCGTTGCTGATTAAACTCGACCCGCTGGAACAGGAAGTCGACACCACCAAACTGCAGAAGGAACTCGACATCGCAGCAACGGAAGCGGCGCGGCTGGAGGCGTTCCTGGATTTTCTGAACGACCCGTCGCCGGAGGTTGAATCGCATGCGAACAACGCCGGCTTGCCGGCCGCGCAGCAGCGGCAACTGCGCCATGAGATGCAGCATCACGCGGCCGAGATGGCGCGGCTCGACGGCGAGACCGCGCAGTTGAAAGCGAAGATGCAAGCCATCGAGGCGGAAATCGCCCGCATCGAAGCGCTGAGTCCGATGGCGGATGAACATGAATCCGCGCTGCACGGTTTGCTGCTGAAGAAAATGGTTGCCAAGAGTCGCTGGAGCGACGCCAAACAAAAGTCCATCGACCTGCGGCAACTGCTCATCGTCGAACAACGCCGCTTGGACGAGACCAAACTCGCGGCCGCCAACAAGGCGAAACAAAAAGACGCCATGCAAACCCGCGCCGGCAAAAACGCCATGGCGCAACTCACCGAGTACCGCAATCGCTCGGAATTGGCGGCGCTCAACCTGCGCAAAGCGCGCAGCCGGCAATCGCGCAACAACTTGACCGCGCCGGTGTCCGGCATCGTGCAGCAACTCGCCATTCACACCATCGGCGGCGTGGTCAAGGCGGCCGAGCCGCTGCTCATTATCGTGCCGGACGACACCCAACTCATCGTCGAAGCGGCGGTGTTGAACAAGGACATCGGCTTCGTCAGAGTCGGGCATCCGGCCGAAATCAAACTGGAGAGTTTTCCGTTCACCAAATACGGATTGCTGGAAGGCGAAGTGACGCATCTGTCCGCCGATGCGATGCAAAGCGACGCGCAAGGATTGGTGTATGCGATGCGCGCTTCATTGAACCGCAACCGGATACTGGTCGGCGGGCAATGGACCGCGTTGTCGCCGGGCATGGCGGCCACCGCCGAAATCAAAACCGGCGAGCGCGCCATCATCGACTTTTTTCTTTCGCCGTTGCGCAAGTCCGGGCAGGAGGCGTTCAATGAACGGTGACGGTTGCGGCGCGGGCATCGCCGTTTCGCGTCGGGCAAGGAATGTTCCGGCGGTCAGCGTCGCCAGTGGTGGAATCGTTCGAGGAGGCGCAAGGCCCAGGCCGGGGCGTGAGCGCGTTTCCAGTTGCCGGCGGCGAATTTGTTGGCTTCCATCCAGGTCGGATAGGCGTGGATGGTGGCGAGAATTTTGTTGAGGCCGAGTCCATGGCGCATCGCCAATACGAACTCGGCGATGAGGTCGCCGGCGTGCGCGCCGATGATGGTGGCGCCGAGAATTTTGTCTTTGCCGGGCACGGTCAACACTTTAACCGTGCCGCGCGCATGGCCGTCGGCGAGCGCGCGGTCCAACTTCGACAAATCATAGCGCGTGACTTCGTAGTCGACGCCGGCCGCTTGCGCGTCCAACTCGTTCAAGCCGACGCGCGCGACTTCCGGGTCGGTGTAAGTCGCCCACGGCATGACGCGGTAGTCGACCTTGAATTTTTTCAGCGGCGCAAACAACGCGTTGACCGCCGCATACCATGCTTGATGCGAGGCGGCGTGGGTGAATTGATAGGGGCCGACCACGTCGCCGCAGGCATAAACGGACGGATAGCCGGCCTGCAAGTAGTCGTTGGTTTCAATCGTGCGGCGTTGGCTGATGGGAACGCCGAGTTCTTGCAAACCGAAGTCATCCAACTTGGCGGCGCGGCCGACCGCGACCAATATTTCATCGAATTCAACCGCGACTTTCTCGCCGTCACGGTCGCAGCGCAACACTTTTACGCCGCCGTTGACTTCGATGCGCTCGGCGCGGTGGCCGACGCGCAAGTCGATGCCTTCGTTTTGGAATACCGCGGCGACTTCCGCGGCGATATCGACGTCCTCTCGAATCATGATTTGCGGCAGCATCTCGACCACCGTGACTCGACTGCCGAAACGCGCAAAACATTGCGCCAACTCGCAGCCAATCGGGCCGCCGCCCAACACTAACAAGCGTTTCGGCAATTCTTTCAATTCCCAAACCGTGTCCGAGGTCAGCGCATTCACTTGCTCGATGCCGTCAATCGGCGGCACGAACGGCCGCCCGCCGGTGGCGATGATGATGGCGCGCGCGCGCAGTGTGCGGCCGTTGACGGCGACGCTGTGCGGTGAGGTAATGCGCGCGCGGCCTTGGATGACTTCCACGCCCAACGATTCATATCTTGCGGCCGAGTCATGCGGCGCGATGGTGTCGATAATCGTGCGCACGCGCTGCATGATGTGCGCGAAGTCGAACTCGGCCGACGCGGTTTGGATTCCGTAATCGGAGGCGCGTTGGATTTGATGCAGCAACTTGGCGGAGGCGATGAGCGACTTGGACGGCACGCAGCCGCGGTTCAGGCAGTCGCCGCCCATCTCCGCTTCCTCGATGAGAATCACTTTCGCTTTCACCGCCGCGCCGATATACGCGGACACCAGCCCGGCGCTGCCGGCGCCGATGACGATGAGATTGGCGTCGTATTGGTTCGCCATGCCGTGGCCTCAGCCGCGCGCCTTGAACTTTTTATACGCCACCGGCGCCAGCGCCAGTACGCCGAGGAAGACAAACGCCAACAACACCCGCGGCGATGCAATCTCGGCCGGCGAGTCGATGGAACCCAACTGCCGCCCGGCGTACGCATAAACGAAACTGCCGGGAATGATGCCGGCCGCGGTGGCCGCGACATACACGCGGACTCTGACGCGGGTGATGCCGGCCGCGAGGTTGACCAGGAAAAACGGGAACAACGGAATCAAGCGCAGCGTCAGCAAGTAACTCGCGGCGTTTTGTTCGAAGCCGGATTGAATCGCCTCCAACTTGCCGCCGAACCGCCGCTCCACCCAGTCGCGCAATACATAACGCGCGGCAAGGAACGCCAGCGTGGCTCCCGCGGTCGCGCCGATGTTGACGAACAAGGTGCCGAGAACGCTGCCGAACAAAAACCCGCCGGCCAATGTAAGTATGAGTCCGCCGGGCAATGAGAACGCGGTCTGCGCGATGTAGACGCCGATGAAAATCAAAACCGCGCCGGCGTAGTTGGCGTGCGCGTAGTCGAGCAGGCGGTCGCGGTTTTGTTTCAAATAATCAAACGACAGATACGACCACCCGTCGAAATAAAAAAATGCCGCGACGCCTAACATGAGCGCGGCGATGACGGCGATTTTGGCGGCCGACATGACGCATCACGGGTTGATTTTGCCGATGAGCGCGTCGGCGAAACCGCTGGTGGAGACGGTGGTCGCATCATCCATCAACCGCGCGAAGTCGTAAGTCACGGTTTTATCCGCCAACACTTTCACGAACGCGTCGTCGATTAACTGCGCCGCTTCCCGCCAGTTGATGTATTCCAGCATCATCACGCCGGAGAACAACAGCGATGACGGGTTGACTTTGTTTTGATTGGCGTACTTCGGCGCGGTGCCATGCGTCGCTTCAAAAACCGCGATGTCGTCCGAGATGTTGGCGCCGGGCGCGATGCCGATGCCGCCGACTTCCGCGGCCGCCGCATCGGATAAATAGTCGCCGTTCAAGTTGGAAGTGGCGATGACATCGAACTCGGCCGGGCGCAGCAGCAGCAACTGAAACATAATGTCGGCGATGCGGTCTTTGATTAAGATTTTGCCGGCCGGCATGCTACCGTCGTGTTCGTTCCATAGTTCGTCTTCGGTGACCACATGGTCGCGGAATTCTTGGGTCGCGACTTCATAACCCCAGTTGCGAAACGCGCCTTCGGTGTATTTCATAATGTTGCCTTTATGCACCAGCGTCACGCTCGCGCGTTCGCGTTCCAGCGCGTATTCAATCGCCTTGCGCACCAATCGTTTGCTGCCGAACGGGCTGATGGGTTTGATTCCCAATCCGGCGTCGTCGAAGAATTCGGCGCGCATTTCTTCGCGCAAAAACTTCGCCAGTTTTTTATTGTCGTCGCCGCCGCTGGGATACTCGATGCCGGCGTAAACATCCTCGGTGTTCTCGCGGAAGATGACCACATCCACTTCTTCCGGCCGGCGCAACGGCGACGGCACGCCTTCGAAATAACGCACCGGCCGCACGCACGCATACAAATCCATCTCTTGACGCAGCGACACATTGAGCGACCGAAAGCCGCCGCCGACCGGCGTGGTCAGCGGCCCCTTAATCGCCACCGTCAAGTCCTTGATGGCGGCGATGGTCTCGGCCGGGAAGTAGTCGCCTTGGTAAATCCCCGCGGCCTTCTCGCCCATGTAGAGTTCGCACCACCGCACTTTGCGCTTGCCGCGGTACGCTTTCGCCACCGCCGCGTCCCACACCCGCAGCGCCGCCGCGGTGATGTCGGCGCCGATGCCGTCGCCTTCGACGAAGCCGAGAATGGGCTGGTCGGGGACGCGCAGTTTGCCGTTCTTGACGGCGACTTTTTCGCCGTCCGGCGGCAGGCGGATGTGCTGGTAACTCATGGCGTTAATTCGTGCGGGAACCGAGGCCGCGCATTTTACCCGACCGCGTGGGGAATTTCAGCGCGGCGGGGTGGCGGGCGGCTGGCGCGCGACCCGCGGCCCGCCGGCGCGGCGACTCATGACCCGTGGTCCGCGCCGCGCCCGTGTACATGTACTAGGACCCGCCACCGCGGCGCGACCCATGGTCCGCGCCGCCCCCATGACATGTCGCGCCGCCCCCATGACATGTACATGTACTAGGGGCCCCGCCGCCCGACTCACCGCGCCTCGCACAACCCGCGGATTTTCCCCACCAACGCCGCATTGACCGCGCGCGGGCCCGCGTCTTGGCGACGGTGGTGGCGGCGCGCCCCCGGCAAACGCGCGCCGTCCAACTGGCCGATGCGCTCGAACAAGCCGGCCGCGTGCTGCGCCCAGTCGCGCCCGGCGCCGGCATCGGCCTCGGCCTCGGTATCGGCCCCGGACTCGGGCCCACCGGCCGCCATCCAGTTTGGCGACAACGCCAGAATAAACTCGCCGCCGCGCGGCGGGCCGCCGTCCTTGTTGTCGGCGGCCGCGGCCTCAAAACTGAACCGCTCGCCGAGCAGCGCCGCGGCCAACAATTCGACCATCAGCGAGACCGCCGAACCCTTGTAGCCGCCGAACGGCAGCAGCACGCCGCCGCCGGCAATCGCGGCCGGGTCGGTGGTCGCCTCGCCGGCCGCGTTCAGGCCGGTGCCGGGCGGCACCGCGTGGCCGTCGCGCGCCGCGATTTGCACCTCGCCCATGGCCATGGCCGCGGTCGCCATGTCGAACACCACCGGCGTATCGCCGGGCCGCGGCCAAGCGAACGAAATGGGATTCGTGCCGAACAACGCCTCGCGCGCCCCGGCCGGCGCGACCGCGGGCATGTAGGCGGTGCAAGCCAGCGCCGCCAAGCCGCGCTCGGCCAACGCCTCGGTCTCGTGCCACAACGCCGCGAAGTGATGCGCGCGCACCACCGCCAGGGCCGCCACGCCGGTGGCATGCGCGGCCTCGGCCAGCGCCGGAATGCCGGCCTGCAGCGCGCCCGGCGCGAATCCGCCGCCGCCGTCGACGCGCAGCAACGCCGGGCTCAAGCGCTCCACGACCGGCGCGGCCGCGCCGTCGACCTTGCCGCTGCGCAGCGCCGCGACATAGCCGGGCAGGCGGAACAAACCGTGCGACACCGCGCCGTCGCGCTCGGCGGCGGTGACCGTGGCCGCGACCGCCTCGGCGTTGGCGGCGTCGCAGCCGTTGCCGGCCAGGCAGTCGCGGGCAAGGGCGTGGATTTCCCCGAGGGTCAGTTCGGTTTCAGGCATGGTGGTTTCCGTGGGCGTGAAAGGGTTGGGTGTGGGTGTCGATGTCGATAGCGAATGGCAAGCGCGAGTCGTGGGCGCGGTCATCGTCACCGTCGATTGGTTGACGCCGGTGTCGCCCGGTTGATGCATCGCATGGTTAACGCCGGCGTCGCTCGGTGATGCATCGCATGGTTGACACCGGCGTTGCTTGGTTGATGCATCGCATGGTTAACGCCGGCGTTGTTCGGTTGACGCGCCGGCATCGCCCGGTTGATGCGCGCCCGGTTAACGCCGGCGCACCGGATGACCACCGCTACTCCATCCCCGCTTCCGCCATCACCTTGCGCGCCGCGCGCATGCATTCCAGCGATTGCGGCACGCCGCAGTAGATGGCGATGACATGGATGATGGCGCGCAGTTGTTCGCGGGTGACGCCGTTGCTGATGGCGCCGCGGCAGTGCAGTTCCCACTCGTGCATGCGGCCGAGCGCGCCAAGCATGGTCAGGTTCATCATCGACCGCGTCTTGGCGTCGATGCACTCGTCGCCCCAGCCGAAACCCCAGCACCACTCGGTCATCATCTCCTGAAATGGGCGCGAAAAATCGTCCGCCTCGGCCAGGGTTTTCTCCACATAATCCGTGCCCAAGGTCGCCTTGCGCTGCGCCAAACCGACTTCAAATCGCTGCTTGTCCATGACCGCCTCCGCTGAGTAAAAGGCCCGCGATTATGACATCACCGGACGAGAAAGCGAATAGCGCGACGGTGTAATTTGGGGTGGTGGGTGCGGCGGTAGGGGAGACCATGGGCGTGACGGCGGGGACTGTTGTCGCCGGAGTGGCGATGTGGGTGGTTGTCGCCGGTTATCCGCGGTTTTGCAGTCGTTGCGTTATACTCCCGCGGTATCGATTCCACCGTGGCTAATGAAACGCGTTTGTAATTTTCTCGCGACGATGTTTTTTGGTTGCGCTTCCGACAGTATCTGACCGTTGTCTGCGCCGATTGCGTTGTCGATTGCCGAGGCCCGGAAACTGGCGCTGCTGAGTCAGTGGCCGCCGGGCGACGCGTCGTCGAGAGCATCATCTGGCGCGATGGATGCGGCGTTGGCCGCGATTCGGCATCTCGGTTATGTGCAAATCGACACCATCTCGGTGGTCGAGCGCGCGCATCATCACACGCTGTGGAACCGCGCGCGCGGTTACCGGCCGGCGCACTTGGCGCAACTGCTGGCGGACAAAAACATCTTCGAATACTGGTCGCACGCGGCCGCGGTTTTGCCGGTCGAGGATTATCGTTTCTGTTTGCCGCGCATGCGCGCCATCGCGGCCGGGCAGCGTCATTGGTATACGCCGGACCGTCGCTTGATGAAAAAAGTACTGCGGCGCATCGCCGACGAAGGCCCGTTGCGCGCCCGCGACTTTGAGTCCAAGCCCGGTGCAACAAAAACCCCGCCGGCGATGTGGGATTGGAAGCCGGCCAAACGCGCGCTGGAGCAGTTGTTTATGGAAGGCAAGTTGATGGTCGCGCGGCGCGACGGTTTCAGCAAAGTTTATGACCTCGCCGCGCGCGTGCTGCCGCCGGGCGTCGACACTACGCCGCCGGCCGGCGAGGAATACGCGCGGTTTTTGGTGCGGCGATTCCTGCGCGCCAACGGCCTCGGCCGCGCCGAGGAAGTCGCCTACTTGCGCGGCGGCATGCGCCCGACGGTGGCGCAATGCATGGCGCGCATGGCGAAGCGCGGCGACATCGTGCCGGTGCAAACGCGCGGGCGAGTTTATTATGCGCTGCCGGAGGCGTTGAAGTTGCTGGAACGCCGGTTGACGCGCAAGCGCGTACGCATCTTGTCGCCGTTCGACAACTTGTTAATTCAACGCGAGCGCATGCGGCATCTGTTTGACTTCGATTACCGCATCGAATGTTATACGCCCGCGGCCGCGCGTCGGCACGGTTATTTTTCCCTGCCGGTTTTATGGGACGGCCGGTTGGTCGCGCGCATGGATTGCAAAGCCGAGCGCGCGAGTCGCCGGTTGTTGGTGCGCAACTTCGTCAGCGAACCGTGCTTGAAGAACAAGGAGGCGTTCACGTCGGCGTTGGCGGATGCGCTGCTTGATTTCGCCGCGTTTAATGCATGCGATGCAATTGAAGTCGAACCGTTGCGCGATAAAACCGTGCAGCAATTGTTGCGCCGCGCTTTGATTGAACGCCGCGGATAAATGCGCGGCATCGATTTGTTGCGCGCGAAAAATAATTACGCGCCGTAAATCTGCATAAACAACGGCAGTGATTCATGGAAACCGTCGGCAAAATCGCCGCCGTCCGGCCGGTAAGTGCTCTCCAATGAAATCGAGCCGGCGTAATTCTCCGCGCGCAAGAAGTCCGCGATGCCTTGCAGGTGCGCCGCCATGTCGCCTTCGCCCAAGCGGCAGAAGTTCACGGTCGCGCGTTGCGGCCGCACCACCGCGTCTTTGATATGCACATGCCCGATTTTGCCGCCGGCCAACGCCTGCGCGCCGTCCGGGCAGGGCGGTTCGCCGCAGTAAAGCGCGTTGCACGGGTCCCATAACGCCAGCAGCCGGCCGTCCGCATCCAACTCGTCGATGAGCCGGCCCATGGTGTATGCGGAGTTAATCATGGTGCCGTTGCCGGTCTCGATAACCAGTTTGACATCCTCGCGCGCCGCCAATTCCAGCGGCGCTTCCAGCAACTTCAGCAGTTTGTCCCACGCGCCGTTCGCCACCACCCACTGCTCGGCGCCGCCGCCGCCGAACAAAATCGTCTCGCGCCGGCAACTCATGATGCGCACCGTGGAGGCGCCGAGTTCATGCGCGCAGTCGATGCAGCGTTTAAGCGCATCCATCTGCTCGCGGTATGCTTTTGAATCGGGTTCGATATGCACCGTCTGGCGCGCGAAGATGTGGCGCGAGATGCACGACACGCGCAGGCCGTTGTCTTCCACCAACTGGCGCGCTTCGCGCCGGCGTGCGGCCGGCAGGTCGCCGACTTCAAACTCCCACATGTATTGAAATTCGATGTCGGATAAACCGGCCGCGCGCGCGGTCTCGGCCGCCACTCGCACATCGCGACTAATGCCGTCGCTGATAACGCCCAAGCGGTTCATCGCGTTCATGATGTTCATCGTTTGCCTTCCATGCCGGCCATGCGCTCCAGCACTTTGACCACGCACCAGTTGTCTTCGTCGGGGAAGGTGGAAAGGCCGGATTGAAACAACTCGCGCGCCGCGGAGGCGACGAACAGCGGCGCGCCGACTTCGCGCGCGAGGTTCAAACTGATGCCGAGGTCTTTGTGCATGGTGGTGATGCGGCTGCCGGTGTTTTTGAATTGGCGCGCGACGATTAACTTCGCGCAGTTCTCCAGCATCGGCGAGGACGCGATGCTGGTGGTGAAAACATTGAACAGCACTTCGTCGCTGATGCCGGCTTTTTTGCCGAGGGTCATGGCTTCGAAGATGGAGGAAAACATGCTGCCGAGCATCGCCTGCAGCGCGGCTTTGACGGTCTGCCCGTCGCCCGGCGCATCGCCGACCACATGAACGGTTTTGCCCAACACGCGCAACAACGGCCGGGCTTTGCGAATCGCTTGCGGCGCGCCGGCCGCCATGAAAGTCAACTTGCCGTCGCGCGCGCCGGGCAGGCCGCCGCTCACCGGCGCGTCCACGGTCAGCACGCCGGCGCCGGCCGCGACCTCCGCCACCGCCTGCGCCTCGTCGCGCTCGATGGTGGCGGTGATGACGATAACCGCGCCGGGTTTCAACGCCCGCAGCAAGCCGTTTTCGCCGGCGACCGCGTCGAACACTTGCGCGCCGTTCATCACCATGACGAAGGCGACTTGCGCATCGGTCGCGCTGTCGCGGCAGTTTTTGGCGGCGCGGCCGCCGGCGGATTTCAGCAGGCCGCGCCGCCGCGCCGACAAGTCATAGCCGGCCACCGCATAACCAGCGCGCAGCAGGTTGTGCGCCATCGGCAGGCCCATGTCGCCGAGGCCGATGAAGGCGGCGGATTTTTTTGCGGCGGAGTTTTTGCGCCCGGTTTTGCGGCCGGCGCCGGTGCGCGTTTTGGTTTTGGATGAAGTCATGACGGTCTCGTGAGCGCGCATCGGGAATGGCGCGGTTGCATTTTGCGCCGATTATGCTACAACTCGCGCCATGATTACGCAACAAACTCGCGCGCATTTTTCGCGCGAGGGCTACTGCTTGGTCGAGGGCTTGCTGCAGCCGCGCGACTTCGAGCCGGTCATCGCCGACTCGGAAGCGGCGCTGGACGATTTATGCCGGCGTATGCGCGCGCGCGGCGAACTGAAAAACGACCACGCGAACTTGCCGTTTGCCGCGCGTTATCTGCAACTCAGCCGCGACACCGGCGCGGTGTTCGCCCAGCACTTCACCATCGCCCTGCCGCAGCGGGAGGTGCGCGCCGACACGCCGATTTTCCTCGCGCCGAGCGTGTTCGGCTTGCTCACGCACCCGCGGATTTTGGACGCGGTGGAGGCTTTTATCGGCGCCGAAATCGCGGTCAGCCCGGTCGGCAATGTGCGCATCAAACCGCCGGAGCGAATCATCCCCAACGCCGACGAGCGCGATGCGCGGCGCGGTTTGTTTCGCGCCACGCCATGGCATCAGGACAACGGCGTGGTCACCGCGGCCGCCGATGCGACGCCGATGATTACGGTGTGGTTTTCCATCGCCGATACGCCGGTGGAGGCCGGTTGCCTGCAGGTTATTCCCGGCAGCCACCGCGCCGATTTGCTGTGCCACTGCCCGGATGAAAACGGCGAGTTGTCCATTCCCGGCCGCTTGCTGCCGGCGCAAAAACCGTTGCCGTTGCCGGTGCGCGCCGGCGATGTGTTGTTTCTGCACCGGCGGCTCTGTCACGCGGCATTGCCGAATGTCGGCGACACGCTGCGATGGAGTTATGACTTGAGATACATCCCGGCCGGCGCCAACAGCGGGCGGGAATTGTTTCCGACTTTTGTCGCGCGCAGCCGCGCCGAGCCCGATTCCGTTCTCACTTCACCGCGCGCATGGGCGCAAATGTGGCTGGATGCGCGCGCGAAATTGGCGGGTCAAGCGACGCCAACGCGGCATTGGAATCGCTGGCGCGCCGATGCCGCGGCCTGCGCTTGAGCGTTGGTTGCCGCGCGCGAGTTTTGGTTCGGTCTGGATTCCGAGTTTGAGTTCGACTAATCGGCGGCTGCACGCAAAACAAACCATGGCGCGAAAATCATTGGGCGTAGTTTCCATCGGCGACTGCCCGGTCGCCATGACGCCGCGGCGCGACGGTTCGCTGACTTTTGTCGACGACTACCGCCGCATGTTGGCCGGCGCCGAGTTGAATGTGTGCATCGGCTGCGCGCGCTTGCAGATTTCCGCCGGCATGATTTCCCGCGTCAGCGACGACCCGTTCGGCTGGTATGTCGTGCGAAGTTTGCGCGCCGAGGGCGTGGATGTCTCGCACATCGCGACCGACGACCCGCGCCGCCCGGCCGCGCTACTCTTCAAGGAACGCCTGCCCGGCGCCGCCGGCAACTTTCGCGTCTACTACCACCGTCGCGACGCCGCCGCATGCAAAGTGGAATTCACCGACGGCATGGCGAGTTATGTCAGCCGCGCGCGGGCGTTTTTATACACCGGCATCTTCCCCGCGCTGTCCGCGGTCAACCACCGTACGCTGCTGCGCCTTCTCGATGCGGCGAAAGCGGCCGGCGTGATGCGCGTGTTCGACCCCAACATTCGCATGAAACTCTTGCGCACCCCGGCGCGCGCGCGGCGACTCCTGCGCCCGTTGGCAGCGCAAGCCGACTTGGTGCTGTTAGGCGAAGCCGAGGCCGAGATGCTGTACGGCGCGGCCGACGCCGAGGCGTTGTTTGCGCGCCTGGCGCAAGACGGCGTGACCCACGCGGCGCTAAAACGCGGCGACGCCGGCGCGCAAGCGGTGCGCGACGGCCGGCAGTTCGAAGTCCCCGCCCACCCCGCGCCCGCCGTGGTCGACACCTGCGGCGCCGGCGACGCTTTCAACGCCGGCTACCTGTCGGCGCTGCTGCACGGCTTCGCCACCAAACCCGCCCTGCGCCTCGCCGCCTACTGCGCCGCCCAAGTCGTCGCATCCGAGAGCGACAACGAAGCCCTGCCATCATGGAACGACGCCCGGGCTTTAGGCATGCCGCCAAAAATAGCGCGGTGATGGCGGAGGGCGGAAACGGAGGCCCGGGGACAGTCGTAAATCGCAAACCGCGACCACCGGCGCGAAGCGCAATTCCGGGCAATAGGAAAACAAGGAGCGATAGTGGACATGTCTCCATTGACTCGGAAACCATGTTCTTTCTTTCGATTATTTGCCGGGCTAATATGCCGCGTTTGAATCGTCGGTTGTGGGCCACTCGCAGCGCCCGCAGGTTGTTAAGCAAGCGTTCCGTCTTAGGCTTTCCCCGACAACCGTGCGGTGGAAAATTCGGCGGGTTTGGCTACAATACGCGTTCGTTCACTGCCGAGAAATCCGATGTCTATGCCTGTTCGAATTGCCGTTACCGGGGCCGCCGGGAATATCGCATATGCGCTGCTGTTTCGCATCGCCGCGGGGGATTTGTTAGGGCGCGGGCAGCCGGTGATTTTGCAACTGCTGGAAATCCCGGCGGCGCTCGATGCGCTGCGCGGGGTGGTGATGGAACTGGAGGATTGCGCGTTCCCGCTGCTGGCCGGCATCACCACCGCGGACGACCCGAATGCGGCGTTTGACGGCGCCGACTACGCGCTGTTGGTCGGCTCCAAACCGCGCGGGCCGGGCATGGAGCGCGGCGATTTGCTGAAGGACAACGGCGCGATTTTCGCCGCGCAAGGCAAGGCGCTGAACGCCTGCGCGGCGCGCGCGGTGAAGGTTTTGGTGGTCGGCAATCCGGCCAACACCAACGCTTTCATCGCCGCCGCCAACGCACCGGACTTGGCGCGCGCGCAGTTCTCGGCCATGATGCGCCTCGACCACAACCGCGCCACCGCGCACCTGGCCGGCAAACTCGGCATTCACCACGCGGACATTCGCCGCATGACGGTGTGGGGCAACCACTCGGCGACGCAGTATCCGGATATTTCCCACGCATTGGCGCGCGGCGAAAATGCGCGCGAGATGGTCGAGCGGCAGTGGCTGGAGGACGAATTTATTCCGGCGATTCAGCAGCGCGGCGCGGCGGTGATTAAGGCGCGCGGCGCGTCCAGCGCGGCCTCGGCGGCCGCGGCCGCCATCGACCAGATGCGCGACTGGGCGCGCGGCACCGCGGCCGGCGACTGGACCAGCATGGCGGTGTCATCGGAGCGCGGTTATGACATCGAGGAGGGGTTGTTTTATTCGTTCCCGGTGACCTGCGACGGCGGGCAATACCGCATCGTGCGCGACCTCGACATCAGCGATTTCAGCCGCGAGCGAATGCGCCTGACCGAGCGGGAGTTGAAGGAAGAACGCGATGCGGTGCGGGAGTTGGTGTAGGCCGGCGAAAGGTTAACCGCAGCAAATTCAAATGGCAGGCAAAGTATCATGAGCGATGAAGTTTTGATTACCGTCATTACCGCGGCCATGTTCATCGCGGCCGTGGGTATCATCGTAATCGCGCAGTACGCGCCGGTTCAGTTGTGGTATCCTTGGCGAACCAAAATCAATTCAGAAGCATTACTCGACCGTTCCGGGCAAGTCGGCGTAATCACCATCGCCGCCGGCATCGGTCATGTGTTTTTGAATGATGGCGGCACCGGTGAAGCGGCAATGATGAGCGCAATCGGGGTTGCCCTGATTGTTATCAGCAGCGTAAAAACGGGAGGCAAATCATGAGCGACGAACTTTTCATCATCGTCATCACCGCGGCCATGCTCATCACGGTCGTGGTCTCCACCTTAATCGTGCAACGCAAACAGCGACACGATTAACTCGGCCATCGGCGGCGCGCGCTTAACGCCGCGCCGCGGTTGTCGATGAAGGTCGTTGAGCGATGCGCGACAACACGCTATGCGCGTCATCGTTGGCGCGCGCCGTTCAACCGGCCGCGCCCATCGCAACAACCCACCGACCGGGAAATTTAAACATGCCTTCATTCGACATCGTATCGGAAGTGGACTGGCAGGAAGTCAAGAACGCGGTCAACCAAGCCAACCGCGAAATCAGCACGCGCTTCGACTTCAAGGGCAGCGACGCGCGCGTCGACGAGAGCGACCCGCTGCTCACCGTGCGCGCCGACGACGACTACAAAGTCGGCCAAGTGGTCGACATTCTGCAGTTGAAGTTGGCGAAGCGCGCCGTGGATGTCAACTGCCTGCAAAAAGGCGAGGTGAAAGTCAGCCCGACCGGCAAAGCGGTGCAGGAAATCACGGTCCGCCAAGGCGTGGACACCGACCTGGCGAAGTCCATCGTCAAACGCATCAAGGCTGAAAAGTTTAAAGTGCAAGTCGCGATCCAAGGCAAACAAGTGCGCGTCAACGGCAAAAAGCGCGACGACTTGCAACTCGTCATCGCGTTCATCGACGAACAAAAACTCGGCTTGCCGCTGCAGTATGTCAACTTCCGCGATTAATTCGCGCGTTTGAAACTCGACCGGCGCGCATCGCGACGCCGCCGCATTTTCCGCGCTGCCGCCACCGTCGCGCGCCGGCGTTTGGCGCGCCGTTTGACATTAACCCCGATTCCCCGCCGCCGACATGGCCGCCGCCGATAAAAGCGCCGCCTCCCCGCCGTCGCAGGCCGCGGTGGTGGTCATCGGCGGTGGCATTATGGGTTGCTCGACGCTGTATCACTTGGGCCGGCTCGGCGTCGGCGATGCGGTGTTGGTGGAGCGCAACCGACTCACCTCCGGCAGCACTTGGCATTCCGCGGCGCAAGTGCGGGCGCTGCGCAACTCGCGCAACTTGACCCGCATGATTCAATATTCCATCGACTTGTATGCGCGGTTGGAAGCGGAGACCGGCCAGGCAAGCGGCTGGATGCAAAGCGGCTCGCTGTCCATCGCCGCCAACCCCGAGCGCTTGATTCACATTCGCCGCCAAGAAGCGCTGGCGCATGCGTTCGGCGTCGACGCGCGGTTCGTCTCCGCGGCCGAGGCTGCCGCGCTCTGGCCGTTGATGAACGCCGCGGATGTATGCGGCGCGGTGTTCAGCCCCGGCGACGGCCGCGTCAGTCCGTCCGATGTATGCGCGGCGCTGGTGAAAGGCGCGCGCGCGGCCGGCGCGCGGTTGTTTGAGGACTGCGGCGTGACCGGCATCGTCACCCGGCGCGGGCGCGTCGCGGCGGTCGAGACCGCGCGCGGGCGCATCGCCTGCGACGCGGTGGCGGTGTGCGCCGGCTTGTGGTCGCGCGAAGTGGCGAACTGGGCCGGGGCGGCCGCGCCGCTGTGGCCGTGCGAGCATTTTTACCTCCTCACCCAACCGCTCGCCGGCATCGACGGTCGCCTGCCGACGCTGTCCGACCACGACGGCCATTTGTATATCCGCGACGAATCCGGCGGCCTTCTGGTCGGCTGCTTTGAGCCGCGCGCCCGTGCCATCGCCCCCGACAAACTCGGCTCCGACTTCGCGTTTCAATTGCTGCCGGAGGACTGGGCGCACTTCGAGCCGATGCTGGAGAACGCCATGCGCCGGGTGCCGGCGCTGCGCGACGCGCGGGTGAAAATGCTGTTGAACGGGCCGGAAAGTTTCACCCCGGACGGCGCGTTTATGTTGGGCGAGACCGTCGAGACGCGCGGCTTGTTTCTCGGCTGCGGCATGAACTCGGTCGGCGTGGCCTCGGCCGGCGGCGCAGGGCTCAACCTCGCGCACAACATGGTCCACGGCCGCCCGGCGTATGACTTGGGCGAAGTCGATGCGCGGCGGTTGGCGCCGGTTTTCAACGGCGCGAAACACCTCGCGGCGCGCGCCCCGGAAGTCCTCGGCCGCCACTACGAAATCGCCTATCCCGGCCGCCAGTGGCGCAGCGCGCGCGGCTTGCGTTGCCTGCCGCTGCACGATGCATGGCGGCGCGAAGGCGCGTATTTCGGGCAGTTTTTTGGCTTCGAGAGGCCGCTTTATTTCGGCGCGGGCGGCGACGGTGACGGTGACGCCGGTGACGGTGACTGCGGTGACGGTGATGCCGGTGCCGGTGCCACCGCGGCCGAACCGACCTTAACTTTCGGCCGCCCGCCGTGGTTCAACCAAGTCGGGCGCGAAGTCATGAACGCGCACCAAGCGGCCGCGGTTTTCGACCAATCGGCGCTCGGCAAAATTGAAGTCGAAGGCGCGGGTGCCGCGGATTTTTTGCAACGCATGTGCATGAGCGACATGCGCAAAGCCGCGCCCGGCCGGGCGGTTTACACCGCGCTGCTGAACCAACATGGCGGCATCGAAAGCGACCTCACCGTGCAATGCATCGGCGCGGGCCGGTACCGTTTGTTCGTCGGCGGCGGCGCGCTGCGGCGCGACTTGGCGTGGCTCATCCGCCACCGTGACGACCGCGGATTTGACGCGCGAATCAGCGACCGCAGCGGCGACTTCGCGGTGCTGGCGTTGATGGGCCCGCAAGCGCGGCGCATCGCGGAAGAATTAGGCGCGGCGGAATTGAACGCGCTCGCTTATTTCGGCGTCACCGAAGCGCGTCTCGCGGGCCGGCCGGTGCGCGCCGCGCGGTTGTCGTACATCGGCGAGGCCGGCTGGGAAATCACCTGCGCGGCCGCCGACGCCGCGGCCGTCTGCGCCGCCATGCGCGACGCCGGCGCGCGCCCGGCCGGCTTGTTCGCGCAGACCTCGATGCGCGTTGAGAAGGGATTCGCCGCGGCCGGCCACGAACTCGACAGCGACACCACGCCGCTCGACGCCGGCCTCGCTTGGGCGGTCGACTGGGCCGGCGACGGCGGCGATTTCATCGGCCGCGAGGCGTTGCTGCGTCGGCGCGACCAGGGTCGCGATGGGGAGCAAACGCGTTTGGTCACGCTGGTTTTGGATGACGGCGACGCGGCGCCGTTGGGCAATGAACCGGTGCGCTTGGTTAACGAAATTATCGGCGAGACCACCTCGGCCGCGTTCGGTTACCGCATCGGCCGGCCGGTCGCGCTTGCCAGGTTGCGCGTTGCCGCGGCGGCCGGGGTGGCCGACGGCGCGCGCGTCGACATCGACATCGCGCGGCAAAATTTCACCGCCACCTTGACCGCCGCGCCGGCTTTCGACCCCGGCGGGACGCGCATGCGCGAGGCGGGGAAGGGCGCGCAG
>JAPPPS010000063.1 GCA_028817405.1 Gammaproteobacteria bacterium
CGCGAAGGCGGCCGCACCGTCGGCGCCGGCGTGGTTTCCAAAATCCTCGCGTGAATGCGTTGAGAACCGTCAAACACAGTCACAGTAACAGTGGGAATCGAAGCGTGAAGGTCAACAGCCAAAAAATCCGGATTAGTTTGAAAGCGTACGACCACAAGATGATCGACCGCTCGGCGCAGGAAATTGTCGACACCGCCCGCCGCACCGGCGCGGCGGTGCTCGGCCCCATTCCGCTGCCCACGCGCATCGAGAAGTACGCGCTGCTGCGCTCGCCGCATGCCAACAAAACCGCCCGCGACCAGTTGGAAATCCGCACCCACAAACGCATTCTCGACATCATTGAGCCGACCGAGAAAACCGTGGACGCGCTGATGAAACTGGATGTCGCGTCCGGCGTGAACATCGAAATCAAACTCAACTGACGCGATTGTTCGCGCCATCAATTCCACCGGCCACAACCATGACTCCCGGACTCATCGGCAAGAAAATCGGCATGACGCGCGTGTTCACCGAGCAGGGTGAATCGCGCGCGGTGACCGTGGTCGAGGCGACGCCCAACCGCATCAGTCAGGTCAAGACCGCGGCCGCCGACGGCTACGACGCGCTGCAGGTCACGGTCGGTACGCGCCGCGCCAGCCGCGTCAGCAAAGCCATGCAAGGGCATTTCGCCAAGGCCGGGGTCGAGCCGGGCCGGCGGCTGCGCGAGTTCCGCATCGACCCGGCCGCGGCCGCCGCGGCCATGGAATCCGCCATGGAATCCGCCATGGAATCCGCGCTCGAAGCGGCGAAAGAAGCGACCGGAACCGTTGCCGAAAAATCGCCGGAAACCGCGGCGGAAACCGCGGCCGAAAAAGCGGCGGAAAACCCAACCGAAACCGCGGCCGATGCAACCGATTCAACGGCCCCGGATTCACCCGCAACCGAATCACCGTTATCGCCGGGCGCGGAACTCACCGTGGCCATGTTCAGCCAGGGCCAGAAGGTGGATGTCACCGGCCGCACCATCGGCAAGGGATTCGCCGGCGTGATGAAGCGGCACGGATTTCGCGGCGGGCGCGCCACGCACGGCAACTCCAAAGCGCATCGCCTGGCCGGCGCCACCGGCAACGCGCAAGACCCGGGCCGCATCTTCAAGGGCAAGAAAATGGCCGGGCAGATGGGCGGCGTGCGGCGGGTGCAGCAGGGCTTGGAAGTGGTGCGCGTGGACGCCGCGCGCAACCTGCTGCTCATCAGCGGCGCGGTGCCGGGCCCGAAAGGCGCGGATGTGCTGGTCCGGCCGTCGGTGAAGTCCGGCGGCAAAAACGCGGGTGGCAAGTCATGACCGTGCAACTGAAAATTAACCCCACCGGCGGCGGCAAAAGCAAAAGCCGCAACCTCGACTTGTCCGACGCCGCTTTCGGCATCGACTTCAACGAGGCGCTGGTGCACCAAGTCGTGGTCGCTTACCAGGCCGGGCGGCGCGCCGGCACGCGCGCGCAGAAAAACCGCGCCGCGGTGCGCGGCGGCGGCGCCAAACCGTGGCGGCAAAAAGGCGGCGGGCGGGCGCGCGCCGGCAGCATCCGCAGCCCCATCTTCCGCGGCGGCGGCGTGACTTTCCCCGCGACCACCAAGGATTTCTCGCACAAGGTCAACCGCAAGATGTACCGCGCCGCGATGCGCTCGATTCTGTCCGAACTGCACCGTCAGGAACGGTTGGTCGTGGTTGACCAGTTGGCGATGGACGCGCCCAGCACCAAACAATTGGCAGCCACGCTGCGCGCGTTGGACGCGGGCCGGGCGCTGGTAGTGCTGGCCGGCGACGACCGCAATGTGGAGTTGTCGGCGCGCAATCTGGCGTCGGTGGAAGTGTGCGTCAGCGGGCAAATCGACCCGGTGTCGCTCATCAGTTATGACAAGGTGGTGGTCACGGTCGATGCCGCCCGGCAAATCGACGAGGCGCTGCAATGAACGCCGCCGCCAACACCGCCGCCAACACCGTCGCCAACACCGTCGATTTGGAGCGCCCGTACCAAATCATTCTGCGGCCCATCGTGTCGGAGAAAACCGCCGCGGCCGCGGACAAGCACCGTCAAATCGCGTTTCAGGTCGCGCCGGACGCCAGCAAAGCCGAAATCAAGCAGGCGGTCGAACAACTGTTTGAAGTCAAAGTCGAGCGGGTGCAAGTCGCGCACATGCGCGGTAAAATCAAGCGTTTCGGTCGCACGCCCGGCAAACGCAGCAACTGGAAGAAAGCGTACGTCCGCCTGCAGGAAGGCCACGACATCGACTTCCTCAGCATGGCGAGCGCCTGACCGTCGCGCACGCAACGACCGTAACGAACCGACAGCGACTCGCAACTAAATCGACCGCAACGACGCAACGAACCGCGACACTCTAGTACGTACGTCACGCGCCAAACGCCAAAACTCCGCCACAGTCCCATGCCCTTAGTCAAACAAAAACCCACCACGCCCGGCCGCCGCGGCATGGTCAAGGTGGTCACCCCCGGCCTGCACAAAGGCAAGCCGCATGCGCAGTTGGTGACCGCCAAGACCGCCATCGACGGCCGCAACAACCAGGGCCGCATCACGGTGCGGCACCGCGGCGGCGGCCACAAGCGCAAGTACCGCATCATCGATTTCAAGCGCGCCAAAGACGGCATCGCCGCCACCGTCAAGCGCATCGAATACGACCCCAACCGCAGCGCGCACATCGCCCTGCTGGCGTACAAAGACGGTGAATATCGCTACATCATCGCGCCGCGCGGCCTGGCCGTGGGGGACCAAGTGATGTCCGGGCCCGGCGCCGCCTTCAACCCCGGCAACGCCATGCCGCTGCGCAGCATCCCGGTGGGGGCGATGGTGCATTGCGTGGAATTGAAGCCCGGCAAGGGTGCGCAGTTGGCGCGGTCGGCCGGCGCGGCGGTGCAATTCATCGGCAAGGAGGGCGCGTACGCGCAGTTGCGCCTGCGCTCCGGCGAGATGCGCCGCGCGCATTTGGACTGCCGCGCGACCATCGGCCAAGTCGGCAACGCCGAGCACAACTTAAGCAAACTCGGCAAGGCCGGGGCCAAACGATGGCGCGGCATCCGCCCGACGGTGCGCGGCGTGGCCATGAACCCGGTCGACCATCCGCACGGCGGCGGCGAGGGCCGCACCTCCGGCGGCCGCCATCCGGTGTCGCCGTGGGGGGTGCCGGCCAAGGGCTACCGCACGCGCTCCAACAAGCGCACCGCGTCCATGATTATCCGGCGGCGGAGGAAATAGTCATGCCCCGTTCGGTTAAAAAGGGCCCGTTCGTTGACCACCACCTGTGGGCGAAGGTGGAGAAGGCGCGCGCCGAGAACTCGCGGCGGCCGATTAAAACCTGGTCGCGGCGCTCGATGATTCTGCCGGAATTCGTCGGCCTCACCATCGCCGTACACAACGGCCGCCGCCACATGCCGGTGCTGATTTCCGAGAACATGGTGGGCCACAAACTCGGCGAGTTCGCGCCGACCCGCACCTACCGCGGCCACACCGCCGGCAAGAAGGTGAAATGACCATGCGCGCCCAAGCCATCACCAAATACGCGCGCCTGTCGCCGCAGAAATGCCGGCTGGTGGCGGACCAGATTCGCGCCCGCCCGGTGCAAAAGGCGCTGGATATTCTCAACTTCAGCGGCAAAAAGGCCGCGGCGTTGCTGAAGAAAACCCTGGACTCGGCCATCGCCAACGCCGAGCACAACGAGGGCGCGGACATCGACGCGCTGTGGATTGACCGCGTGTTGGTCGACGACGCGCCGACCCTGAAACGCTTCCGGCCGCGCGCCAAGGGCCGCGGCGCGCGCATCCTGAAGCGCGGCTGCCACATCACTTTGAGCGTCAGCGACGAGCCGCGCCCGGCGGCCGGCAAGCGCGGCCGCGAACGCGCGCAGAGGAGCAGCGACTAATGGGCCAGAAAGTACATCCCAACGGCATCCGCTTGGGCGTCATCAACGACTGGAACGCCAAGTGGTATCCGGACAAAAACGGCTACGCCGCGACCTTGGCCGCGGACCTGAAAATCCGCGACTACATCACCCGCAAATTAGCCAACGCCGCGCTCAGCCGCATCGTCATCGACCGCCCGTCGCAGAACTTGAACATCACGCTGTACACCGCCCGGCCCGGCATCGTCATCGGCAAAAAAGGCGAGGACATCGAGCGCCTGCGCTTGGAACTGGCGCAGATGAGCGGCGTCGGGGTGCAGTTGGCGGTGGAGGAAATTCGCAAGCCGGAGTTGGACGCCAAGTTGGTCGCCGAGAACATCTGCCAGCAACTGGAAAAACGCATCATGTTCCGCCGCGCGATGAAGCGCGCGGTGCAGAATTCCATGCGCCTCGGCGCGGAAGGCGTGAAAGTCATGTTAGCCGGGCGGCTGAACGGCGCGGAAATCGCGCGCACCGAATGGTACCGCGAAGGGCGGGTGCCGCTGCACACGCTGCGCGCCGACATCGACTACGGCATGCACGAAGCGCACACCACTTACGGCGTCATCGGCGTCAAGGTGTGGATTTTCAAGGGCGAGATTTATGTGCCGAAAAGCGCCGCCAAAAAAGCCGCGGAGCGCGCTGAGCGCGCCGAGCGGGCCGGGCGCGGGCCGGGTGGCCGCATATCGTCCGACCATGAAAACGCGGTGGCGGCCGAGGCGGCCGGCAACGCCGGCGGCACGGTCGCCGCGGCCGGCACGGTCGTCGTTGCCGACACTGGCGACACCGTCGAATCGGCGCCGACCGGCATGAAAGGCGCGCTCAAAGAATCGTTGGAAGATGCCGCCAAGGCCGTGAAAGAATCCGCGAAAGATGGCGCGAAAAAGTCCGCGGTAAAACCGGCCGCGGCATCCGATGCGGCGGGGGCGACGGCGGGGGCAAAACCGTCACAACCGTCGAACCCGTTGCCGGCCGCGTCGACCGACTCCCCGTCCGCGCCGGCCGAATAACCGGGCCACCGTCATGCTCCAACCCAAACGCACCAAGTTTCGCAAGCGGCAGAAAGGGCGCAACCGCGGCCTGGCGTCGCGCGGCAACCGCGTGAGTTTCGGCGAGTTCGGCTTGCAGTCGGCCGGGCGCGGGCGGGTCACGGCGCGCCAAATCGAGGCCGCGCGGCGCGCCATCACCCGCCATGTCAAGCGCGGCGGGCGGATTTGGATTCGCATTTTCCCGGACAAACCGGTGTCCAAAAAACCGCTGGAAGTGCGCATGGGCAAGGGCAAAGGCAACCCGGAATACTGGGTCGCGCTGGTCCGGCCCGGCACCATGCTGTATGAAATCGAGGGCATTCCGGAGGCGCTGGCGCGCGAGGCGTTCCGGCTGGCCGGCGCCAAGTTGCCGCTGCGCACCACCTTCGCGCGCCGTCAGGTGGGATGATGAAAGCGTCCGAGTTGCGCGCCAAGAGCGTCGATGACCTCAACAAGACGCTGGTCGAGTTGCGGCGCGAGCAGTTCAACCTGCGCATGCAGCGCGGCGCCGGGCAGTTGGCGAACCCGATGCGCTTCGCCGCGGTGCGAAAAGACATCGCGCGGATTAAAACCGTGCTGACCGAGAAGGCCGAGAGCGAATCATGAACGCCGAAACTGAAACCGTTGTTGACGGTGCCGACGCCGCCAAGTCCGCGACCGCGGCCGCGAAAACCGCGACCGCGGCCGCGCCGGCGCGTACCCCGCATTCATTGCAGGGCAAGGTCGCGCGCATCAGCGGCGACAAAACCATCACCGTCCTCATCGAACGCAAAATCAAGCATCCGCTGTACAAAAAATATGTGCGCCGCTCGACCAAAGTGCATGCGCACGACGAGGACAACCAATGCAAGGCCGGCGACACCGTGGTTATTCAGTCGTGCCGGCCGCTGTCGAAAACCAAACACTGGCGTCTGGTCGAAGTGGTCGGCCAGGCGGCGTGACCGGGAACCGAACATGATTCAAATGCAATCCATGCTGTCGGTGGCCGACAACAGCGGCGCGCGCCGGGTGATGTGCATCAAGGTGTTGGGCGGCTCCAAGCGCCGCACCGCGGGCATCGGCGACATCATCAAAATCACCATCAAAGAGGCGCTGCCCAACAGCCGGGTGAAAAAAGGCGACATCTTTGACGCGGTGATTGTGCGCACGCGCAGCGGCGTACGGCGGCCGGACGGCTCGGTGATTCGCTTCGACCGCAACTCCGCGGTGCTGCTGAACGCCAGCCACCAGCCGCTCGGCACGCGCATCTTCGGGCCGGTGACGCGCGAGTTGCGCTCGGAGAAATTCATGCGAATTATTTCGCTGGCGCCGGAGGTGCTGTGATGAACCGCATCAAGAAAGGCGACGATGTCATCGTCATCGCCGGGCGCGACAAGGGCAAGCGCGGCAATGTGCTGCGACTGGTGCCCGGCCGGCGGCTGCACGGCGGCCGCGGCGGTCACGCCCGCGGCCCGCAGCGCGCGCTGGTCGACAATGTCAACCTGGTCAAACGCCACACCAAAGGCAAGCCGCAATCCGGCGAGAGCGGCGGCATCATCACCAAAGAAGCGCCCATCGATTTATCCAACATCGCGCTCTACAACCCGGCCAGCGGCAAGGGCGAGCGGGTCGGATTCAAAACCCTGGAAGACGGCCGCAAAGTGCGTTACTTCCTGTCCAACGGCGAAGTCGTCGATTTGGCGTAACCGCGCAACCGTAACCATCGACAGCACCGTCGACACCACCCATCGCCCCCACCAAAACCATGCCCCGACTGAAACAACAGTACCAGGACCGCATCGAGCCGGCGTTGCGCAAGCAATTCGGTTTGACGAGTTGCATGCAGACCCCGCGCCTTTGCAAAATCACCGTGAACATGGGTTTGGGCGAGGCCGTGGCGAACAAAAATGTGCTGCAAACCGCGTCCGAGGACTTGCGCCGCATCAGCGGCCAGAAGCCGGTCATCACCAAGGCCACCAAGTCGGAAGCCGCGTTCAAGATTCGCAAAGGCTGGCCGGTCGGGGCCAAGGTGACGCTGCGGCGCGAGCGCATGTATGAGTTTCTCGACCGTCTGATTAATGTCGCGATTCCGCGCATCCGCGACTTCCGCGGTTTGCCCGCCAAGTCGTTCGACGGCCGCGGCAATTATTCGTTCGGCATCCGCGAGCAAATCGTGTTCCCGGAAATCGACTACGACAATGTCGACGCGATGCGCGGCATGGACATCTGCATCACCACCAGCGCCGCCGATGACGAACAGGCGCTGGCGTTGCTGCGCGCTTTCAACTTCCCGATTCGCGCCCGGGAAACCGCCTAACTAAACCACCGTAACCGCAACCATGGCCAAAAAATCCATCATCGAGCGCGAGAAAAAACGCGAACGCTTGGTCGCCCGGCATGCCGACCGTCGCCGCCAACTCACGCGCCTCATCGCCTCCGCCGACACCGACGCCGACACCCAGTGGGCGGCCATGTTGGCGCTGCAAAAACTGCCGCGCGACTCCAGCCCGTCGCGGCGGCGCAACCGTTGCGTGCTGACCGGGCGCGCGCACGGCTACTACCGCAAGTTCGGTTTGTGCCGCAACAAACTGCGCGAAGTGGCGATGCGCGGCGAAGCGCCGGGCGTGGTCAAGTCGAGTTGGTGAGCGCAGCGCATCGAGAACCGTCATGAGTATGTCCGACCCCATCGCCGATATGCTGACCCGCATCCGCAACGCGACGCTGGTCAAGAAGGCGCGCGTGTCGGTGCCGGCCTCGCGCATCAAAGCCGCCATCGCCGAGGCGTTGAAAGCGGAAGGCTATATCGACGACTTCGAGTTCGCCGGCGACGGCGCGACGCGCGAACTGCAACTGCGCCTGAAATATTTCCGCGGGCGGCCGGTGATTGAGGAAATCACCCGCGTCAGTTCGCCCGGCTGCCGCATTTATGCGCGCAGCGACGACCTGCCGTCGGTGCGCGGCGGCTTGGGCGTGGCGTTGATTTCCACCTCCAAAGGCGTGCTCACCGACCAAGCGGCGCGGCGCGCCGGGGTCGGCGGCGAAGTGCTGTGCACGGTGTTTTAGTCATGTCGCGCATCGCAAAAACGCCGGTCACGGTGCCGAACGGCGTGGAAGTCACCATCGCCGCGCGCTCGGTGACGGCCAAGGGTCCCAAAGGCGAACTCAGCCTCGATTTGCTGCCGGGCGTCGATTTGACGCGCGAAGACGACGCGTTGGTGGTCGGCATCATCGGCGGCAATTCGTCGCCGTCCAAACGCGCGCTGGCAATGTCCGGCACCACCCGCGCGCTGGTGTACAACTTGGTGCGCGGCGTGAGCGAAGGCTTCGAGAAACGCCTCAGCATCGCCGGCGTCGGCTACCGCGCGCAGGCGCAGGGCGCGCGCCTCAATCTCAGTTTGGGCTTCTCGCATCCGGTGGTCTACCAAGCGCCGGCCGGGGTGACCGTGGAGACGCCGAGTCAGACCGACATCGTGGTGCGCGGCGCGTCCAAGCAGCAGGTCGGCCAGGTGGCGGCGGAGATTCGCGCGTACCGGCCGCCGGAGCCGTACAAAGGCAAGGGCATTCGCTACGCCGACGAAATCGTGCGGCGCAAACAGGCGAAGAAAAAGTAACGGTTTCACGCGACCACGCAACCACGCGACCACGCAACGATAGTAGACGACCATGAGCGACAAAAAAACCGCGCGACTTAGGCGCGCCCGCAAAGTGCGCGCGCGCATCGCCCGCTTGGGCGCGCTGCGTCTGTCGGTGCACCGCACGCCGCGCCATTTCTACGCGCAGTTGTTCGACGCCTCCGGCTGCAAGGTGTTGGTGGCGGCGTCGACTCTCGACCCGCAAGTGCGCAAGCAACTGAAGTCCGGCGACGGTGACGGCGACGGTGGCGGCAGCGGCCACGGCGGCAAGGGCGGCGGCGGCAATGTCGCGGCCGCGGGCGCGTTGGGGAAGTTGTTGGCCGAGCGCGCCAAGGCGGCCGGCATCGAGCGCGTGGCGTTCGACCGCTCCGGCTTCCGCTACCACGGCCGGGTCAAAGCGTTCGCCGAGGCGGCCCGGGCCGGCGGCTTGAACTTCTAACGGTGTTTTTGATTCCAAGGCGCAACCATGGCGATGAAACAAATTAAGGCGCGCGAGCGCGACGGCGCGCGCAAGGACAACCTGCGCGAGCAGTTAATTAATGTGCGGCGCGTGTCCAAGGTGGTCAAGGGCGGGCGCATCTTCGGCTTCTCCGCGTTGACCGTGGTCGGCGACGGCGACGGCCGGGTCGGCATGGGCCGCGGCAAAGCGCGCGAAGTGCCGGTGGCGGTGCAAAAAGCGATGGAAGACGCCCGCCGCAACATGTTCAAAGTGCAGATTCGGCGCGCCACTTTGCAGTATCCGATGGTCGGCCGGCACGGCGCGGCGCGCGTCATGCTGCGCCCGGCCTCCGAAGGCACCGGCATCATCGCCGGCGGCACCATGCGCGCGGTGTTCGAAGTGTTGGGCGTGGATAATGTGCTGGCAAAAGTCATCGGCACCACCAACCCGGTGAATGTCACCCGCGCCACCATTCAGGCGCTGCGCGACATGCGCGGCGCGCGGTATGTGGCGAACAAACGCGGCAAGAAGGTCGATGAAATCCTCGACGGTGTCGGCAACGGTAGCGGCAACGGTGGTGGTGGCGGCGCCGGCAAATCCGGCCGCCAAGCCGGTCGCCAACCGGGTCGTCAAGCTGGTCGTCAACCGGGTCGTCAAGCCGGCCGTCAAGCCGGTCGCCAATCCGGCCGTCAAAATTAACCGCGGCGCGAGAATCCAATGACCACCGACACCCTGCGAGTCACCCTGGTGCGCAGCATGCACGGGCGGCTGAAAAAGCATCAGGCATGCGCGCGCGGGCTGGGCCTGCGGCGCATGCATCAGACCGTCGAGGTGCAGGACACGCCAGCCAACCGTGGCATGGCAAAAAAGATTGCGTACATGCTGAAGTGCGAGCCGGCGCTCGACGACTGAACTAAACCGAAGGCACAGACCGATGCGACTCAACACCATCCAGCCGGCCCCCGGCGCCAAGTCGGCGCGCAAGCGCGTCGGCCGCGGGCGCGGTTCCGGCCACGGCCGCACCGCCGGGCGCGGCGACAAGGGCCAGAAATCGCGCTCCGGCGGCTACCACAAAGTCGGCTTCGAGGGCGGCCAGATGCCGCTGCAACGCCGCCTGCCGAAACGCGGTTTTCGCTCCTCGGCGAAACGCCACGCGGCCGAAATCCGCCTGCATGACCTGGCGAAAGTGGACGGTGATGTGGTTGATTTGGACGCGCTGTACAAGGCCGGCGTCATCGGCCGCCACATCACCCGCGCCAAGGCGATTTTGTCCGGCGAGATTACCCGCGCGGTGACGCTGCGCGGCATCGCGGCCACGGCCGGCGCGCGCCGCGCGATTGAGGCCGCGGGCGGGACGGTGGAGGCGATGCCGGAAGCGGCGGCGAAATCATCGACCAAGGCGTCGACTAACACAGCGACCGAATCGGCGGCAAAAGCGTCGACTAAAACATCGACCAAGGCATCGGCCAAAAAGTCGACCAAGAAATCGACCAAAGCGTCGACCAAAAAATCGGCCGCAAACCCGGCTAAAACCCCGGCCGAGGCCCAAGACTAATGGCGCGTCTCGGCCTCTCAGCGCAGGGCATGCTCGGCAATCTGTCCGAGTTGAAGCAGCGCATTTTGTTCGTGTTGGGCGCGATGGTGGTGTTCCGCCTCGGCACCCATGTGCCGGTGCCGGGCGTCGACCCGACCGCGATTGCGGCGTTGTTCGAGCAGACCCGCGGCTCCATCGTGCAGGTGTTCAACATGTTCTCCGGCGGCGCGTTGAGCCGCTTGTCGATTCTCGCGCTCGGCGTTATGCCGTATATCTCCGCGTCCATCATCATGCAGATGATGACCGCGGTGGTCCCCAAGTTGGAGCAACTGAAAAAGGAAGGCGAATCCGGGCGGCGCAAAATCACCCAATACACGCGGTATTTCACCGTGGTGCTGGCGTTGTTCCAGGGGCTCGGCATCGCGGTCGCCATCGAGAGCCAGCAAGTCGCGGGCAGTCCGATTATTTTGATCCCGGGACTGGGATTCAAACTCATCGCCGCCGCCTCCTTGGTCGCCGGCACCATGTTCTTGGTGTGGCTCGGCGAGCAGATTTCCGAGCGCGGCATCGGCAACGGCATCTCGCTGATTATCTTCGGCTCCATCGTCGCGGGCTTGCCGTCGGCGGTGGCCGGTACGCTGGAATTGGCGCGCACCGGCGCATTCACGCCGCTCGGCGTGTTGGCGTTGTTCATCGGCGCGCTGGCGGTCACCTACTTCGTGGTGTTCGTCGAGCGCGGCCAGCGGCGCATCGCCGTCAACTACGCCAAACGCCAGCAGGGCAGAAAAATGTTGGCCGGCCAGAGCAGCCACCTGCCGCTGAAACTCAACATGGCCGGCGTGATTCCGCCGATTTTCGCCTCCAGTTTGATTCTGTTCCCGGCCAGCCTCGGCAGTTGGTTCGGCCAGGCCGAGGGCATGACCTGGCTGCGCGACATCGCCACCACGCTGCAGCCCGGGGAGCCGGTGTATACGCTGCTGTACGGCGGCATGATTGTGTTCTTCTGCTTTTTCTACACCGCGATGGTGTTCAGCCCGACCGACATCGCCGACAACCTCAAGCGCTCCGGCGCGTTCATTCCCGGCATCCGGCCCGGCGCGCAGAGCGCGCGGTACATCGACGGTGTGGTGTCCAAACTCACCCTGGTCGGCGCGATTTACATCACCTTCGTGTGCTTGATTCCGGAATTCCTCATCGTCAAGTGGAGCGTGCCGTTTTACTTCGGCGGCACTTCGCTGCTGATTATCGTGGTCGTGACCATGGATTTAATCTCGCAGGTGCAGTCGCATCTGATGTCGCGGCAGTACCAGAGCATCTTGAAGAAATCCGCGCTGGCGCGACCGCAGGGAATTCGCTGACCGTCATTCACTTACGCGCGCGCCGCCACTGTCACTGTCACCGTGCCGCGCCGCCGTCATCCAGAGGACAACGCCATGAAAGTTCGAGCATCAGTCAAGAAAATGTGCAGAAACTGCAAAATCATCCGCCGCAACCGCGTGGTGCGGGTGATTTGCTCCGACCCGCGCCACAAGCAGCGCCAGGGATGATGCGCTTTTGCGAACGCTTTTGCGAATCCCGGCGATTGAACGCCGCGCCGTTGTGCGTTATACTCGCGCGTCTTAACCGCCGCCCGGCCGGCCGCCGCCGCCTTTCCGCTATCGTCGCCACCGTCGCCGTCCGCGCCGCCACCTTTCGAACCCTGACATGACCCGAATCGCCGGCATCAACCTGCCCAACGACAAGCACATTGTCATCGGCCTGACCACGATTTACGGCATCGGCCGCCCGGCCGCGCGCCGCATCTGCGAAGCCGCGGGGGTCGACGCCGCCACCAAAGTGCGCGACATCGACGACGCGCAGGCCGAGAAGTTGCGCGCGCAAATCGCCAAGTACGAAGTCGAAGGCGACTTGCGCCGCGAGGTGTCGCTCAACATCAAACGCCTGATGGACTTGGGTGCGTACCGCGGCCTGCGCCACCGTCGCGGCCTGCCGGTCAACGGCCAGCGCACCAAAACCAACGCGCGCACCCGCAAGGGGCCGCGCCGTCCGGTGCGCAAGTAGCCCCTCCCCATCACCACCGACACCACCGACCCCGAATCCCCATGGCAAAAAACCCGTCCGGCAAGTCCAAAGGCAAAGCCCGGCCGCGCAAGACCGTGACCGAAGGCGTGGCGCATATCCACGCGACCTTCAACAACACCATCATCACCATCTCGGACCGCCACGGCGACACCTTGTGCTGGGCCTCGGCCGGCAACTCCGGCTTCAAAGGCTCGCGCAAGAGTACGCCGTTCGCCGCGCAGATGGCGGCCGAGAACTGCGGCAAGCGCGCGCAAGAAATCGGCGTCAAGCAACTGGAGGTGAAAATCAAGGGGCCCGGGCCCGGCCGGGAGTCCGCGGTGCGCTCGCTGGACGCATTGGGGTTTGAGATTCACTCCATCTCCGACATCACGCCGATTCCGCACAACGGCTGCCGCCCGCCCAAACGCCGGCGCGTGTAGTTTGGCGTTCAACCGACATCGACCTCGACTTCGACCCAAAACACCATGGCAAGATACACCGGCCCCACCTGCAAATTAGCGCGGCGCGAAGGCGCGAATCTGTTCCTGAAAAGTCCGGCGCGCCCCATCGACGCCAAGTGCAAGTTCGACCGCGCGCCCGGCATGAAACCCAGCGCGCGCCGCCCGCGCGTCACCGTCTACGGCACGCAGTTGCGCGAGAAGCAGAAACTCCGCCGCATGTACGGCGTGCTGGAAAAGCAGTTCCGCAACTACTACAAGGAGGCGGCGCGCATTCCCGGCTCGACCGGCCTGAACCTGCTGCAACTGCTGGAGGCGCGCCTCGACAATGTGGTCTACCGCATGGGCTTCGGCGTCACCCGCGCCGAGTCGCGGCAGTTGGTCAGCCACAAATCGGTGCTGGTCAACGGCCGCAAGGTCAATGTCGCGTCGTACCGGGTCAAGCCCGGCGACGAGATTGAAATCACCGACAAGAGCAAGGCGCAGTTGCGCATCAAGTCGGCGCTGGAAATCAGCGAGCAAATCGGCTTCGTCTCGTGGGTGGATGTGGACATCAAGGCGGTCAAAGGCTTGTTCAAGGCGCTGCCGCAGCGCGCCGACTTGCCGCCGGACATCAACGAGGCGCTGGTGGTGGCGCTGTATTCCAAGTAACTCGCCGCCGCTCGACCGTCATTCGTCATTCACTCAATCATTCGCGCATTCGCGGCGTTTTCCGTTTTCAATTCATCGCGACCGCGACCGCGCAACCGCAACATCGACTCATCGCAAGGGGGCATAGATGCAGGACCCGACCATCGAATTCTTGAGGCCGCGTTTGGTGGAAGCCAAGCGCCTCGACGACCGGCATTCGCGCATTACCATCGAGCCGCTGGAGCGCGGCTTCGGCTACACGCTCGGCAACGCGCTGCGCCGCATTCTGCTGTCGTCCATGCCCGGCTGCGCGGTCACCGATGTGCGCATCGAGGGCGTGCTGCACGAGTATTCCACGCTGGAAGGCGTGCAGGAGGATGTCATCGACATTCTGATGAACCTGAAAAGTCTGGCGCTGACCATGCACACCCGCAACGAAGCGGTGCTGCGCTTGAAGAAGAAAGGCCCCGGCGCGGTCACCGCCGCCGACATCGAGTTGAGCGACGACATCGAGGCGGTCGACCCGGCGCACCACATCGCCATGCTGTCCAAAGGCGCGGAACTCGAGATGGAGTTCACGGTGCGCCGCGACCGCGGTTACAAAACCGCCGAGAGCCGGCTGCAGGACGGCGACGAGAGTCGCGCGGTCGGCGTGATTCACTTGGACGCGTCGTTCAGTCCGATTAACCGCATCGCCTATTCGGTCGAGGACGCGCGCGTCGGCCAGCGCACCGACCTCGACCGGTTGGTGCTGGACATCGAATCCAACGGCGCCATCGACCCGGAAACCTCGGTGCGCCGCGCCGCCACCATTCTGCACGACCAGATTGCGGTGTTCGTCAATTTGGAAGAGTCGATGGTGCAGAGCCAGGCCGCGGCCGAGCCGGAGTTTGACCCGGTGTTGATTCGGCCGGTGGACGAGTTGGAACTCACGGTGCGCTCGGCGAACTGCTTGAAGGCCGAGAGCATCTACTACATCGGCGACTTGGTGCAGCACACCGAAACCTCGCTGCTGAAAACGCCCAACCTCGGCAAAAAATCGCTGACCGAAATCAAGGATGTGCTGGCGCAGCGCAACCTGGAACTCGGCGTGAAGTTGGACAACTGGCCGCCGAAGTGGCTGGCCGCGGCCGAGGACGCCATCGCGGCCGGCGGCGGCAGCGGCGGCGCGGACACCGGAATCTAACCATGCGCCACCGCAAAGCCGGGCGACGCTTGAGTCGCACCTCCGCCCACCGCAAGGCGATGTTCGCCAACATGGCCGCGTCGTTGTTTCGCCACGAGCAAATCAAAACCACGCTGCCCAAGGCCAAGGAACTGCGGCGCGTGGCCGAGCCGCTGATTACCCTCGCCAAAACCGCGAGCGTCGCCAACCGCCGCATCGCTTTCGCGCGCCTGCGCGAGCGCGACATCGTGACCAAACTGTTCGACGACTTGGGCCCGCATTTCGCCGAGCGGCCCGGCGGTTACTTGCGCATCTTGAAGTGCGGCTACCGCGCCGGCGACCGCGCGCCGATGGCGATTGTGCAGTTGGTCGACCGCGAAAGAGTCGCCGGCGATGACGGCGCGGAAAGCGAAAGCGCGGACAAAGGGAAAGCGTAGCGCGGTCGCGCAGGCGCGATGACGCGCAGCCGCAAACAACGCCAAACCGGGAGATGGGCGGCGCGCCACAACCGCGACCGCTTCGTCCGCCAAGCGCGCAGCGGCGGCTGGCGGGCGCGGGCGGTTTTCAAACTGGAAGAAATCGACCGCAAGTACCAATTAATTAAGCCCGGCGCGACCGTGGTGGATTTGGGCGCGGCCCCCGGCAGTTGGTCGCAGTATGCGGCGGCGCGAATTTACGGTGGTGGCGGTCGCGACGACGGTGACGGTGCCGGCGGCGACGGGCGCATCATCGCGGTTGACCTGCGCGACATGCCGGCCATTGACGGTGTTGATTTCATCCGCGGCGATTTCACCGATGCGGCGGTGGCGGCGCAAGTTGAGGCGGCGTTGCAGCGCCCGGCCGCCCTTGTTTTATCCGACTTGAGCCCCGATTTAAGCGGCATCCGCAGCGCTGACCAAGCGCGCGCCGAGGCGCTGCAATATGCGGTGCTGGCGTTTTGTGCGCGCGCGTTGCGGCCGGGCGGCGGCCTGCTGACCAAGGTGTTCGCCGGGGAAGCCGCGCCGGCGGTTCGCGCCCGCCTCGACGCGTGTTTCGACACCGTGCGCGCGCTCAAACCGGCCGCCTCGCGCGCGCAGTCGAGAGAGGTTTATTTGCTCGCGCGCGGTTTTGCCGGCGACGCTGAAACGGCCCCCGGCGATGGCGGCAACCACGGCAAAAGCGGCAACCACGGCAACCACGGCAACCACGGCAAAATCGACGGTGAAACCAACCGCGGCGACGCTCCCGCCCCGGCCCGGAATGATTTATACTCGGCGACCGTCGCGCGCTGAGTCGCGGATTCGCCGAGTCACCGAATCGCCGATTCCCCGAATCCCCGAATCGCCGAGCCACCGATTCCCCGAATCGCCGAACCGTTAAACCGGCGCGCCGCCCAAGCGCGCCGCAACCCCTGAACCGCAACAGACATCGAAGTCGCCCAACATGACCAAAAACATCCTGCTCTGGTTGGTGATCGCCATGGTACTCGTGTCGGTCTTCAACAACTTCACCGGCGGCGACCGCGCGCCCAGCCGGGAAATCGACTACTCGTCGTTCCTGAACCATGTGCAAGAGGGCAGCGTCGCCCAGGTGGAAATCGACGACAAAGTGATTCGCGGCCGCACCCACGGCGGCGAGTTGTTCACCACCTACGCGCCCAGCGACCCGAAGTTGGTCGACGACTTGTTCACCCACGGCGTCGTCATCAAAGCCAAAAAGGACGAGGAAACCTCGCTGCTGGTGCATCTCCTCATCAGTTCGTTCCCGATTTTGTTGTTGGTCGGCGTGTGGATTTTCTTCATGCGCCAGATGCAGGGCGGCGGGCGCGGCGGCGCGTTCAGTTTCGGCAAGAGCAAGGCGCGCATGCTGACCGAGGACAAAAACCATGTCACCTTCGATGATGTCGCGGGTGTCGATGAAGCCAAAGAGGAAGTCGGCGAACTGGTGGAATTCTTGAGCGAACCGTCGCGGTTCCAAAAACTCGGCGGGCGCATTCCGCGCGGCGTTCTCATGACCGGCAGCCCCGGCACCGGCAAAACGCTACTGGCCAAAGCCATCGCCGGCGAAGCCAAGGTGCCGTTCTTCACCATCTCCGGCTCCGACTTCGTCGAGATGTTCGTCGGCGTCGGCGCATCAAGAGTGCGCGACATGTTCGAGCAAGCGAAGAAAAACTCGCCGTGCATCATTTTCATCGACGAGATTGACGCGGTCGGCCGGCAGCGCGGCGCCGGCCTCGGCGGCGGTCACGACGAGCGCGAGCAAACCCTGAACCAACTGTTGGTGGAAATGGACGGTTTCGACGCCAGCGACGGTGTCATTGTCATCGCCGCCACCAACCGCCCGGATGTGCTGGACCCGGCGCTGCTGCGGCCGGGCCGCTTCGACCGCCAGGTGCATGTGCCGCTGCCGGACATCCGCGGGCGCGAGGCGATTTTGAAAGTGCACATGCGCAAGGTGCCGGTCGCGGACGACATCGACCCGGCCGTCATCGCGCGCGGCACGCCGGGTTTCTCCGGCGCCGACCTCGCCAACTTGGTCAACGAAGCGGCGCTGTTCGCCGCGCGCGAGGAGCACAAGTTGGTGAACATGGCGCAGTTCGAGAAGGCAAAAGACAAAGTGCTGATGGGTGTCGAGCGGCGCTCGGTGGTGATGTCCGAGGACGAGCGGCGCAACACCGCGTTCCACGAATCCGGCCACACCGTGGTCGCCAAAGTGCTGAAGGAATACACCGACCCGGTGCACAAAGTGACGATTATTCCGCGCGGGCGCGCGCTCGGCGTCACCATGCAGTTGCCGGAGGCCGACCGGTACAGCCACAACCGCGAGTTCCTGCTGGCGCGCATCGCGGTGCTGATGGGCGGGCGCATCGCCGAGGAAGTGTTCATGGCGCAGATGACCACCGGCGCGTCCAACGACTTCGAGCAAGCCACCGAAATGGCGCGCAACATGGTCTCGCAGTGGGGCATGAGCGACGCGATGGGGCCGCGCGTTTACGGCGAGAACACCAGCGAGATTTTCCTCGGCCGCGAGATGTCATCGCACCGCAACATCAGCCCGGAAACCGCGGAGAAAGTCGAGCGGGAAATCTCGCGCATCATCAACGAGCAGTACAAGCGCGCGCGCGACATCATCGAAGGCAACCGCGCCAAAATCGAAGTCATGGCGCATGCGCTGCTGGAATGGGAAACCCTGGAAGCGGCGCAGGTCGACGAAATCATGTTGGGCAAAAAGCCCACCCCGCCGGCCGCGGAATCCACCGACACCGGCGACGCGGCCGGCGCCGGCAAGCGCGCCGGGCGCGGGGACGACGACCCGGAAGTCCCGCACCTCGACGAATCCGACCTCGACCTGGAAGCGGCCGACCCGGCGTAACGCGGCCCGCGGCCGCGCCACCGAACCGCCCCGCGACCGGGCAATCGCATGGCTGCCGCCGCCGGCCGCGCGCCGGATTCGCGCGATTCGCTGTTCGGCACCGACGGCATCCGCGGCCGCGTCGGCGAAGAGCCGATTACCCCGCACACGGTGCTGAAACTCGGCTGGGCGGCCGGGCGGGTGTTGGCTGGCGCTGACGGTGGCGACGGTGCTGGCGCCGGGGCCGGGGCCGGCACCACCGGGGCCGTCGCCGGTAGCGGCAACAGTGCCGCCGGCACCGCCACCGGCACCGTCACCAACCCCACCGACCCCGCCCCCGACCGCCCCCGCATCAAAGTCCTCATCGGCAAAGACACCCGCGTGTCCGGCTACCTGCTGGAATCGGCGCTGGAGGCCGGTTTCTCCGCGGCCGGCGTGGATGTCTGCTTACTGGGCCCGCTGCCGACCCCGGCCATCGCCTACCTCACGCGCACCGCGCGCGCCGCCGCCGGCGTGGTCATCAGCGCCTCGCACAACCCGTATCCGGACAACGGCGTCAAGTTTTTCGGCGGCGACGGCGCGAAACTGCCGGATGAAATCACCGCGCGCATCGACGCGATGATGAGCGCGGAAATGACCTGCGTCGACTCGGCGCGCCTCGGCAAAGCCGAACGCCTGACCGACGCGCAGGGGCGGTATATCGAATTCTGCAAAAACACCCTGCCGCCGGCGCGGCGTTTTTCCGGCATGAAACTGGTGGTCGACTGCGCGCACGGCGCGGCGTACGAAGTCGCGCCGCGGGTGTTTGCGGAGATGGGCGCGGAAGTCACCGCCATCGGCAACCGCCCGGACGGCTTCAACATCAACCGCGCATGCGGCTCCACCAACTTGGACGCGTTGGCGGCGAAAGTCGCGGCAGTCGGCGCCGATGCCGGCATCGCGCTGGACGGCGACGCCGACCGCGTGCTGCTGGTGGACCGCGACGGCGCGCGCATCGACGGCGACCAAATTCTGTACATTTTGGCGCGGCGGCGGCAAGAAGAGGGCAATCTCGGCGGCGGCGTGGTCGGCACCGTGATGACCAACTTGGGGCTGGAGCGCGCGTTGGCGAAGTTAAAAATTCGGTTCGCGCGCGCCGCGGTCGGCGACCGTCATGTGCGCAACATGCTGCTCGACAACCGCTGGCAACTCGGCGGCGAATCCTCCGGCCACATCCTGTGCCTCGACAAAAGCCCCACCGGCGACGGCATCATCGCCGCGCTGGAGGCGCTGGAAGTCATGCAGATGCGCGGCCGCTCCTTGCGCGAATTAGTCGCCGACATGCCGGTCTACCCGCAACGCCTGCGCAATGTGCCGGTCGCCGCGGGCCGGGCCGGAACGCCCGGCCCGGCGGCAAAGTCGGGGATGGCCGGAGTGGCCGGAAAGTCGGGGATGGCTGGAATGGCCGGAATGCCCGGAGAGTCGGGAGTGGCCGAAATGGCGGGAGAGTCGGGAATGGCTGGAGAATCGGAGGTTGCCGGAATGGCGGAAAAGTCGGGGATGGCGGGAGTTGCGGGAATTGCCGGCGGCCGGCCCCGCGCCCGCGACATCGCCGCCGACAAGCGCGTCACCGCCGCCGCGCGCGCCGCCGAAGCCGAACTCACCGCCACCGGCCACGGCCGCGTGGTGCTGCGCCCCTCCGGCACCGAACCTGTGGTGCGCATCCTGGTCGAAGGCGAAGACCCCCGCCAAGTCGAACGATTAGCCGAATCCCTCGCCAACACCGTCGCCTCCGCCGCAAAATAACCCGCGGGGCGCGCGGCGGCGTCTTCCCCTTCCGCGCATCGGTTGTGCAATGCTCGCGGTATCTTCAACCCAACCGGAGACCAGCCATGAAACCCGCCAGCCCCGCAGCCGCCCAAATCGCCCCCCCGATTTAGGGGATTAATTAGTGGCGCACTCTTCGCCGGCCTCGCCGCGCTTTTCCTCGTCACTCCGCCGGCCAGCGCGCAAACCTACACCTTCACCGCCACCGCCGACAACGGCGACCGCG
>JAPPPS010000022.1 GCA_028817405.1 Gammaproteobacteria bacterium
GCTCGACATGCGCCTTCCAAGGACTTCCGATAAAACCGAGTATGCCGCACATGGTTATTTCCGGCGTATGGTCGGCAAAGATCTACGAGGGGTACGATATTAAAGGCAAGTCGTTTCAGCATGGTCTACCGCCCATACGCATCTCGCCATTCACCTATCAATCGATAAGTTTTTCTTTCATCATCGTTCAATTTAGAAATGGTGTCATACATGCTTATCTTGTTCCAAGCATGTGCATCTTTTTTCCAATCAGCATAGTAACTGATCAGTTCGATTTCTCGAATATGCGTACACCAAATTCCTTTTGAATCCATTTCTTGTTCTGTTATGTGTTCGTAGTCTCCCGTCACATTAACTAACGCAAGCGGGAAATGGTGTGCGACAACCAACACAAAGTCCCCCACTTTCATGGGTTTTGCAAAATTCATGTAATCTTCTTGCCCATCTGGGATTTTGTCTATATTCTTGGGCTTGGTCAAATCGCCGACAGCATGTCTGAAATCGAGACCAATGTAGCATCGACTTAAACACTGTGTCGAATAGTTCACCGCATTACCCGAGTCGTCCGGGTGCATTTGCATTCGCCAATATTGCTCTGACATGGTCGTATCCTCCGATAGAAAAAGATGGTTTAACGGGTTAGGCGCAAAGCCTACAACTGCGCCCACGAATCGTTGCCGGGCAACGGAACTTGATGAAACGGGAACATACCACAAAATTCCTCCGTGGCGGATATTTCCCGCAAATTATTCCGAGAAATCGCCGTTTTTTCTCCCAGAAGTCGCCCGCCACCGCCCTTATCGTCCGCACTTCCGGCCGACTCCCGCATCCGCGTTGTCGCGAATTATGGCGAAAACCGCGAAAAACACCGAAAAAAAGTCGCTTTTTGTGAGTTTTCTCACAGATTTAGCAGGTTTTATGCCGCATTATTCGCGTTCTGAAACCGCGGTGTTGTGGTCGCACGGAGCGGCACCGCCCCCGCCAGGGCGGTGTGCAACATAACCGGAACACAAGCAAGCGTTCAGGGTCACCCCGTACTGTCGGCGCATGTGGTGCCGGCATGAGGAGCGGGCTTTCGGTGAAAGGGAGAGCCCGGGCGCAAGCCCGGGCATTCTTCTTGTTTGTTTTGGGCGGGTGTTTTTTGCCGCTACAACGGGCAAAGATTCCAGAAATGTTTCCGGCGATATGCAGGAGGTTGGGTGTGGCAGGCTTAGATGGGGGCGGCGGAAAGCGGTTTCTGGTGCGATTGGCGGCTACTATCATGCTTGCCATAGAGTGCCCGGCGCAGAGAATGCGTTGAATTTATTTGGATTTCTCCCGCTAAAACAGCAAAAAATACTTAAAATTCGGAAATTGACACAATCGCCGCAAAAAATTGTTATAGTTGCAGTCGTCAACCTCGCCCCGCGCGAATCCCGGAGGAATATCATGCACTCATCCCTGACGGTAGCCCAATACCTACTCAACAAAGCCGACCCGGCTGAACATCCGCTGACACCGATGCAGATTATCAAATTGGTGTATCTTTGCCATGGCTGGATGCTCGGCCTGTACAGGCGTCCGCTGATTGAAGACGATGTAGAAGCGTGGCGCTACGGCCCGGTTATTCGGAGGCTTTACAGTGCCGTGAAACATTATCGCTCCCAACCGATTGTTAAGCCGCTCATGCATGATTCGGATGTGGCTGACAAGTTCGACGAGGACGAGAAAAGCGTTATGGACCAGGTTTTTGAGATTTATGGAGAATACACCGGCATACAGTTGTCGAAGTTGACTCACGCCCAGGGAACGCCGTGGTCTGAAATACGAAGCGCAGATGACACGGGCTGGGAAGTTATCCCTAACCATCTGATTGAAAAACATTTTCGTGAGTTGGCTCAACGACCATGAAAACAGAAAACACAGAAGACTCGTCAACCAGTCCGTGGGTCAGGAGCATCTCGCTCCCAACAGATGACGACCATATCGCTGACAAAGAGTTACAAGCGGTTGATGAAGAATCTTACGGAAGGGAAGCAAGGAAAAAAGAACATAAGCGAACTGAAAAGTTTAAGGATGCGAAACATACTGGCGCGTTAATCGTGTTCGGTATCGCAACACTCGTATTGATTGTTGTTGTCCTTGTTTGGGCCTGGCATTTGCTAACGCCAACACCTTGGCGCTGGCTTACGTCCGGGCAAATAGACGAAATACATCGAATGATGTCAAGCGCGATACTCGCCGTTTTTTTCCGCGAGTATGCTAGGAAATTTTTCGCATAAACGTCGTTTGAGCAGGTGACAGATTGCGAATGGCAAAAGACGGTGCCGGCCACGGTCACCGATGCAGTCTCCTCACAGCCACTCCGGCGAAAGTCGGAATCCAGCGATTTTTTATTTGGGGCTTATCAAGGAAAGTTGACAAAACCCTTCAACGCCTTTGTTGGCGGAAAATATACTATGCCGAAAATCAAGCATTTACGCCGCTTGTCAACTCTCCTTGATGGTTCCCTTTTCTTTCCGGGGCCACCCTTTGCGCTGACCGCGTTGTCGCGAATTATGGCGAAAACTGCGAAAAACATCGAAAAAAAGTCGCTTTTTGTGAGTTTTCTCACAGATTTAGCCGGTTTTGCTCCCTATCATTCCGCCATCTGGAAATCGGGCAAGGCGGTGTTGCGAGTTGCAGGAAGCAGGCGTCCACTGACGCCCACCGAGAGGACGCGCAACTTGACCGGTCGCATGGACGCGCAACGCCCCGCTTTTGATGGCTTCCGTTGAACTGGGACGGAAGTGGGCAGGACGCCGCTGACCATCGGAAAGCGGGGCGAATGCCCGATGACCGGACTTTAGCCCGAGCCAAGCGGCCCGGGCTTCTTTTTGCCCGCGCGACTCGCTGGTCAGGCGCGCGATGCCGGTATGCCCAAAGATTGTTGGGCGGCGCTGCTGCCATTCCGGGGGTAGTCACCATCACCGTCATGCCCGCGGTCAGTCCCCGCCACGCCCGCGGTCCTCCCCCACCGCCACGCCCGCGGTCCTCCCCCACCGCCACGCCCGCATCCCCCCCACTCGGCGAAGGCGTTGGAGTCGACGAATTTGGCCCTCACCCATCCGCCACGCCCGCGGTACTCCCCCAACCCGCAACGCCCGCAGGTTGTTAAGCGGGCGCGCGCCCACCACTCCGGTGACAGCCGCCCCTACTGCCATTCCGGCGACAGCCGGAATCCAGAGTCTTTCGTGCAATTCCTCGCCGGGCCGATTAAAGCCTGCCCCCGCCCACGAGCGGGGGACGCTGGACTCCGGATCCAGTCCGGAGTGGCGATTGAGCGTCTCCGCGGCAAAACCAATCCCCGCCGCCACGCCCACAACCTCCCACCGCTACGCCCACGGGCCCACACCGCCACGCCCGCACCCCCCCACCCGCCACGCCCGCAGGCCGTTAAGCGGGCGCAGCGTCTTTTCCCCTCTGCACCGCTTTTGCAGCGGCCATGTCGCCGAAATATGGACAACACCCCAAAAACACCGAAAAAAGTCGCTTTTTTGTGAGTTTTCTCACAGATTTAACCAGTTTCCCTCCCTATCATCGGTCTCGGATTCGGCGGTATTGCAGTCGCACGGAGCAGGCGTCACCGATGCGTGGCGCGCAACACCGGAACACAGGGGGTGTTCAAACCGCCCCGTTCTTTGATGGACGCTGTTTGTTTTTGTAGCGTCGGCCAGGACAGCCGCTCGCCATCGGGAAGACGGGGCGGGGCCCGGGGCCATGTTGTTGGGCGGCGCTTCGTTGCCACTCCGGTGGCAACCGGAGTCCAGAGTCTTTGGTCGATTCCGCGCCGGGCCGATTAAAGACTCTGGACTCCGGGTCGGGGCCCGGAGTGGCGATTGAGCGTTTCCGCGACAAAACCAATCCCCGCCACCTTGTCAAATTGCCATCCGTGGCGTCTGGATTCCTGTTTCCAAACAGGAATTGCGGATTGGACTTTTTTTGTCGCTCCGACCGTCATCGCCGCGCAGGCCCAATTAAAGACTCTGGATTCCGTATCGGTGAAAAATATGGTCGCTACGCTCCCTATTTTTCTACCGCACGGAATGACGGCCTGCGCACCGGTAACTTGGGCGCCCGCTTAACAGCCCGCGGGCGTAGCGGTGGGTGGGCTGCGGGCGTGGCGGCGGAATTAATTCGCCGGTTTTTGTCTCCACCGCAGTCGGCTCACATGCACTTGCTCGCTTCTTCCTTTGACTTCGAAGGCGCCGACTTCTTCGAAGTGCAGTTCGGCATCGTCGCGCGCCTGGCGGACGGTGTCGGCGCTGACTAAGATGACCGCGGGCGCGCCATCGTCGAATTGGCCGCACAGCGATTCGATGCGGCTGCAGGCGTTCACGGTGTCGCCGATGACGGTGTAGTTCATGCGCGCGGAGGCGCCGATGTTGCCGACCAGCAACGGGCCGCTGTGAATGGCGATTTTGATGCGCACCGGCGGGTGCGCCGGCGAGTCGGCCGGCGACTCGGCCGCCGCCAACGCATCGGCAATCGCCAGCGCGGCGCGGCAGGCGCGTTTGGCGTGGTCGGTTTGCGCTTCCGGCGCGCCCCAGAACGCCATCACCGCATCGCCGATGTATTTGTCGAGGGTGCCGCCGTGCGCTTCGATGCACCGCGCGACGATTTCGAAATGCGCGTTCACCAGCGCGCCGACTTCGCCCGGCTGCAATGACTCCGACAGCGAAGTGAAACCGACGATGTCGGTGAACATAACGCTCAACTCGACTTCCTTGGAGGCGGCCGCGTCACGGTTGTGAATGAGTTGGCGCACCAATCGTTTCGGCACGTAGGTTTCAAACCACCGCAAGCCGTCGAGCATGCGGTTGAAGGCGCCGGCTTGTTCGTCCAACTCGCGGATGCCGGTGCGTTGAATGTCGCCGACCCGGCCGAGTTCCAACATGCCGATTTGCTCCGCCGACGATGCCAACTTGCGAATCGGGCCGGAGATTTTGCGCGCCAAATACAACGCGCAGGCGATGGCGATGAGCAGCACGCCGAGCCCGGCAAGCAATGCGGCGAGCAAGCGGTCGAAGTATTCGTCCAGCGTGTCGGTCGGCCCGTAGATGCCGATATGCCATGGCAAGTGGCCGAATTCGCGGTGCGCGCGCGACAGTACGAAGTAGTCGAGACCGTCGTCCGGGTTGCGGATGAGTCGCGCTTCCAAACCGTCGTCTTTCCATTCCCATTCGCGCAGCGTGGCGGCGTCGTAAAACTGCGCCACCACCGGGTCGCCGACTTCCATGGCGCTGCGCAAGCGCGCGAAGTTGTTGTCGTTCTGCACCGCCGGCAAATCGTTGAGCATCGGATGCGCGAGTAAGTGGTCGCCGTATAAAATGAACGCGGTCATGTCCAGCGACTCGCCGATGCGTTTGACGATGGCTGACAAGTTGTTGATGGTCACGCCGGTCGCCATCACGCCGTAGCGTCGGCCTTGGTAGACCAGCGGCGCGCGCGCGTTGACATAGTTGGATTCCGAATCGCCTTCGGTCGGCGGGCCCCATGACGGACCGTCGGCGGCGCGAATTTGTTCCGCCATGTCGCGCAGCGACGGCGTGATTTGGTCTTGACGGTGGAGCACCGTCACCAAGCCGGCATGGTCGCGGCGGATTTCCATGCGCCTTAAGTTCTCGTCCCACACCACCACCGCCGCGACTTGCGGGGCCGCCGCCAACGCGCCGGTAAATACGCGCGTCAACGCCTCCGAGTCGCCGGGGTCGACCCGCCCGGACGCGACTTGCGCGTGCATGAACTGCGCGATTTCAAACGCCGGGTTGATGTGGTTGTGGATTTCCTCTTCCATCAGCGACATCGCCAACTCGGCCTGCGCATACAGCAATTCGCTGGTGCCGCGCCACGCGGTTTGGAACGACAACGCCAGCACCAAGCCGGCCGACAGCAACACCAGGCCGGCCGTGGTCACGGACAACAACGCGGTAATGCCGATGGTTTTGCGGGGTTTTTTCATGCGCGGAGTTTATACCGAGTCATAGTGCGGCGCGGAAAAGACCAAAGACTCTGGACTCCGGCGGTCGCCGGAGTGGCGGCCTTCGGCCGCTACTGAATTGAATGCGCCGGCGTCAAAGCAACAACGCGCCGAGTTTGCCGCCGCCGTCGCGCACCACATCGGCGACCGGCAAGTTCACTTCGCGCTCCAAGTCGGCGACGGCGGTACGCGCATCGACGGCGTTCAAGTGCGCGGTGTTCAAGGCGACGCCGATGGTCACAGATTCGGTCAACGCACCGCAAACGCGCGCGACTTCTTCGTTCAAGCGAATGAAATCTTTCAACAGCGGGATGCGCACCGATTCCGGCTGGCGCAAGGTGGTCGCGCCGGCGCGGTGGCACATGATGAGATGCGTCGCGCAACTGCCGCGCAGCAATGACAGTGTTGCCGAACTGCCGGGGTGCAGCAGCGAGCCTTGGCCTTCGATGAAAACTATGGCGTGGCCGGCCGCGTCCAACACCGCCTGCTCGACCGCGCCGCATGCGTGGTCGACCTTGAACGCGTCCAATGGAATGCCGCGCCCGGTCAGCGTGATGCCGATTTGCCCGGTGGCGATGAACGCGGCGTCGACATCTTGCGCGCGCAGCCAACGGTGGATTTCCAAACCCGCGCTCATCTTGCCGACCGCCATGTCGGTGCCGACCATCAAGACGCGTTTGTTGTCGAGCGCGGCGGCGCGACCGGCCGCGATGGCCGGCGTGAACGCGGGCCGCCGCACATCCCAAATCCACTGACCGTCGCGCAACAAGTCACCGTATCTCGCGTTCATGTCGTCGTGCAAACCGTTGACGATGTTTAATCCTTGACGCAACGACTCGCGCAACGGCGCATCCCATTCGGCCGGCGCGCGGCCGCCGGACGGCGCGACGCCGATGACTAAAACTTGCGCGCCCAACGCCGCGGCCTCCGCGACCGACGCCACCACCGGAATATCAAACGGCAACGCGCATACTTCGCTCACGCGCCGCCCGGCATGCGCGGAATCGATGACGCAGCACACCGGATTTTGCCCGTAGCGCATCACGCCGAAACCCATCTTGCCGTAGTCGCTGTCGAGGTTATCTTCCATGTAAAGGGCGATGTTGTCGGCGGGGTTTAGCATGATGTTGCGCCATCGCCGCTGTCGTTGCTTTCGTTGCCGCCGCTGTCGCTATCGTCACCGTCGCCATCGAATCCGCCAATAACATCCGCGCCATGGCCCGGGGTTTCCGGCGGCATCACAACACCGTCGACCAACTGCGGGCCGCGGCATGGGTCCGGGTGTAAGTTGAAATGCGAGTCGAGGTCGATGGTGTCCAGCGCCCCGCCGAGCGCCGCGGCCGCGGCAATCGACAATGAAGATTCGTTCATGCAGCCGACCATGGTTTTCAATCGATGCGCGCGCGCCACCGCGATGATGCGCAATGCGCCGGTGATGCCGCCGCACTTCATGAGTTTCAAGTTGACGCCATCGACGGCCGCGGCGAAAGCCGGAATGTCGGAAGCGAAACAACATGATTCGTCGACCACAATCGGCAACGGCCGGTTTTTATACAACGCCGGCAACGCGGCTTCGTTGCCCGCGGCCAACGGTTGCTCGACGAATTCCACGCCGCGCGCCGCCAACCATTGCAGCATGGTTTGCGCATCGCGCACATTCCAGCCGCCGTTGGCATCGACGCGCAATTGTACCGCGCGCGCCGGGTCGCCCATGTCGCGCAACGCCTGCAGCACCGCGGCGAACATCGCTTGGTCAGCGTCGATGCCGGCCGGCGAACCGAGTTTTATTTTCAGCGCGCGGAATTTGTTGCCGCCGTCGCCGCTACCGTCGCCGAGCAATTGCGGGACGCGTTCGCGCGCGACTGCCGGGGTGGAAATGCCGAGCGTAATCGATGTCGGCACAGCCGGCCGGCCGAGGCCCACCAATTGGTACAGTGGCATCCCGGCCCGCCGCGCCAAGCCATCCCACAATGCCATGTCCAACGCCGCCAACGCGTTCGCCGGTACGCCGCGGCGCAATGCGCGGTCGTAAATTTCGGTGATGCCGGGCGCGGCGGCGACACCGTCATCGCCCGGGTCGCCGCCCGAGTCGCGGCCAAACGCCGCATCCCCGGCATTCAACTCGGCGCAAAATTCGCGCAGCGCCACTTCCCCGTCGGCCGCGCTGGCCGCGCCCGCGGCCATTTCCCCGCAACCGCTTGCGCCGCCGTATTTCACGCGCACGAACAAGTTATCCGAGCCGGCGCTCACGCCGCGGCTGATGGCCAACGGCACGCGTTTGCGCAGGTGAATGATGCGGAAGTCGATGCGCACAATTCAATCCGCGGCCTGCGCTTGCACGGCCGTGACCGCGACCAAATTCACGATGTCATCGACGCCGCAGCCGCGCGACAAGTCATTCACCGGGCGGCGCAAGCCTTGCAAAATCGGCCCCACCGCGCGCGCGCCGCCGATGCGCTCGGCGATTTTGTAACCGATGTTGGCTGACTGCAAGTCCGGGAAGATGAAAACATTGGCCGGCGCATCGACGCCAACGCCCGGCGCTTTGCTGCGCAAGATGTCGGGGATGACCGCGGCATCGAACTGCACCTCGGCCAGCAACTCGATGTCCGGGCGCTGCGCCGCGACTCGTTCCCCGGCCCGCCGCACTTTGTCGACCAACGGATGGCGGGCGCTGCCGGCGGTGGAGAACGACAACAACGCGACGCGCGGTTTCAATCCGAGCAACGCGGCCGCGCTGTCCGCGGTGTCGATGGCGATGCGCGCGAGTTGCGCGGCGTCCGGTTCGATAACCAACGCGCAGTCGGCGAACACCGCGACGCCGCGCAACGCCTGATGCGGCAAGTCGTGCTGCATGAGGAAGAAACTGGAGGCGAGGGCGGGGGTGGGGTTTTTGTCGGGAGCGCCGGAGTCGCCGGTGTTGCCGCCGCGGTTGCCGGATTTGCGGTTGCCGTCGCGGCCGGATTTGCCGGCACCGTCGGCCGCGGAACCGTCGCCGCTTTTGCCGGGGCCGCCGTCTTTCACCCCGACAATTTGCAATGCGGCGCGCACCACATCGGCGGTCCGATGCGCGGCCCCCGCCACGCAACCGTCGGCCGCGCCGCCGGCCACCATACACGCGGCCAAGGTCAGCGGCCGGCGAATTTCCGCCAACGCTTCGGCGCGGGTCATGCCTTTGGCGGCGCGCGCGCGCAGCAGGATTTCGGCATGCGCATCGGCGCGGGGATTGTGCTGCGGGTCGATGATTTCGAGGCCGGCGGTGGCGGAAGATTTGCCGGCGGCGGAGTCGGCGAGCGCGGCGGTGTCGGCGTTGACGGTGTTGACGGTGTTGGCGATTTCACCGGCATCGCCTAAGAGAACGATATCCGCCAAACCGCGCTCGGCCACGCACGCGGCCGCGCTCAGCACGCGCGCATCGCCGCCTTCCGGCAGGACGATTTTCTTCCGGCGCCGCGCGGCCGCGGCCGCAAGTTGTTCGAGCGCGTCCATGCGCGGATTATAACGCGGCGCGCTATAATCGCGGTTCATTCCCCGCTTCCGCCGCCATGAACGCCAAGATAAAAACGCCGAGCGCGCCACCGGAATCACCGGAGTCGTACCGCGCCGGCCCCGATGCGGACGGCCGCTTCGGCAAGTTCGGCGGCCGGTTCGTGGCCGAGACGCTGATGCCGCTGGTGCTGGAAGTCGAGCGCGCGTACCACCGTTGCCGCGACGACGCCGACTTCAAACGCGAGTTCGCAAACTACGCGCGCGACTACATCGGCCGGCCGAGTCCGTTGTATTTCGCGCGCCGGTTGAGCGCGCATTTCGGCGGCGCAAAAATCTATTTCAAACGCGACGAGTTGAACCACACCGGCGCGCATAAAATTAACAACACCCTCGGACAGATTTTGCTGGCGCGGCGCATGGGCAAGACGCGCATCATCGCCGAGACCGGGGCCGGCCAGCACGGCGTCGCGGCCGCGACGGTATGCGCGCTGTTCGATTTGCCGTGCGTGGTTTATATGGGCGAGACCGACATCAAACGCCAAGCGCCGAATGTATTTCGCATGAAACTGTTAGGCGCGGAAGTGGCGCCGGTGAGCAGCGGCACCGCGACATTAAAAGACGCGATGAACGAAGCGCTGCGCGACTGGGTCGCGAATGTCGACGACACTTTCTACATCATCGGCACCGCGGCCGGCCCGCATCCGTATCCGGCCATGGTGCGCGACTTTCAAACCGTCATCGGTACAGAAGCGCGCGCGCAATTATTGGAGCGCGAAAAGGCGTTGCCGGATTTGTTGGTCGCATGCATCGGCGGCGGCTCCAACGCCATCGGTTTGTTTCATCCGTTCCTCGACGACGCGACGGTGCGCATGGTCGGCGTGGAAGCGGCCGGGCGCGGTCTCGACAGCGGCGAACACGCGGCGTCGTTGTCCGGCGGCCAACCCGGCGTGCTGCACGGCAACCGCACTTATCTGTTGCAGGACGACGACGGGCAAATCAAAGACGCGCATTCCATCTCGGCCGGCCTCGACTACCCCGGCATCGGGCCGGAGCATGCGTGGTTGTTCGAAGCCGGGCGCGTGGAGTACGCCGGCATCACCGACGATGAAGCGTTGGAAGCGTTTCAGTTGTGCTGCAAGTTGGAAGGCATCATTCCAGCGCTGGAGCCGGCGCATGCGCTGGGCTATGTCAGCAAGGTCGCGCCGGGCATGGACGCCGACTCGATTATTCTCATGAACTTGTGCGGACGCGGCGACAAGGATGTGTTCACCGTGGCTGATGCGCTTGGAGTACAGTTATGAACGCCGGCATGAACAGCGCGATGAACGCCGGCGCCGGCGCATCCGGCGCGCGACTAACGCGGCGATTCAATGAACTGAAACAAGCCAAGCGGGCGGGCCTGGTCACCTTCATCACCGCCGGCGACCCGGACCTCGACACCTCGGCCGCGATTTTGCATGGCTTGCCCGCGGCCGGCGCCGACATCATCGAACTCGGCATGCCGTTCTCCGACCCGATGGCCGACGGCCCCGCGATTCAGTTAGCCAACCAGCGCGCATTAACAGCCGGCATTACCTTGCGCAAAACTCTCGACATGGCAACCGCCTTCCGCGCCCACGATGCGCGCACGCCGCTCATCCTCATGGGCTACTACAACCCGATTTACCGCTACGGCAATCAACGCTTCATCGACGACGCATTAAGCGCCGGCGTCGACGGTCTAATCATCGTTGACTTGCCGGCGGAAGAAGATGACGAGTTATGCCACCCGTGCATGACCGCCGGCTTGCACTGGATTCGCCTGACCACGCCGACCACCGACGACGCGCGTCTGCAGCGCGTATTGGCGAACAGTTCCGGCTTCGTTTATTACGTTTCCATCGCCGGCATCACCGGCACCCGCTCGGCCGACCAGTCGGCGGTAAAAAACGCGGTCGCGCGCATTCGCCGGCAAACCGACCTGCCGGTGGCGGTCGGCTTCGGCATCAAAACCCCCCAACAAGTCGCGCAAACCGCCGCCATCGCCGACGCCGCCGTCGTCGGCTCGGCGGTGATAGAAAAGATTGCGGCGGGGATAAAAAAACCATCCCGCAAAAACCAAATCGCCGCTGATGTACACCGCTTCGTACAACAGTTGGCGGAAGGTTTGAGCGGCGCATGATGAATGCGTTGTTTATTTTGTTGTCGATAACCGGCAACACAAACTTCTTGGCGCAACTTGCGCGCGTTGTTATTCTCCGCCGCCGCCGAATGTAATTTTGTGCCGTAGGTGTTCGGCGCGTTTGGCGATTTTGGCGTGCAGATATTCCATCGGGCGGTTGCCTTTGGTGCGGTTGCAGTGGCCGCAGAGCAGTTGGTAGTTGTCGTAGTAGTCGCCGCCGCCTTTTGATTTTGGAATGATATGGTCGACTTCGAATTGCTGAATTTGCATTTTCGTCCGGCAACCGTTGCACAAGCCCTGCTGTTCTTTGAACAGGCGCGTTTTTACATCCCGGCTGCCGGCGGATTCGATTGTGACATCGGTGCGCTTGGGCAAGTCGGTTCGGTGCACAAAATCGCCGAATAAACCGGCGTCGTCGGACAACCGGTCGACCACCAGTTGGGCGGCTTGTTCCTCGATGTCGATTCCAATCCATTTGCGGTGCAAGTGCTGCGAGGCGACGCATGTGGTGGCGCATCCGCAGAACGGGTCGAGCACGATGTCGCCTTCGCTGCTGCTGGCTTGGATAATTCGCTTCAGCAAAGCCAGCGGTTTTTGGGTCGGATACCCGATATACTCATCGCCGCTGGCCGGCGGAATATCCACCCACACATTATCCATCGGCATGCCGCGGTAGTCATCCAGATACTTGCGGCGTTCGAGTTTTCCGTCATCGGTGATGACGATGTTGCCTTTTTGATACTCCTCTTCCAAACGCGTTTTATTCAGCCGCCATCCGGACGGATGCGGATTGGTAAATCCCCGCCACTCAAAACATAAATTAGGGCGCGCGCCCAGACCCGGCGAGCGGAACATGTGCGCCGAGTCGTCGAAGTAGCGCCGGCCCTTCTCGTCTTGTCGGTTGAATTTCGCCGCGACTTCCTCCGGCGAGAGTTCCCGATACGGCAGCACCTTGGCTTTGTCGGTGGCGGCGTAGTAAAAAATCGCGTCCGAACTTCTGCCCCACGACTTCGGCGAATGCTGCGAGCCTTTGGCGCCTTTCATTCGCCTCCATACAATTTCGTTTCGGTAGTTATCCCTGCCGAATATCCGGTCAAGCACAACCTTCAAGTAATGACTGGCGGTGGCGTCGCAATGCAGATACAAACTGCCGGTCGGTTTCAACACCCGGTGCATTTCCAGCATGCGCTGCGTCATATAAGTGATATACGCCATCATCGGCCGGCTGTGCAGAACTTCAACCGACTGAATGAACTGCACCAGATACGGGTAATCGTTGACGATGCGCTCAAGATAAGATTCGTCGACATCCTTCCATGTCCACATGTCTTTGAAACTCGCGCCCGCCGCCTTGCTGCCGATGGGAGCGGAATAAGTGCGTTTGCTGTTGAACGGCGGGTCGAGATAAATCAAATCCACCGACTGGCTGTTCATCCCGTTGAGAATGTACAGATTGTCGCCGGTGAACAGCGTGTTTTTGGTGATGTTTGACATGAGAAATCAATATGCCGGTGTTGATGCGTGATAAGCGATAGCGATGTTTCGCGCGCTATCCGCGCTGCACGGTACCGCCAAACAACCACGGTGACTCAACCTTTCGGCGCATATCGTGCGCGAGTGGCGTGCAAATCGTGGTTGCCGGTCGTTTTATTCCGCATCAGCGATGGCATCCATGGCGGAATTGTTTCGCTTTCGGGATTCTTTGAACGCATAACTTCCGGCCGGAGGTTCGCGCAACAAAAACCCGTCATCCGGCAGATAGCCGCTGTCCACCAGGGAAGCGTTTTGCGGCTCCAACTTTATCGGCACGTCAACATCAAACTCGGCGTCCGCCAGATACCATTCATCGGCATCCACTTCCAGCAGCATGGCCTTAAGGTCGGTCTCGCCGGCGCGGAAAGCGTTCAAACTGCCCGGCTTAACTCCCTTTACCAGATAACCGTCGCGGCCATCCGGGCGGGTGACGGCCACGCCGACATAGCGCCCGCCGATGTCGTCGCGCGCATCGAACACCTGCGGACTGTCGTAGTAAAACAGCGTGGATATGTAATGCACTTTCTTCATGGCTACCGGACTCTGCAGTTCGCTAAAATGTCAAAATCGGCAAACGGCCACCAAGTATAGTGGGATTTTTTGCCGGTTTGTTTGATTTTTCCGGCGTCGATATTTAACTGCACGCGGCAAATCAGCCGGTCGCGCATTCTTTGTAATTTACAAATTCTTCGCGCATCTTCCAACACCGCAAACACGGATAACCCTCGCGCTTGGCATTCAGAAACGCCAAACTTTGCCTTCGGGTTTTCGGCGCGCTGCGAACGAAAATCTTCATCGGTCGGCGGATTGTCGCGCACCAACCGAAACACCGCCATATCGACGGCGACCTCTTCCGCATCATGCGGCGGGCAATCGATGGGTAATTCTTCGCGGTATTTCATGGGTAATATGTTGTACAGAAATCAGCGGGATTCCGCAAACAACCACGGTGCATCCACCTTCCGGCGCGCTTCGTATTCCCGAATCAGTTCGGTTTTTTCCAGCGTCAAAGCGATGTCGTCCAAGCCGTTGACCAGCGAATGTTTGCGGCCGGGCTCGATGTCGAATTCAACCGTCGTGCCATCCGGTTGAACGATTCGCTGCGCCGGTAAATCGACTTCCAGTTCATAGCCTTCTTGCGCTTCGACTTGCGCGAATAAATCGTCGACGATTTCATCGGACAACGCCACCGGCAGCATGCCGTTCTTGAAGCAGTTGTTGTAGAAAATGTCGGCGAAACTGGGCGCGATGATGCAGCGGATGCCGTAGTCCAGTAGCGCCCACGGCGCGTGTTCGCGCGAGGAGCCGCAGCCGAAGTTGGCGCGCGCGAGGAGGATTTGCGCGCCTTGGTAGCGAGATTGATTCAGAACGAAATCCGGGTTCAGCGGGCGCGCGCTGTGGTCCATGCCCGGCTCGCCGTGGTCGAGATAACGCCATTCGTCGAACAGCGTCGGCCCGAAGCCGCTGCGTTTTATCGACTTCAAATACTGCTTGGGGATAATCGCGTCGGTGTCGACATTGGCGCGGTCGAGCGGCAGCACCAAGCCGCGCAGCGTAATGAAAGCGTCCATCAGGCGGCCCTCGCATCGTCGTTTTTGCGGTCGAGTGCGTCGTCGAACCGGCCGGCGATGGCGGCCGCGGCCGCGACCATCGGCGACACCAAGTGCGTGCGCCCGCCTTGTCCTTGCCGGCCCTCGAAGTTGCGGTTGGAAGTCGACGCGCAACGCTCGCCGGGTTGCAGTCGGTCGGCGTTCATCGCCAAGCACATCGAGCAACCGGGGTTGCGCCATTCAAATCCGGCGTCGATAAAAATCTGATGCAAGCCTTCGTCCTCGGCCTGGCGTTTAACCAGCCCCGAGCCCGGCACCACCAACGCCTGCTTAATCGACGCCGCCACCTTTTTTCCTTTCACCACTTCGGCCGCGGCGCGCAAGTCTTCGATGCGGCTGTTGGTGCACGAGCCGATGAACACCAAGTCGAGCGCGATGTCGCGAATCGGCGTGCCGGGTTGCAAGCCCATGTAGTCCAGCGCGAGTTGCCAACTTTCGCGGCGCGCCGCGTCGGCCGACTGCGCGGGGTCCGGCACCGCGCCGTCGATGTCGGTGACCATCTCCGGCGAAGTGCCCCAGGTAACTTGCGGCGCGATGCTCGACACATCCAACTCCACTTCACGGTCGAACACCGCGTCAGCATCCGAATGCAAGTCGCGCCAGTGCGCCACCGCTTGCTCCCACATGGCGCCGGCCGGCGCGAACGGCCGCCCGCGCAGATAATCGATGGTGGTTTGGTCGACCGCGACCATGCCGGCGCGCGCCCCGGCCTCGATGGCCATGTTGCACAAAGTCATGCGCGCCTCCATCGACATCGCCGCGACCGCTTCGCCGGCGAATTCCAGCGCGTAGCCGGTGCCGCCCGCGGTGCCGATTTCGCCGATGAGCGCGAGCGCGACATCCTTGGCGCCGACCAACGGCCGCAATTCGCCGCGCAACAGCACGCGCATGTTCTTCGACTTGGCGCTACGCAGGCATTGCGTCGCCAACACATGCTCGACTTCCGAGGTGCCGATGCCGAACGCCAGCGCGCCGAACGCGCCGTGCGTCGAGGTGTGCGAGTCGCCGCACACGATGGTCATGCCCGGCAAGGTGACGCCTTGCTCCGGTCCGATGACATGCACGATGCCCTGGCGCGGGTCGCCCATGCCGAACTCGGTGATGCCGAAGTGGTTGCAGTTTTGCGCCAGCGTGGCGACTTGCAGGCGCGACACCGGGTCGTCGATGTCGGCGTTGTCGACGGTGGTCGGCACATTATGGTCCGGCACCGCTAACACCGACTCGGCGCGCCACGGTCGCCGCCCGGCCAAGTGCAAGCCCTCAAACGCCTGCGGCGAAGTGACCTCATGCACCAAGTGGCGGTCGATGTAAATCAGCGCGTTGCCGTCCGCATCGCAATGCACCACATGCCGCCGCCAAAGTTTGTCGTAAAGCGTAGCCATCAGCAAAAAAACCGGTGTAACCAACGACAAATGATAGCACAACCGCGCACCAATCCGCCGCGGCTGCCGATTGTCATCTACCGGTCGTTATCGGTTATATTTCGGCGTTGTTTTTAAGCAAAAAGCGGCGGAGGATTTTATGGCGACAATTATCGATGGGCGGGCGTTTGCCGCGGATTTGCGGGCGCGGGTTGGCGAGGCGGTGGCCGGTTTGGCGGCGCGCGGTGTGCGGCCGGGGTTGGCGGTGGCGCTGGTCGGCGACGACCCGGCCAGCGGCGTTTATGTTCGCAACAAGGGCAAGCAAACGCGCGCGGCGGGGATGAATTCGTTTGAGCACAAACTGCCGGCCGACACCGGCCAGGACGAACTGTTAGCGTTGGTCGCGCGCCTGAACGCCGACCCGCAGGTGCACGGCATTTTGGTGCAACTGCCGCTGCCCGCGCATATCGACGAGGCGAAAGTCATCAACGCCATCCGCGTCGACAAGGATGTGGACGGCTTCCACTTCGAAAATGTCGGCCGCCTGTCGGTCGGCGCGGAGGCGCTGCCGCCCTGCACACCGGCCGGCTGCCTGCTGCTGCTGCGCCACCAGTTGGGCGATTTAACCGGGCGGCATGCGGTGGTCATCGGCCGCTCCAACATCGTCGGCAAACCGGTGGCGCAGTTGCTGCTGCGCGCGCACTGCACCGTCACCATCGCGCATTCGCGCACCCGGGACTTGCCGGTGGTGTGCCGCGCGGCCGACATTTTGGTGGCGGCGGTGGGCGTGCCGCAGTTGGTCAAAGGCGACTGGGTGAGACCCGGGGCGACGGTCATCGATGTCGGCATCAACCGAGTCGCGGCCGCGGATTTGGATGCTGCCGGCGACGCGGCGGGTGCAAGCGGCGATGCGGGTGCAAGCGGCGATGCGGGCGCAAGCGGCGATGCGAAACCGGCCGGCGGCGCAACGCGGTTAGTCGGCGATGTGGATTTCGCGGCCGCGCAACAAGTGGCGGGGGCGATTACCCCGGTGCCGGGCGGCGTCGGCCCGATGACCATCGCCTGCCTGCTACGCAATACGCTGCTGGCGGCGTGCCGCATCCACGGCATCGAGGCGCCGGCCGGGCTCTAACTGTACGTACCGTGCGTACCGCGGCCCGCGGGCCGCGGCCCCGCCGCGCGGTCAATACAACGCCGAAATATACAGCGCCAACTCCCGAATCTGCTGCGCCGACAGCGCGAACGCGACCGCATTCATCACCGGGTCAACGCGCGCGCCGGACTTGTAGGCGAGCAGTTGCGCCTCAAGGTACGCGGCCGGCTGGCCGGCCAGGCGCGGGAAGGCCGGCGGAATGCCATGCCCGGACGGGCCGTGGCAGCCCATGCAGGCGGCGATGTCGTACGGTTTGTAGCCGCCGCGGTAGATTTTGCCGCCGGCCAATGCGGCTGATTCTTGGGCCGGCGTGATGCCGCCGATTTTGCCGTCGAGGCCGCTGTAATAGGCGTCCAAATCGGCCATGTCCTGCGCGGTCAACGCCGCCACGAAGCCGGCCATGACCGGGTCCTGGCGCGCGCCGGATTGGAACTTGGCGAGTTGCGCGGCGATGTAGCCCGGCACTTGGCCCGCCAAGTTGGGGAACTGGTCGGTGGGACTGTTGCCGTCGGCGCCATGGCAAGCCACGCAGGTGGCGGACGCGGCGCGGCCGGCTGCGGCATCGCCGGTGATGGCGGTTGCGCCGGTTGCGCCGGTTGCATCGGCCGCGCCAGCCGCATTAGATTGCGCCGCGGCCCATTGCCCGGCGACCGCTACCACTGTCACAGTGGCCACCGCGGCCACGGTCACCACGGCGACTCTGGCGACCCTGGCGACCTCGGCGGAAAGGACAAAACGAGTCATTGAATTACCTGTTGATGGTTGCGCCGCGGACGGTGGCGCGGCGACGGTTTGTTGTTTGCCCGGCCGCACCGGGCCGGGCGCGAAAATCAGGCGCGGAGTATAGCGCATCCGTGCGCGGTTGACGCGCGCGATTATCCGCCGCCGCCGTCGCCGCCACGCCACCGTCGCCGGCACCGTACCGCCGCCACGCCACCGTCGCCGCCACCGTCGCCGCCACCGTACCGCCGCCACTGTCGCCGCCACCGTCGCCGTCGCCGTCACCGGCAATGTCGCCGCGCAATGCCACCGCGCTTTTTTGCTACACTGCGCGGCCGCGCGCGAACACCGCGCGGTCATAACCAAACCACCACGCGCCACCAACGGAGGCCACCATGAAAATCGAAACCAAAGCGGTTCATTCCGGCTACAAACCGGAGCCGACCACCCACGCGGTGGCGGTGCCGGTCTACCAGACCACCGCGTACGCGTTTGACAACACCCAGCACGGCGCCGACTTGTTCGACTTGAAAGTGCTCGGCAACATCTACACGCGCATCATGAATCCGACCAACGATGTGCTGGAGCAACGGTTGGCCGACATGGAAGGCGGCGCGGCCGGCTTGGCGGTGTCGTCCGGCCAGGCCGCCACCACCTACGCGCTGTTGACCATCGCCGAGGCCGGCGACAACTTCGTTTCCATGTCGACGTTGTACGGCGGCACCTACAACTTGTTCGCGCACACCTTTCCGCAAATCGGAATCGAAACGCGGTTCGCCGACCCGGACAACCTCGACGCGTTGCCGGCGTTGTTCGACGCCAAAACCAAAGCGGTGTATTGCGAATCCATCGGCAACCCGGCCGGCAATGTTCTCGACCTGGAAAAAATCGCCGACATCGCGCACGCGCATGGCATTCCGGTCATCGTCGACAACACCGTGCCGACGCCGTACTTATGCCGGCCGTTTGAATGGAACTGCGACATCGTGGTGCATTCGGTCACCAAATACATCAGCGGCCACGGCACCATCATCGGCGGCGCGCTCATCGACTCCAACCAGTTCGACTGGGTGGCGAACAAGGCACGATTCAAACGCTTGAACGAGCCGGATGTCTCCTACCACGGCGTGGTGTACACCGAGACCGGCCTGCCGCCGTTCATCCTGCGCGCGCGGGTTGTGCCGCTGCGCAACATCGGCGCGGCCATGGCGCCGCAAAACGCTTTCCTCGCGTTGCAAGGTTTGGAAACATTGCCGCTGCGCATGGAACGCATCTGCGACAACACGCTGACCGTCGCCAAACACTTGCAAGGTCACGCGCGCGTGAACTGGGTGCGATACGCCGGCTTGGACGACAGTCCGTATAAACCGTTGCTGGATAAATACACCGGCGGCCGCGCTTCCGGCATCTTAAGTTTCGGCATCAAAGGCGGCGTCGAAGCCGGGCAGAAATTCATCGACGCCTTGCAACTCATCACCCGCTTGGTCAACATCGGCGACGCCAAATCCTTGGCCTGCCACCCGGCCACCACCACCCACCGTCAACTCTCCGAAGAAGAGTTGGCCGCCTCCGGTGTCTCCACCGATTTGGTGCGCTTGTCCATCGGCATCGAAAATGTCGCCGACATCATCGAAGACATCGAGCAAGCATTAAACGCTTCCGCTTGATTGTTTTTTTAAAGCAACCACACGCCGCGAGATAAACTTATCCCGCGGCGTTTTTTTTCTTTTTGTCATTGCAACCACTCACCGTCACGCCCGCGGTCTCCCCTATCGCCACGCCCGCAGCCCCCGCTTAAAACACTGCGGGGGTGACGTGTTAAGCGGG
>JAPPPS010000099.1 GCA_028817405.1 Gammaproteobacteria bacterium
CTTCACGCTGACGCTCGCCGACCCGGGGATTGCGAATACCGTCGTCGGGGCGGCGTTGACGGTCAGCATCACCGACGACGAAGCCCAGCCCGCGGCCAGCCCGGCGCTGCACGAGACCATGCTGCCGGCGCTGACCCGCGCGATGGCCGGCCGGCAGTTCGGCGCGATTGCCCGGCGCGCCGGCGCGGCCGGCCGCGGTGACGGTGACGGTGTCGCGGTCTGGGCCGGCGGCGACTACCGCGGCATCGAAGGCGAAGACGGCGACACCGAATGGGACGGCGACATGCTGAGTTTTCACCTCGGCGTGGACGGCCGGGTCGGCGATGCCTCCCGCGCCGGGCTGATGGTTTCATACAGCGACTCGGCGAGCGACTACTCGGCGGTTATTGACGGCCAATTCCAGCGCGGCGAATATGAACTGGACTTGACCGCGGTGAGTCCGTATTGGAACTGGCGGTTGAGCGACGGCGGCGCGGCGTGGGCAAGCGCGAGCGTCGGCAGCGGCGAAGTGGAAGTCACGCCGGACGGCGAAGCGGCGACCGCGAATGATGTCAGCATGACCGGCGTCGCGGCCGGCGGCAGTTGGCGGTTGCGGCGGGCCGGCGCGCGCGAGTTGCGGGTCGAGGCGGACGCGTTTGTCGCGCAAACCGAAGTCGAAGGCGATGACGGCGGCGGCATCGCCGAGGACTTGGAAGTCGACGCAAACCGCCTGCGCGTGGCGCTGGCGTTGCGCGCGCCGCGCGTTCTTGCCGGCGGCGCGGAATTGACGCGCACCGTCGATGCCGGCCTGCGCCACGACGGCGGCGACGGCCGCGGCGGCGCCGGCATGGAAGTCGGCGGACGGTTGCGCTACCACAACGCGGCGCGCGGTCTGACCGTGCAGGGCAAGGCCCGCGCGTTGTTGGCGCACAGCGGCGACCAGCGAGAATGGGGCGTGGGCGGTTTGCTACGACTCGCGCCCGGCGCCGACGGGCAAGGTTTTTCGCTGACGCTGACGCCGGGCTACGGCGACGCGGAGGTGGACTTGCGCGGATTGTGGGACAACGGCGTGGCTGGTTTCGATGCTGATGCCGGCGCGCCGGCCGCTGACCCGCAGGCGCGATTGGCCGCGGAGGTCGGCTACGGTTTGCCGGTTGCGGCGTTGGCGTCGGGGCGCGCATTCGGTTTCGGCGACGCGGGTTCGTTCAGCCGCGGCATGCTCACGCCATACACCGCCCTGCGCCTCGGCGACTCCCGGCGCGACTACCGCCTCGGACTGCGATGGTCCACCGGCCCGCGCTTCGCTCTTGACTTATCAGCGCGCCACCTCAACGCCGCCGCCACCGACAACACCGTCACCCTCGAAGGCCGGTTACGGTTCTGATCTGCTATCCTCCCCCCATGCCCACCCGCATCCTTTTCCTCGCCGGTTTTATTTTGTGCGCGGCGCTCATCGCGGCCGCGATGTACTTCCAGTATGTCGCTGGCTTAACGCCGTGTCCGTTGTGCATTTTGCAGCGCGTGGCGTTCATCGGCGTCGGCATCGTGTCGCTGGCCGGCTTCTTGCACAACCCGCGCGGCTGGGGGCGGCGGGTTTATGGCGGCGTCGCCGGCGTCGCGGCGCTGCTCGGGGCCGGCATCGCGGCGCGGCATGTGTGGTTGCAAAACTTGCCGGCCGGGCAAACGCCGGAATGCGGGCCGGGCTTGGCGTTCATGTTGGACGCGTTCCCGCTGACCGAAGCGCTGGAGTTAATCCTGCGCGGCTCCGGCGAGTGCGCGGAAGTGCAGTGGAGTTTGCTGGGCTTGAGCATGCCCGGCTGGAGTTTGGTGTGGCTGACGGTGTTGGCGGCCGGCGCGTTTTTTATCATGCTGCGGCGCGGTTGAATCGGAATCACTTGGCGCTTTCGCCGCTGCCCACTCCTTCGCCGCGGCCCACTGTACGTACAAGTCACCGTGAGCCGCGCCCAACTTGCGCCGCCGCCGCGCTTGGCGTATGCTTTGCGCCACCGTCACCGTCGCCGCCGACCGTCGCACGCGCCGCTGCCACCGCAATCACCTCCACCGTCATCGACTCCGCATGAAACTCTCCCGCCTCGCCGAGCAAACCGAGACCTCGCCGATTCTCAACATCGCCGCCGACATCAACGCGCGCAAACAACGCGGCGAAACCCTGTATAACCTGACCGTCGGCGACTTCGACCCGGCCGTCTTCCCCATCCCCGACGCGCTCACCGTCGCCATCACCGACGCGTACCGCGCGCATCACACCAACTACCCCGGCGCGGTCGGCTTGCCGCCGATTCGCCAGGCCGTGGCCGGCTGGCTGAACCGCGCCTGCGGTCTCGATTACGCGGCCGAGGATGTCATCATCGCCAGCGGTTCACGCCCGCTCATTTATTCGTTGTATCGCACCGTGGTGGACCCCGGCGAGCGCGTGGTGTATCCGGTGCCGTCGTGGAACAACGAGAGTTATGCGCAACTGCTCGGCGCGGCCGGGGTGGCGGTCGAGACCGCGCCGGACAATCACTTTATGCCGGCCGCGGATGCGCTCGCGCCGCACTTGAAGGACGCGGCGTTGTTGGCGTTGTGCGCGCCGCAGAATCCCACCGGCACCTTGTTCGCCGAGGACAACTTGCGCGCGGTGTGCGAGTTGGTGGTGGCCGAGAACCGTCGCCGCGGAGCCGACGCCAAACCGTTGTATGTGTTGTTCGACCAAGTGTATTGGGCGCTGACTTGGGAGGCCGATGCGTTCCGGCATCCGTTGACGGTCTGCCCGGCAATCGCCGACTACGCGATTTTTGTCGACGGCATGTCGAAGGCGTTCGCGGCCACCGGGGTGCGCGTCGGCTGGGCCACCGGGCCGCGCCATGTCATCGGCAAAATGTCGTCGCTGGTCGCGCACATGGGGGCGTGGGCGCCGCGCCCGGAGCAAGTCGCGGGCGGGGTTTTTCTCGCCGATGATGCGGCCGTGGATGCGCACTTGGATGCATTTCGCAAACGCTTGTCGGCGCGCCTGGACGGTTTTTATGCCGGCTTCATGGCGTTGAAAGAAAAGGGCCACGCGGTCGACGCCATCGTGCCGCGCGCGGCGATTTATCTCAGCGTCAAAATCGACATCCTCGGCAAGCGTACCGCAAACGCCAACGCGCTGGACAGCGACGGCGCGGTGCAGGACTACATCTTGAGCGAAGGCAAAATCGGCATCCTGCCGTTCTCATGGTTCGGCGCGCACAACTACGCCAACTGGTTTCGCTTGTCGGTCGGCACCTGCAAGCGCGAGGATATGCCGGCCATCATGGCGAGTTTGGAATCGGCGCTGGATAAGTTGTCTTGACCGCGGCGGCGCGTTGCATCGATGCCATGTCGACCGGCGAGCGCCGCGCAAAATGAATCGCGCATCCATCGCGACGCATTGAATCATCGCGCCGCGAATCGCATCACCGCCATGCAATGAAACCCACGCTGGCGAATTTACTCGCGCATCATGCGCGGCGTTGGCCGGAGCGGGTGGCGTTCCGTTTCGACGGTGGTTTCGACGGGGATTTCGACGGGGATTTTGCCGCGCGCGACATCACTTTCGCGCAACTACAAACGGAAGTTAACCGCTTGGCGAATGCGTGGCTGGACGCGGGCCTGAAACCCGGCGATAAAGTCGCGACGCTGCTGCCGAATAGTTTTGAGTTGGTGGCGGCGTTCTGGGCCGCCAGCGTGAGCGGCATCGTCATCGTGCCGTGCAGTACCTTGCTGCAAGAAAACGCGGTTGCGCAGTTGTTGCGCGATTCGGAGAGCCAGTGCGTGATTGCGCATGCAAGTCAGGCCGCGGTTCTCGATTCTATGCGCAGCGACCACGGCGACAACAGCGACAATAACGACATCGCGCAACAAATCGGCGACCGTTTTATATTGACTGAAATCCCACCGTCATCGGAGCCGCCGCCGGGATTTCAAACCTACGCACAATTCACCGCCGCCGCATCAACCGCCACGCCGGCGACCAACGCGGACATCGACGGCGACAGTATCTACAACATTATGTATTCCAGCGGCACCACCGGCGCGCCGAAAGGCATCGTCCATAGCCACGCGGTGCGCGCGATGTATGGCGCGCTGTTTGCAAACGCATGGCGGATGACGCCGGAGAGCATCGTGCTGCACGCCGGCGCGCTGGTGTTCAACGGCGCGATGCTGAGTTTTATGCCGTGGCTGTATCTCGGCTGCAAGTTTATTCTGCATGCGCGGTTTGACGCGGAAAAATTCATCGACGCCATCGCAGTTAACCGCGTCACCCACATCGTATTGGTGCCGGCGCAAATCATCGCGTTGCTGAACAGTGCGGCGTTTGCGCCCGCCAAGTTGGAATCGCTGCAGATGTTATGCGCGGTCGGCGCGCCGCTGCACTTGACTTACAAACAACGCCTCATCGAACAACTGCCGGGCAGATTTTATGAACTGTACGGTGTCACCGAAGGTTTCATGACCATCCTCGACAACGCCGATGCGCCGCGCAAACTGGAATCGGTCGGCTGCGCCGCGGCCTTCACCGACATTCGCATCGTCGACGAACACGATAAACCATGCGCGCCCGGTGTCATCGGCGAAATTTGCGGGCGCGGGCCGCTGTTGATGCAAGGCTACTACCGCCGCCCGGATGCAACCGCGGCCGCCATGCGCGGCGACTGGCTGCACTCCGGCGACTTAGGCACCATGGACGCGGACGGCTTCGTGTATTTGGTCGACCGCAAGAAAGACATGTTCACCAGCGGCGGCGTCAATGTGTATCCGCGCGACATCGAGGAAGTGGTTGCCCGCCATCCCGGCGTCGATGAAGTGGCGGTGTTCGGTACCGCCGACGCCAAGTGGGGCGAGGCCGCGGTGGCCGCGGTGACCGGCGCGCGCGACTTGGACGCGAATGAATTGGTCGAGTGGATCAATCAACGCGTCGACGCGAAGTTCCAACGCATTAAAGCGGCGTGGATTCTCGACGCGTTTCCGCGCAACGCGGCCGGCAAGATTTTGAAACGCGAGTTGCGCGCGCGGTATTGTGACGGTGACGGTGGCGACGGCGGCGACGATAACGCTAACCAATAGGCGGCGGCGACGGTGAATCGCTCACGCAACGGTGAATTAATCACGCGCCGCGGCTCAACCGGTAACAATCAAAACGCACAACAATACGATTTGAATGCAGTTAATAAGTACGCTTTGTTTATGCAGTTTGTCGAACTGCGCTTTGTGCTGCGGCGAGTCGCCGGCCAACCAAGTTTCGCGCGCGCGCATGAGACGCGGCACCAGCCACTGCCGCGAATAAAGATAACCGCCCAACACGATGACCGCCAAAATCGCCGCGGGCGTGCGCGCATACAACGCGGCGATGACCCCGGCCGCGGACAGCGCGATGCCCCACAAATAAAACCGCGGGAACAAATCGCTTAGATATTTGCCGGCGTTTTCCGCGTCCAACAGTTTGCGCACCGACGGCGCGACCATGGCCGCGAAGAACAGCATCGAGCCCAGCAGCAGCGCGGCGATTAGCGACAGCAGACTCATGGTTCAGTTGCGAAACCCGCATTCCAGAACAAAAAACCGCGCCTTCAACGCCGCCAACGGTGCGCGCAACTTCGCCAACTCGCTCTCGGGGCCATGCACTTCAAGGCGGGTGATTTTGGAAATTTCCAGCGCGCGCTTCAGCAACGCATCGACATTTTTTAAGTGCGCGAGGAGGCCGGCCGCGTCACGGTAGCCTTCGCGGCAGTGCGCGCGGTTGCCGTCAAAACTAAAGCCGTAGTAGAGGCAGGCCGGTTCGGTTTGGGTCTGCGCGACAAACTCATCGCACAACGCTTTGAACGCGGCGAGGTGTTCGGCCGGGACTTCGAAATACGGCACGATGGTGCAACAGGTATCGGTGGTGGACATGGGGAAACTCCGGTGGTGGTGTGCGAGTATAGCCGACTGCGGGTGATTCAACGGTGATTCAATGGCGATTGAACGGTGATTCAACGGTGATTCAACGGCGCTATTAGCGGCAATATCGGTGGCGCTCTTGGCGACGATTCACCGGCGACTTCAATCCGCCGGCCCGGCGAACAAACGCGCAAGAAAACCGTCAAACCATGCGCCTTGCGCCGCGTCATGCTGCGCCGCCAACGCGTCCTGCTGTTCGCGCGTCTGCGCGCCGGGCGAATCGAAGAACGCCCACTCCGCGTCCTGCCACCGGCGGAACATCGCGCGCGTCACCTCCGGGTGAAACTGCACCGCAAAAGTCGACGCGCCGCATTGAAACGCCTGCGCGTCATCGCCGCCGCCTTCGCCGGTCGCCAGCAGGGTCGCATCCGGCGGCGGCGTGAAGCGGTAAAAATGCGCCTGCGCCGCATACAACGGCCGCGTCATCCAGGCGCGCCCGGCCGCGGTCGGCGTGATGCGGTAGTAGCCGAACTCGCAACGCCCGCCGGGCAACGCCGACACCGTGCCGCCCAACGCCTGCGCGACCAACTGGCCGCCCAAACAGATGCCCAACAACGGCAACCCGCGCGCGTGGCAAGCGCGAATCCAGGCGATTTCGTCGCGCAAAAACGGATACTTATGCATCTCATCCACATTCTGCGCGCCGCCAAACAACACGCTCCCCGCGACATCATCGCCCGGTTCCGCGTCCAACAACTCGCCATCCACCGGCCGCCGCAAGTCAATGTGAAACCCGCGCGCCGCCAAGTGCGTAGTCACACGGTCATCCGGCAGATTATCGTGATGGTCGATGAGAATGATGCGGTTTTTCATGAGCGAATGATGAACGACGAATGCCAACGCGGATGCCTGCACCGCCGGAATTGACGGTGTTGATGCCAGCAACAGCGGAATTGACGGCATTGATACCGGCAACAGCAGAATTGACGGCGTTGATGCCGGCAACAGCGGAATTGACGGTGCCGATGTTGCGGTACTTTACACGCTCAAAT
>JAPPPS010000086.1 GCA_028817405.1 Gammaproteobacteria bacterium
AAGGAAGCGTAGCGACTATATTCCTCACCGATACGGAATCCAGAGTCTTTAATTGCCCCGGCGAGTAAGCAACAAAAAGCAAAGACGCTGGACGCCCGCTCAACAGACTGCGGGCGTGACGGCCCCGGGCATTTTCCGGCACTCGTCGACGCTTCGCGCCGCGGAATTAAAGACTCTGGATTCCCGCTTAAAAACCTGCGGGAATGACGGCCCCCGGCGTTTTCCGGCCCTCGTTGGCGATGCGCGACGGTGACGGTCAAACCGGCTTAACCACGGTGAGAATGATTATCCCCGCCGCCAACAGCACCGGCGCTTCGTTGAGCAGTCGGTAGTAGATGTGGCCGTGGCGGTTGCGGTCGTGGCGGAAGTCGCGCAGTTTTAGGTAGCACCAAAAATGATACGCGAGCACCAGCGCGACTAACGGCAACTTGAGCGCCAGCCAGTTGCCGCCGAAGCCGTAACCCCGCCACAGCCACGCGCCGAAGAACAACGCCAGCGCCGCGCTCGGCGTCATGATGCCCCAGAACAACTTGCGCTCCATCACCTTGAAACGCGCGATGCCGATGCGGTCGCCGGCCTGCGCGTGATACACAAACAAACGCGGCAGATAGAACAGCCCGGCGAACCAGGTGATGACGAACAGGATGTGGAAGGATTTGACCCAGAGCATGATTCGACTTTTGCGGCGAGCGAGATGAATGCGCGACGGTTGATTCGACGGTTGATTCGGCGCGAGAACTGTTGCGGCGAGCGCGGTTGATTCGGCGCGCGACGGTCGAGATGCGCGCGCCGCGGCGTTAAATCGGCTTCTCCCCGCGCGCCAGCCGCTCGACATAACCGCGCACATTGTCCATGTGCGGGTTGACCGTCAGCGCGCGGCGGAAATAAACCAGCGCCAGCGCGTCCTCGCGCGATTGCATGTGCATCATGCCCTGGCCGACCAACGCGCCGAAATGCCGCGGCTCCAAGCGCAGCGTCTCCGCCACATCGGCGCTGGAGGCGTCGAAGTCGCCAAGCATGTAATACACCGTGGCGCGCTTGTTCCACGCTTCCGCGAAGTCCGGCGCCAGCGCCACCGCCGCGTCAAAACACACCAGCGCATCGCGCCACAAGCGGTCGCGCATGGCGCGCAGGCCGGCGTCCATCTGCTGGTTCACGCCGCGCTCGTCGTGCTGCAGCCACGCGTCCCAGATGGCGCGCGTCACTTCAACCGCGGCCGCCGCGTTCAAACCGGTTTTCAGTTGCGCGAACAAGTCGTCCAACTGCGGCGCGTTCTGGTCCGCGCGCAACGGCGCGACGGCGAACAACGCGGCGAATATCGCGGCGAACAGCGCGACGGCGAGAAACTGGCGGTTCATCGGCGCATTCTACCACCGTGCGCGACGCATTCGCCGGCGATGCCGCGGCCGGTGTCACGGCCGGCGCGGTGCCGCCCATAAACCGGGGCCAAAAAAAACCGCCCGGGGTTGCCGGGCGGGGGATGAAGTGATTGGTGGAGGTGGCGGGAATCGAACCCGCGTCCGCAAGACCTACACACATCGGCCACTACATGCATAGTTCGCCTTTGAGTTAACCGCCGCGCAAGTCGGCGAACAAACGCGCGCGCCGGCGAGTCCGATGAGTTTTAGCGCCCCGGGCGACGGACATGCCCGATACGCGAGCCTTTATGGATGACCTCTCAAAAAACCGGCCTAAAGGCGAGCCGGAAGAGAGGGCTGACCGGGATTAGGCGGCCAGCGCGTAGTTGTCGTCGTTGGCAACTATTGCGTTGCAGGTGGATTAACGAGGTCGCTGCCCCTCGGCATGCTCCGATGGCTTCGTGACCCGCGTCGAGCCCTGGTCACCCCCATGGAAAAACCGAATATAACGCGCTTTTTGGGAATGTCAACCCCAATTTTCGGCGGAGAATTGGGCCGGCGGTTTGAAGTGTATAAAACCACTTTCTAACATCGAAAAAAATCGCTTGGTTTTCCTCATTCCGCGTTTTCCAATTCCGCTTATTGCGCGGCGGCGGTCGTTTTTCAGCGGCTTGCCGCGGTTTGCCGCGCCGGTTCAAGCCTTCGGACAACGAGGAAAACTCGATGCAAACACAAGATTTTAACAGCGTCAGCCAAGCGTTGCGCGACCCGGCGGTGCGCCGGGCGTGCCGGGACAACCCGGACCAGGCGCTCGACACGCTGCGCGCGCGCGGTTTCGACCTGCCCGATTTGGGCCGCGAGGTGGAAATCCGCATGGTGTTCAACACCGCGCACACCACGCACTGGGTGATGCCCATCGCCGTGGACGACGGCGCGCTCGCAGACGGCGATTTAAGCCGGGTGCAGGCCGCGGGCAGCACCGCCAGCACCGTCGCCAGCGCCGGCAGTTTGGCGAGTTACGGCACCCTCTGCTCCACTTCGTCCACCGCTTCCACGGCCAGTTCGGCCGGCACCGTCGGCTGCGTGACCGAATAACCCCGCGCCGGCTCCAAACCGAGGCATTCCGATGAACACTCAAAACCAAGCCGCGCAGACGCTCGCGGTGGTCGAATCCCTGCTCGAACCGGAAACGCGGCGGCGCATCCGCGACAACCCGAAGCAGTACGCGGTTGAAAACGGCATCATTCCGGCCGGCCTGGAAATGGAGGTCAAGGTGGTCGAGAGCGGGCGCGACACTTTGTACATCCCGCTGGCCGCGCCGAGCGACTCGGATGAACTGCAGGCCGCCGACCTGGCCGCCATTCAAGGCGGCGGGCCGCGCGCCAGCACCACCGGCAGCGCCAGTTCGCTGGGCTGCATGTTCTGCATCACCACCACCGTCGGCACCGCCGGCTCGGCCGCCAGCGTCAGCACCGTGGCGATTGAGCCCGACAGAATGTGAGCGCATGCGCGCCGCCGTCCCCGCCCCCACCCGCAATTAATACGCCATGAACACCGCCAACACCGCCGGTTATCCGTCCAAACGCCGGCAAATCGCCGCCGCCAACCGCCTGCTGGACCCCGCGGTGCGGCGGGAAATTCGCGCCGACCCGAAACGTTATGCGCTCGACAACGGCCTGCTGGCGGCGGACGCGGCGGCCGCCGAAGTGCGCGTGGTCACCAGCACCCGCGACACGCTGTACATCCAACTGCCGAATCCGCGCGCGTTTGCGGACACTTTGGATGCGCCGACCCTGAAGCGCATTCAGGCCGCCGCCTGCACCGGCACCGCGGGCAGCACCACCTCGGCGTCCACGCTCAGCACCGGCACTTCCACCGCCGGCAGCCTCAGCAGCGCGTCCACCTTGGGCACCGCGGGCAGCGGCGAATAAGCGGTTGACGACCGACCTCTCGACCAAGCGGCCCGCGCTTCAACGCCGCGGCCAAACCCTTTCAGCCTTCAGCGGGAGCGAAACATGACAGCCACGACCCACGGCGACGGCCGCGCGACTTCGGCCGCGGCTTTGAACAAATCCCTGAAAGACCCGGAATTTCGCCGCCGCTTGCGCCGCCGCGACGCGCAAGCGTTGGCGGCCGTCGGCTACCGCCCGGCGGCCGGCGGCGCGGCCGAAGTGAAAGTGGTCACATCGACCCGCGACATCAGTTATGTGCCGATGCCGCCGCGGCCGTGGGCCGCCGACGACCGCCCGCTGAATGCGGCGCAACTGCAGCAACTGAACGCCGCCGGCCCGATGGGCTGCGCCAGCACCGGCGGCTCCACCTCCACTTTTGGCTGCGCCAACGGCACCGCCAGTTCGCTCAGCACCATCGCCACCGCCGGCACCGCCGGCAGCAACGAGGGGTAATCTCGGTCGAAAACCGCCACTCCGGTGGCAGCCGGAGTCCAGAGTATTTAACTGCCGGCGCGAAGCGCCGTCACGCCCGCGATTTGTTAAGCGGGCGTCCAGCGTCTTTGCTTTTTGTTGCTTACTCGCAAAGTCAATTAAAGACTCTGGCTTCCGTATCGGAGGAAAACATAGTCGCTACGCTCCTTGTTTTCCAACCGCACGGAATGACGGCCCCGGTGCTTTCCGGCCATCGCCGGCGCAGCGCATCACCGCCGCCGTCGCCCACCGTCCGTCATCCGCTGCAGGCGCGCGAGGCTGTCCGCGGGCCAGTGTTCGCGGCGGCTGTAGAAGGCGGGGGTGGACGGGACATCGGGCGGGAGTTGCACCCACGGCAGTTTGGAGGCGGTGTAGATGTGGATGCGCGGGGGGAAGCGGGCCGGGTCGTCCAGCGCGCCGACGCGGATGAAGGCGAGGTGCGCGCCGGCGCCGCCGTAGTGACTCCACAGCGCCACCCGGCACGACCGGCAACGCACGATGCGCTGGCCCTTGCCGCTCTCGGACGGCGTGTCGACCGCTTGCGGCGCGCCGCTTAACACTTCGACCGCGGCGGTTTCAATCAGCGCGTTCAGCGCGAAGGCGGCGCCGGTTTCGCGCCGGCAACTGCGGCAGTGGCAGCAGTTGACGAACAACGGCGCGCGCGTCAGGCGGTATCTCACTTCGCCGCAGGCGCAGCCGCCCTCGGCGGAAAAGTTTGAGTCGGCGTTCATGATTTTTGGTCGAAGATTTTGCCGGGGTTCATGATGTTGTGCGGGTCGAGCGCTTGCTTGACCGCGCGCATGGTCGACACCGCCGCGCCGTGCTCCAGTTTAAGGAAGTCGATTTTGCCCTGGCCGATGCCGTGTTCGCCGGTGCAGGTGCCGTCCATGTCCAGCGCGCGCATCACCATGCGACGGTGCAACGCTTCGGCGCGCGCGACTTCCTGCGGGTCGTCGTGGTCGACCAACAGCAGCAGGTGAAAGTTGCCGTCGCCGACATGCCCGACCAGCGGCGCGAGAAGTTTTGATTCTTCGATGTCGCGGCGCGTCGCTTCGATGCAGTCAGCCAAACGCGAAATCGGCACGCACACATCAGTCGCCCAAATCCGCCCTTTCGGGTGCAGGCGTTTGCCGGAATATGCGGCGTCGTGACGCGCGCGCCACATCTTGTTGCGCTCCTCGGTGTTCTGCGTCCATTTGAATTCGCCGCCGCCGTTGTCGTGCGCCAGTTCCTGCGTCGCCTCGGCTTGTTCGCGCACGCCGGCATCGCTGCCGTGAAACTCGAGCAACAGAGTCGGCGACTCAATGAAGTCGGTGCCGGAATACATGTTAAAACTTTTGATGGTCAACGCATCGCACAACTCGACCCGCGCCACCGGAATGCCGCATTGAATCAATTGAATCACGGTGTCGACCGCGCCTTTGATGGTCTCGAACACGCATACCGCGGACGCCATCGACTCCGGCGCCGGATGCAACCGCACGGTCAACTCGGTGAACACCGCCAAGGTGCCTTCCGAGCCGACCAACAAACCGGTCAAGTCATAACCGGCCGCGGACTTGCGCGCGCGTTTGGCGGTGCGAATCAATGAGCCGTCGGCGAGCACCGCTTCGATATTGAGAACATTCTCGCGCATGGTGCCGTATCGAACCGCGTTGGTGCCGGACGCGCGGGTCGAGGCCATGCCGCCCAAGGTGGCGTCGGCGCCGGGGTCGATGGGGAAGAACAAACCGCTGCCTTTTAAGTGTTGGTTGAGTTGGCGGCGGGTGACGCCGGGCTGCACCACCACATCAAAATCCTCGGCGTTGACTTGGATGATTTGTTTCATCTCCGAACTGTCGATGCAGATTCCGCCGGCCAGCGCCGCGACATTGCCTTCCAGCGAAGTGCCGACGCCGAACGCCACCACCGGCATGCGGTGTTGCGCGCAGAGTTGCACGATGCGCTGCACCTCGAACTTGTCGCGCGGCCGCAGCACCGCATCCGGCGGCGATGACGGATGATGCGATTCGTCCTTACCGTATTGCTCGCGGATGGCGTCGGAGGTGAGCACGCGCGCGCCGAACGCGTCGCGCAGCGCGGTTAATGCGGCGGCGCGGTCGCCATAACCGTCGCCATGGTCGCCGTCACCGTCGCTGTCACCGTCGCCATGCTCGGCGCGCGGTTTAAGTTTCACTGCTTGCATGATTCCTCCCGCAACGCGTGTTTCAGTTCATCGGAGTCGAAGAAATAGTAACACACTTCGCGCTCGCCGACGACCAATGTCGGCACATACTCCCGATAGCGTTGATGCCAACTTGGGTCGTCTTCGATGTCGCGCTCGATAATCGCATATTCATCGCGCGAATCCAATTCGCGCATAAATGCATCCAACGCGCGCGCCATGGCGTCGCACAAGTGGCAGCCGGTTTTGCGGTAAAAATGAATGACGGTTTTGTCGGCGGCGTTCATTGTTCCGCGCCGGCCATGTCGATAAACGCCGCTTCATCGAGCATTTCGATTCCCAATTCCTCGGCCTTGTCGGCTTTACTACCGGGGTTGTCGCCGACGATGACATAGTCGGTGTTTTTGGAGACGCTGCCGGTCACGCGCGCGCCGCGGGACTGCAAGATGCGTTTGGCTTCGGCGCGCGCCATGGACAAGGTGCCGGTCAGCACCACGGTTTTGCCGGCGAACAAACTATCGACACCGTCGCCGCCGCCCGGCGCGGCCGCCGGCGCCGGCCATGCCACCCCGGCCGCGACCAGTTGCGCGATGACTTCGCGGTTATGCGCCTCGGCAAAAAACGCCAGCACGCTTTGCGCCACCACCGGCCCGACATCGGGGATTGCCTGCAGCGTTTCTTCGTCCGCTTCGAGCAAGCGTTGCAAGTCCGGCAAACTCGATGCCAGCGCCTCGGCCGTGGCCGCGCCGATGAGCGGAATGCCGAGCGCGAACAAAAACCGCGCCAGCGTGGTTTGCTTGCTTTTTTCCAACGCCTCAATCAAGTTGGCGGCGGATTTTTCCGCCATGCGTTCCAAGCCCGCGAGTTGCGCTTCGGTGAGCGCATACAAATCGGCAACGCTGCCGACCAGTTTGGCGTCGACCAACTGCTCGACCAACTTGTTGCCGAGGCCTTCGATGTCCATGGCCGCGCGGCCCGCGAAGTGGCGAATGTTTTCTTTGCGCTGCGCGACGCAAAACAAACCGCCGCCGCACCGCGCGATAACGCCGCCGTCTTCATACACGATGGCGCTGTCGCACACCGGGCATGTCGCCGGGAAGACAAACTTGCGCGCGCCTTTTTTGCGCTTGGATTTGTCGACCTTCACCACTTCCGGAATCACATCGCCGGCGCGGCGCACAATCACGGTGTCGCCGACGCGCACATCGAGGCGCGCGATTTCATCGCGGTTGTGCAGCGTGGCGTTGGATACGGTGACGCCGCCGACGAACACCGGCGCCAAGCGCGCGACCGGCGTGACCGCGCCGGTGCGGCCGACTTGCAACTCGATTTTTTCCACCCGCGTCATCTCTTCCTGCGCCGGAAATTTATGCGCCAACGCCCACCGCGGTGCGCGCGCGGTGTGGCCGAGCGAATCCTGCCAATCGATTCGTGACACTTTATAAACAACACCGTCGATGTCGAACGGCAATTCGGCGCGCCGTTGCAGCATCGCTTCGTAGTAGTCGATGCAGCCGGCCGCGCCGCGCGCTTGCCGGGTTAAATCCGACACCGGCAAACCGAATCCTTTCAACCATCGCAAAGTTTCCCAGTGCGTGGCCGGCGGTGGCGCGCCGGCGACTTCGCCGAGAGCGTAACAGTACAGACTCAGCGGCCGCGCCGCGGTGACGGCCGGGTCCAACTGCCGCAGACTGCCGGCCGCGGCGTTGCGCGGGTTGACGAAAGTTTTCTCGCCGCGTTCGCGCTGCGCGTCGTTCAACCGGGCGAAATCATCGCGGCGCATGAACACTTCGGCGCGGACTTCGAGCACTTCGGGGACCGCGGCCGCGGTTGAACCGCGCAAGCAAACCGCGTCGCCCAACACCGCGCGCATGTTGTGGGTGATGTTCTCGCCGCTGCGGCCGTCGCCGCGGGTGGCGGCGCGTACGAACCAGGCGTTCTCAAACCGCAAACTCACCGCCAAGCCGTCCAACTTCACTTCCGCGACATACTCGACGGCGCCGCTTTCCATTTCCAAGTGTTCGCGCACGCGTTGGTCGAAGCGCGCGACTTCATCGGCGTCGAACGCGTTGGCGAGCGAATGCATCGGTACGCGGTGCGCGACTTCCGAGAACGTTTTGTCGATGCGCGCGCCGACCTTTTGCGTCGGGGAATCCGGCGATGCAAACTCCGGATGCGCGGCCTCGGCCGCTTCCAAGTCGCGCAACAGACGGTCGTATTCGGCGTCGGCAATCCGCGGGTCGTCGAGAATGTAGTAGCGGTAGTTGTGGTATTCCAACTGCGCCCGAAGACGCGCGATGGTCTTCCATGCATCCGCTTGCCGCGCGCGCGCCATGGTTAACAAACCTGAAATAAACTTAAACGAATCAAACGCGCTAAACAAACTTAAGCGAACAAGCGCGCCGCTTCGTCGCCGCCGGGCGCGATGCCGGCGCGCGTCATGTCCGCCGCTAATTGCTCGATGGCGCGGCGAATCGATTCGACTTCGTCCTGCGACAAGTCGCCGCGTCCGCCGTCGTTGGGCGAGTCGACCACGCCGTGCATGCGCGCGGCGAACGCCTTGGCGGTGTCGACCATCTCGGCGAACACCGCGCCCGGCGAACGGTTGACCGCCGGCTTGGTGAAGAACACCAGCCCGCGCGAAGTGAATGATTGCATGTCGCGGAAGTCGAACCGCCCGGTGTCGCTGCGGTCGGCGAGCGCGTACAGCCGCACCCGCTCCTTGCCGACTTGTTTGAATCTGGCGTAGTGACGGTTGTCATCGCGCTCCAACCCCATGCGCGGCGCCAAGCGGTCGATGGCGTCGCCGTGGAAGCGCGCGCCGCCGGCCTCGGCCGCGCCGGGGTTGGGACTGATGTTGACCGCGAACACCGAGTCGAAGTGCGCGGCGAATGCGGCCACGGCCGCGGCCTGCGCGAGCGCGTTTTCGGTGGTGGTCATAAACTGAAACTCGCGCCCGGTGCCTTCCGACAACTTCGACACCAAGTTGGAAAACCGGGTCATTTCCGCGGCGTCGACCGGGCCGCGGCGGTCCGCCAACTGCAGCGTCACCACCAAGTCGGCGAAGCGCGAATCCTCGGCCTCGTCCTCGAGGTTGCGCCACACTTTTTCCGGCATCTTGAGGCCGTGGATGCTGTGCGTACGGTGCAGGCCGGCCGCGCCGTCGTGGTACAGGGCCAGGACGGTCTCGCGCCCGACATCGCGCGCGCCGGTGATTTTTGCCCAGAAGTCGATTTGGCTGAGGCGGTCGAAACCGTCCACCGGACGGTGACGGAATTGACTCGGCGGGTCGGTGACGGTGTTGTCGGCGGCGGTGCGGGCGACCGGCGCGGGCGCGAAATCATCGGCGGCGTTGTCGACGGTGTCGGCGGGGAATTCATGCGCAGCGTGACGGTCGGCGTGGGCGTCACCGTCACTGTGACTGTGTTCACCAAAATCACCGTAGTCGCCGGAGTCGCCATATCCGCCCACCGCCCCCGGCCGAAAACTCCCCGGCCCACCTTCCTCCGGCGTATCCAGTAACGGAATTTCATTCTGCCCGCCACGGCCGCCGATGCCATCAATGTCGTCGATGCCGCCAAGCGTACTCAACGCCGGCTCGTTCTTGCCCGCGGCCGCGCCGCCGCGGCCGGAGCGCGCGCGCCGGCCGTCCCCGCCTTTGAGGAACCAATGAATCGCCGCGGCCGCGATGATGCCCGCGACCACCAGAACGACAAGAAGGTTAACGCTCACGCCGATTCGATTCCGGTTGCGTCATTGAACATGCAACGCCGCGCATAAAAAACCGCGCGCGACTACTGCGCCGCCATCTCCACCGCTTGGTCGACATCCACCGACACCAGCCGCGACACGCCGGGCTCGCCCATTGTAACACCGACCAAGATGTCCGCCGCTTGCATGGTGATTTTGTTGTGCGTGATGACGATGATTTGACTCGCGCCGACCAAGTTTTTCAGCGTCTCGCAATATCTTTCGACATTGGCGTCGTCGAGCGGCGCGTCCACCTCGTCCAGCATGCAAAACGGCGCGGGGTTGAGTTGGAACAGCGAGAACAACAACGCCACCGCGGTCAGCGCTTTCTCGCCGCCGGACAACAGATGGATGTGACTGTTGCGCTTGCCGGGCGGCCGCGCCATGACCACCACGCCGGCGGTCAGCAAGTCGTCGTCGGTGAGTTGCAACTCGGCGCGGCCGCCGCCGAACAAGCGCGGAAAGAAATCGTTGAAGCCGGCGTTCAAGCGTTCGAAAGTGTCTTTGAATCGCGCGCGCGTTTCGCGGTCGATTTTGCGAATCACGCCGCGCAAGGTGTCCAGCGCTTCGGTCAAGTCGTCGTATTGACGGTCGAGATAGGCCTTGCGCTCGCTTTCCTCTTCAAACTCTTCGATGGCGACCAAGTTGACCGCGCCGATGCGGTTGATTTTGGTCTGCAGTTCTTCGATGCGCAGTTGCCAGTCGTCGATGCCGGCCGCGGCCGGCAGTTCAGCCTGCAACGCGTCGAGGTCGTAGTGCAATTGGTCGGCTTGTTCGGCTTGCGTGTCGCGGCGCACCCGCGCTTCGCTGCGCGCGAGGTTTTGCGCTTCCAACGCTTCGCGCGCTTCGCCGACCGCATTCACTTGCGCGTTGCGCCGGGCGTCGCAGTCGGCGATGCGGTTGTCCAACTCCGCCACCGCATCGCCGGCGCTTGAGAGCGCGCGCTCGACTTCCACGCGCCGCGCCAACTGCCGCTGCAGTTGCGTTTGCAAGTCGCCGACCGGGTCGCCGCCGGCGTTTAACTCACCGGCGATTTGCGCCAAGTGCGCGTCCGAAGTTTCGATTTGCCGCTCCAAACCGGCGATGGCGTCGGCGGTGGATTCCAATTCGGCGTCGAGGCGTTGCTTGCGCAGCGCGCGTTGGTGGCGCTGTTCGCCGGCTTGGCGCAATGCATCGCGGGCCGCGGTCACCGCGTCTTGGCGCTGCGATTTTTGCCGGTTCAGTTGTTCGCGCTGCGATTCCAAGCCCGGCAATTCCTCGGCGGCGCGGCGCAACTCGTCTTCGGCCTTGGCGATTTCACCGTGGTCGGTTTCGGCATGCGCGCCCAAGTCGCCGAGTTCCGCGCCTAATCTTTCGATGCGCTGGCCGGCCTCGAGGTGGCGCGCTTCCTCGCGGCCCAAGTCGGCGTGCATGACGGTGGCGGCGCGGCGCAACTCGTCCAACGCCGCGCGCTGCGTTGCGGACTCGCGCCGCCGTGATTCTTGCTGCGCCTCCAGTTGCGCGGCCTCGGCGTCGAGCGCGGCGATTTCGCCGGCCAATTCATCGGCGCGCGCATGCAACTGTTTCATCTCGTCCTCGCGCACCAACACGCCGGTGTCGAGTTGGCTGCGGCTGGCGAAACTCACCCAGTTGCCGCCGACCACAACACCGTCGCGGGTGACCACGCATTCGCGGCCGCCGAGCGATTCCCGCAACGCCAACGCCGCGCCCAAGTCCTCCGCGACATACACGCCGCCGAGAAAGCCGGATAAGTCAACGCCGTCGGCGGTGACTTTGTCGAGCAAGCGGACGGGGATTTGATTCGATTTTCCCGGCGTATCGTTTGCGGCCGGCGATGACTCCGCGGCATCGGCGACCAACATAAACGCGCAATCCGGCAAGTCGCCGAGTTGGTTGAGTTGGCCAAGGTCGCGGCCGCCATGTTCACTGTCACTGTCACTGTGACTGTCACCGTCACCGTCGCCAACCGGCAACCGCGGCACACACACCGCGCCAAGATATTCGCGCAGCAGACGGTCGGCGGCGCGCTGCCAGCCGTCCGCGACTTGCACCCGCGCCGCCAACTGCGGAGCCGCATCCAAACCGCGCGCCGCCAACCACTCCCGCAACGCCGCATCGTCGCCGCCAAGCGCCGCGGCCTGAATCTGCCGCAACGACGCCAAGCGCGTCCGAGATTCGTGCTGCAAGCCGCGGCGTTTGGCGGCGGCATCGCGCTTGGATTGCGCGGCGCGGCCGAGCGATTGCGTTTCCTCATCCAAACGCTGCAGTTCGCGTTCGGCGCGGTCGCGAGATTGGTCATGCGCCGCGACTTTGGCGCGCAGCGCGTCGATGTCGCTGCCGGCGACGCGCTGTTTGGAATCCGCCAACTCGCGCTCGAGACGCGCCGCTTGGCCGGTGGAGCGTTCGATGTGGCGGCGCAGTTGCGCGATGCGCGAGCGCTGCACTTCCTGCCGCCGCGCCGCGTCCTGCGCGAGTTGGTTGAACGCCTCCCAGTCAACCTGCCACGCTTCCAACGCGCCTTCCGCCTCCGCCAATTTTTCCTCCGCGGCGGCGCGGGCGCGTTGCAGTTGTTCGAGTTGCGGCGCGATGGCGTCCAGTTCGCGTTGCAGTTGTTCGAGTCGCGCGCGTTCGCTTTCGCGTTGCTGCTGCTGCTCGGCGGCGTTGCTTTTCAAACGCTCGACTTCCTCGCCTTGGCGGCGGCGGGTCTCTTGCAAGTGTTCGATGCGCTGCTCGATGTTGGCGATTTCCGCGCCGAGGTTGTAGTAGGTTTGCTGCACTTGGTTGTGCGCTTCGCGCGATTCGGTTTGTTGTTCGCGCAGTTTTTCGGTCTCCGATTCGGTCTCGCGCTGCGCCGCCATCGCCGACTGCAATTGGTTTTCGCATTGCGCGCAACGGCGGTCGTGCTCGGCCAACTTCGCGTCCAAGTCGCGCAACTGCAGCAGCAGCAACTGCCCGGCCGTTTGGCGCTCTTCGTCCTTCAACTCACGGTAGCGTTTGGCTTGGCCGGCCTGGCGTTTCAAGCGGCGCAGTTGCTTGCCGAGTTCGTCGCGAATGTCGGCGACGCGGTCGAGGTTTTCGCGGGTGTGGGCGATGCGGGTCTCGGTTTCGCGGCGACGGTCTTTGTATCTGGAGGTGCCGGCCGCTTCCTCGACGAACAACCGCAAATCTTCCGGCCGCGCTTCGACGATGCGACTCACCATGCCCTGCTCGATGAGCGAATACGACCTCGCGCCGAGGCCGGTGCCGCGGAACAAATCCAACACATCCTTGCGCCGGGTTTTGACCCGGTTGATGAAGTAGTTGGAGTGGCCGTCGCGGCTCAAGGTACGCTTGACCGCGATTTCCGCGAAGCCGGCAAAGCCGCCGCCGGCCGCGCCTTCGCTGTTGTCAAACAGGAGTTCCACCGAGGCCTTGCCGACCGGCTTGCGCGCGGTCGAGCCGTTGAAGATGACATCCGCCATCTGGTCGCCGCGCAGCGTCTTGGCGGAGGTCTCGCCCATCACCCACCGCACCGCGTCGATGATGTTCGACTTGCCGCAGCCGTTCGGCCCCACCACCGCCACCAAATCCGCCGGCAACCGAATGTCGGTGGGGTCGACGAAGGATTTAAAGCCGGAGATTTGGAGTTTTTTCAGGCGCATTTGTTGGTGTTTTTGGCGAATATCATCACTGGGAAAACGGGAAAAACCGCGTTGACGGCATCTTGGGGCGGGAACAAATAATGGCGCTATTTTAGCATGTTGAGTCGGTGGCGGGTTGATTTTCCGGCAAATTTGGGCGTAACTGCCTGACAAGCGGGCGTTCTCCCACCCGCTCGGTGCGCGAATGGCGGGTGCGGCGATGCCGGCCCGGCATCGCCCGGTGGCGCGTGGCGCGCAAACATCACATACTCCCCAGTCGACGGTTAACCGACAAACTGCAATGAAAAACTTCTCTTTTGATGTCGGCATGACATCGCTCGGCGTGGCCGTTAACCAGGGCGGCAAAATCGTTTTTGGCGATGTCTTGCTCATGCACCCGGAGGCCGGGGCGGTCAAAGCGCAAGCCGAACGCCGACGGTTATTCAAAACCCGCGAGGCGCACAAAGCGCGCGAGGCCGCTTTGGAATCGCTTTGGCGGTCGACCGGGCGTGAGCCGCTGCAACGCAAGCGTTTCGAGAAAGCAAAAGATGCGAATGGCAAAAAGCGATTCGTCAAAACGTCAGCGGATGAGCGGCTGGAAAGAGAGTTCCCGCGCAAGGGCGACGACACCGTCTACGCATCCAGCCTGTTGCGCATCATGCTGCTGGAGGGGGAGCCATTGGAAGACTGGCAAATCTACAAGGCGCTGCACGCCGCCATTCAACGGCGCGGCTACGACAGCAATGTGCCCTGGAAAACCAGGGAAGAGCAGCGGAAAGAATCCGTCAAAGACGAAAACCCTGAAGAGCAGGTGGGGCGATTCGATGATGAGTTGCGGAAAATGACATCCGACAAACGCTGTCATTTGCCGGCTTACTATGACGCATGGAAAATGGGTCTGTGGGATGCGCAGACCAAGCGGGTTACCCATATACGCCAGCACAACAAAAAGAAACCGCAAAAAGCGCGGGGATATAACCCTTCCAGAGAGTCGGTTACCCAAGAAATTTGCCTGTTGCTGGACCAGGCGTCCGAGCAAATTCCGCAACTCAAGGAATACTTGACCGAGGGCAAGCGCAATCAACTGCTTTACGGCAAGCCGCACAACACCGGCAACCTGCGTTATCCTTCGTTTTCCAAAGTCGACGGGCTTCTGGGGCAGAAATATCCGCGTTTTGAGAACCGGATTGTCTCCGACTGCGCCCTGATAAACCGCCTGCATGTTTGCAAATCGGAAAAGCCGCTGGCCATTGAGGTGGGCTTTTTGTTGCGTCTGGTCAACTGGCGTTACGAGAAGGAGGATGCGAGCGGCGAAAAGTCGGTGCATTCGCTTAGCGGTCAGCAAATATCCGATATGTTCAACAAGTGCGAATCGGCGTGGAAGAAAAAGTCGCGCGAATACGCGCCGGAAAAATACGCTAAATGTTTCAGACTGACCCCGTCCAAGAAGGTCGCCAAAATGGCGGACGAGTTGGGCGGTTCGGTCAAGGAGGGACATGCCGAAATTCCGGCCAGCAAACACACCGGGAGGAGCCGGTTCAGCCAGCCGGCGTTGCATTTGATGAAGTCGTTAATTCTCTCCGACAAAACGCCGAAAGGGTTCGGCGAGGAACTGACTCGACTTGTCGATGCCATGGAAAAAGAAAACCCGGGTGCCAAGTTCGGGTATCAGATATTCCCCGATGTTCCTTACAAATACTTCCGCAAGGATTTCAAGTTTCTCAACAAAATGGGAGATTCTCGTGATGCCATCCGTGTTCCCGACATTAGTTTGGCTGAGCGTTATCGCGACGAAGGCGGTGATGTGGACTCCGCGGTCCAGAAAGTCATCAACACCTGCAACTGGCCGGAACTTCGGCACCGGTTGGGGGTGTTCGACCGTGAACTGGAAATATTGACCGAAAAATACGGCAAGCCGGATGCAGTTCATCTGGAATTCGTGCGCGAAGATTTCCTCAGCAAAAAGCGCAAAAACGAATACACCGCGCGGGCGGATGCTGGGAAAAATGCCCGGCAGACGGCGACCGACGAACTCAAACAGCGGAACATAGCGGTTACCGAGAAAAACATTCTTCGCTACCGCTTGTTTGAGGAGCAAAACAAGCAGTGCGTATATACGGGCGCTCCGATAGATGTCGGGAAACTGGAAAGTTATGACATCGACCATATCTTTCCCCGGGAAGATGGCGGGCCGGACGCTTATTACAACAAAATGCTGACCAGCGAAACGGTTAATCGCAAACAAAAAGGCAAACGCCTGCCATGCGAATGCGATTTCATCAACTGGCCGACATTCACGAACCTCGTGAAAGGTTTGCCTCTGGGAAAAAACAAAAAGAAACTGCTTTTGGCAAGCACCAGAGAAGAAGCGGAAGAACTCGTCGAGAAATACACGGGTTTGTCCGGCACTGCGCACATCGCCCGTCTCGCCAGGGACATCGCCTGCCTGCGGTATGGCTGGCAGCCCGGGGCGGCGGGCAAGCAACAGTGCGTGTTTGTTTTCAGCGGCGGGCTGACCAGCAAAGTCGCCAAAAAATACGGCATCTACAAAGCGCTTGGCGATGGCTCCATGAAATATCAGAAAGACCGTTCGGACCACAGGCATCATGCGCTGGACGCTATGGTCATCAGTTACCTGCGCCAGTGGACGCGGGACAAAAACAAGACGGAATTTTTCAAATTTCCTCCCGGGATTGATGTCGACTATTTCCGCGAGGCATTAAGCGATGTGTATCCGCACTACATCACGCGGGTGAAGCCGGCCATTGCCGAGCAACCCAAGTCCAAGTCGCGAAACGATGTGGACAAAAAGGAGTTCAAGAACATCAGCAAAGACCCGGATGAGCGGGGTCAGTGGTACACCAACAAGTCTGAGAGCGGGAAAGGCACATCTCAGCACGGGTATATTTTCTACAAGGACGACAATGGGAAAGTGTGCGCAAAGACCGTACATGCTTTCCGCTCTCCTTATGCGGCAAAGAAAGAGGTGGAGAAAAAGTCCGGTGAAATCATCGGACTGCTGCATCAGGGCAAAAGCGTCTTTTTGCCGGGCGAGACGCAAGTGACGGGGACCAAGTTGGGAAGAAACGCCCGGTTGAAGTTTGGCGAGTATGAAATCGTCAAACTCCAAAAAGAAACGGTCATCCGCTCTGTGGAGCCGCGCCCAGAACAAACCGAAAGCGATGACTCGGCGAGCAATCGTTACCGGATAACCCGCACCAAACTTGCAAAAATCCAAATTTGCAACGAACTGATGCTGGGGAATTCATTCGATTTGGATGAATTTTCCGTAAGCAAAGAGCAGAATCTGACCGGTAATTACCGGGTGGATAACAGCACTCGCGATTTGGCGAATTGCGCGATTGTCAACACCGGCACCGGCGAAATGACGGAAGTAGAATTTTTCAAACTGGTGCAACACCTCGATAAAATTCGCCGAGGTGATGCACTCGAAGAAAATAATACCGTTACAATCGGTAATATCCACGCGACCTACATTAAGGGAGTGAAAGCGGACGATTTGCCCCGCCAAAATATCCCTGATGGGCATTATCTAATAAAGGGTTTTCGCAACAACGGAAACTTGACAGAATTGGTCTCTCAAGATGGCACGGTTTACCGCATGCAGAGCAACCAGTTGGACCGCTTCATCATCGACCGGCTGGAAAATTGAGTTACTACATTCTCCATCTGATGTCTCCGGACATCTGCCTGCGCAAGGAACGCGGCTTGTTGCGTTACCGGCGTGGCGACGAGCGCAAGCAGTTGCCGCTGGAAGACATTCGCGGTGTCGTCATCGTTACGGAGAAAGTAACACTCACTGACAATCTCATCTCGGCGCTACTGGAAAACGGCGCTTTCATTTTGCACTGCGACAAAAAATACCGCCCCATCGGGCTGACGGAGCCGTTGTCGAAAATTATCAAACGCGATGCGGCGCATCATCAGGCGCGCTGCAGTAAGCGATTCCAAACGGTTGTTTGGAATCGTTTACTGCGCGCCAAAGTTGACAACCAGAGGAGATTGCTGAAATCTATGGGCGCCCGTCATGCTTATTTGCAGGAACGGTTGAGCGGCGAAACCCTCAACGAATCCGCTTGCGCGCGTTACTACTGGCGCGAGTATTTTACGAACTGCGGGTTTCCGGGGTTGACCAGACGGCACGATGATGGCAACAGCGTCAACCGGATGCTGAACTACGCTTACGCGGTTTTGGGCGCGATTTGTCACCGCTCCATTGTCGCGCACGGGATGAGTCCGCTGTTCGGCGTGCATCACAAGGCAAACTTCCATAATCACCCTTTTGTCTATGATTTGATTGAGCCGTTGCGCCCTTTTATTGACCATCGCCTGCATCTTTACCTGACCGAAACCCAAGGCGAAGAACCGTCGGAAGCGGCGCTCAGGGAATGGGTGCTGTTTTCCCAAAGTTGCTGGGATACGATTGAAGTGACGCACAAACGAAGCAAATTGCGACTGGTCGACGGCGTTGATGTTTATGTGAATTCGGTTGCGAAAACTTTCATAAAGAAAGACACGGAGAACCTGTGGCTACCAAAACTCCAAGTACGCTGAAAATGGGCTGGATGTTGGTGTTGTTTGACTTGCCGGTAACCACCAAGCGGGAGCGTGACAAAGCGACCCGATTCCGCAAAAAATTGCTGGATGACGGTTACAGCATGCTCCAGTTTTCGGTGTATATGCGCTCCTGCCCTTCGTGGGAGCGCATGAAAAAGCACGCGCGCAGATTGCGAATCTACGCGCCATCGGGCGGCAACATCCGCGCCATTTTCATGACCGAAAAGCAGTGGATAAAATCCATCGCCATCGTCAGCGAGGACTACCGGCAGCAAAAAAAGGCCGAAAAACCGCACCAATTGGGAATTTTTGAGAACTGGTAGGCGAATTGGCGGTAAAGCGCAGTGCCCGGGAAGCCGCTACGATAGTTAAGATTCCCCAATCTTGCGTGTAGCTGTAGTCGGCTTCCCGGGGTGCTGAACCAATCATACCCGCCTCTAACTCAAATTTCCACGTATTGTAGCACGCTGGAAAAAGGTGGGGAATCAAAACTTGCCGGCATCGAGCGCGTCGTCGTCACCTATTGTAGCACGCTGGAAAAAGGTGGGGAATCAAAACCAGCAGCAATGTGTTAATTCCCGTTTCTGGATTGTAGCACGCTGGAAAAAGGTGGGGAATCAAAACTCCACGCCGGCGTGGTCTCGTTGAATCCGTATTGTAGCACGCTGGAAAAAGGTGGGGAATCAAAACCCTTGGTTTCCGCTTGCGAGTCGGTGTCGGATTGTAGCACGCTGGAAAAAGGTGGGGAATCAAAACCTTTCCACTCGGCAAGACGTTCGATGGCGAATTGTAGCACGCTGGAAAAAGGTGGGGAATCAAAACTCGATGTGGCCGGCGGTGACGACCATGCCGATTGTAGCACGCTGGAAAAAGGTGGGGAATCAAAACCGGCGGCGGTCGACGGTCAGGCATCCGGCGATTGTAGCACGCTGGAAAAAGGTGGGGAATCAAAACTTCGATAGCGCGTTTGTCGTACTCGGTTAAATTGTAGCACGCTGGAAAAAGGTGGGGAATCAAAACCATCAGCGAGTTGCTCGCGTGATTTTCCCATTATCTTTTTAGCCATAACATCGAAGTTCTGGCCGGCGTTGATGGACGCGGAATGTCGGCGTCCAATTCCAAATACACGGCCGCCGGTTCAGGGCTTTTCAAAAGAGGAAGGCGTCGCGCCGAACACCGCGCGTTTTGCCTTGCGGGCTTCAATCGCCTTGACAAGATATTCCATCGGGCGGTTGCCTTTGATGCGGTTGCAGTTGCCGCACAGCAATTGATAGTTGGCGTAAAAATCGCCGCCGCCTTTGGAACTTGGGATGATGTGGTCGACTTCCAAGTGGCGCGCTTCGAAGTGCTCTTTGCAACCGGCGCAGTGGCCCTCCTGTTCGCCGTATAACTGCGGCTTCGCTTCCCCCTTCGCCATGCCCTTGACATCGCTGCGGCCGGGCAGCGTGGAATAATGCGTGAAGTCGTTGAACAACGCGCCGACATCATCAGCCAACCGTTCGCGTATCATCTCCTCGGTTTT
>JAPPPS010000123.1 GCA_028817405.1 Gammaproteobacteria bacterium
GACCACCGCAACGCCGCATTCCATGAAGCCCTCCAAGGCCGGGTTGCAAAAGCCGCCGGACAAGGTGAATACATGCGCGACGCCTTTGTCGCGCAACGCCCGCGCCAGGAGGTTGCCGCCGCGGAGCCGCCGGGCTGTTTGTTTGGCGTTCATGCCGGCGCGGATTGTAGGGTTTCCAGCGGCAGATGACAACGAATCCGGTGGCCCGCGCCGGCGGCGCGCCACGGCGGCATCACCTCATCGCAAATCTGGCCGATGCGGCGCGCGCAGCGGCGTTGAAACGGGCAGCCGGCGGCCGGCGGCGCGGACTCGACCGCATCGCCGGCGCTCATTTTCGGCGCATGGTCATGGTCGAGGTCGGGGTCGGGGTCCGGCTCCAACGCCGCGCTCAGCAGGGTTTCGGTGTACGGATGAAACGGTCGCGCATAAACCTTTGCGGTGGCGCCGATTTCGCACAACCGCCCCTGGTACAACACCGCCACCCGGTGCGCTAACGCGCGCACCACCGCCAAGTCATGCGAGACGAAAAGGTAGGTGGTGCCGCGTTCCCGGCGCAATGCGTCCAGCAACTTCAACACCGCCGCCTGCACCGACACATCGAGGGCCGAGGTCACTTCGTCGCACAGCACGATATGCGGCTGCGCGGCGAACGCCCGGGCGATTGCCACGCGTTGTTTCTCGCCGCCGGACAGTTGGCTCGGCAGGCGTTCCAGGTAATGCGCGCCGAGGCGGACGCGACCGAGGATGTCGGCGCTGCGCCGCCGCAGTTCGCCGCCGCTCAGGTTGAAATAAAGTTTCAACGGCTGGGCGATGATGTCGGCGATGCTGTGGCGCGGGTTGAGGCTCTCGTCCGGGTTCTGGAAGATGAGTTGCACCATGCGCCGCTGCTCGGCGCTGCGCTGCTCGACTTCGGCGGCCAGCGGCGCGCCGCCGCGCAGGGAGATGACGCCACGGTGCGCCGCCAACAGCCCGGCCACGGCTTTCAGAATGGTGGATTTGCCGGAGCCGGATTCGCCGACCAGGCCGAGGGTTTCGCCGGCCGCCACTTGGAGGCAAATATCGCTGACCGTGGCCGCGGCCGGGCGGCGGCGCAGTAGGCGCGCTAACGGCCGCGGTTTGGCGTAGCGAATCGACACCGCGTCCAGGGTGAGCGCGGGCGGGGAGTCGGCTGTGTCGGCGGCCGGGGCCGAGGTCTCGGCGCGCGCCGGGGTGACGGGGATTTCCGCGGCCCGCGCCGCCAGAAAACACCGTGCCAGTTGGCCGTGCGCGGCGGCTTCCAAGCCGGGATGTTCGGCCCGGCACCTCGGTTCGGCGAGCGCGCATCGTGGGGCGAACGCGCAAGCGTCGCCGGTCCCGCCGGGCGGCGGCGGAATGCCGTCCAGCGCGGCCGGCAACTGCGCGCCGGCCAGCCGCGGAATCGACGCCAACAAGCCGCGCGCGTACGGATGGTCGGGCGCGCGCAGCACCGCGCCAACCCCGCCTTCGAGCACGATTTCCCCCGCATACATGACCACCACGCGCTCGCACACCCGGGCGATGGCGCCGAGGTCGTGGCTGACATAAATCATCGCCATGCGCGACTGCGCCGCCAACTGCCGCAGCAGTTCGAGGATATGCGCCTGTGTGGTCACATCCAGGCCGGTGGTCGGCTCGTCCAGCAGTAGCGCCTCGGGTTCGCCGGCCAGGGCCATGGCGATGGCGGCGCGCTGCTGCTGGCCGCCGGATAATTCATGCGGGTAGCGCCGGGCGATGCGCGCCGGGTCCGGCAGACGCACCCGCGCCAGGAGGTCGGCAACGCGCGCGGCGCGAGCCCCGGGCGCCAGGTCCGAATGCAGTTTCAAGGTCTCGCTCAACTGCGCGCCGATGCGCATGGTCGGGGTCAGCGACTGCCCGGAATTCTGCGGAATTAACGCCAAGCGGCGGCCGCGGATGGCTTGCAACTGCTCCGGCGGCAACGCGAACAAGTCGCGGTCGGGGAAGCGCGCCGCGCCGCCGGTGACCCGCAAACCGTGTTTGAGATAGCCCATGGCGGCAAGCGCCAGGGTGCTTTTGCCGGAGCCGCTTTCGCCGACGATGCCGATGCGCTGGCCGCGCGCCACCGCCAGGTCGATGCGCCGCAGAATCGCCAAGTTGTCGCCGGCGCGCCCGGTGAAACCGATGGATAAATCGCGGATG
>JAPPPS010000076.1 GCA_028817405.1 Gammaproteobacteria bacterium
CGCAGCCGGGAATGGACGGCACTTCCGCCCAGTAGCCGCCTTCTTCCGCTTCGTGAATGATGACTTTCAATTTCATGGGATTTTCTCCGCAACTGATGGGTTGGCGCCGAAAGGCGAATTCACCGCATATTAGCATAATTTGGCTCGGTGGCGTCAACACGCCAAGGTGGAGGGATGAGTGAGCCGCAAACGCGGGAAACTACTTCGGCAAATCTTTGGCCGAGTTCAGGCGAACCAGTTTGTCCCAGTCGATTGCTCCGTTGCTTTTGCAGAGCGTGTTGGTGAATTTTCGGGTGAACTGATTGATGACCTGCGCGTAGGACATTAAGAACCGTTCATTCTTCTCTTTTGCCTTATAGCCCAGCGGCTCGATGATTTCCACGAACAATTCACCGTTCCCGGAAATAAATTCCCAGAACGCCTGCCCGCAGTACTTGAAGTAGTCGCCCTTGTCCGGCCGGCTGTCCCTTCCATAACAGCAACCGTTTACCGCGACGATGTTGAGTTTCGAATTGCCGGTTCTCAATGTTTTCTTGGCGGACATGAAGTCGGCCCGCATTTTGGCTATTTGCGAACTGTTGCCCCAGTTCGGACCGGATTTAATCGCCACGATATATCTTTGATTGTCCGCCTCAAACTCAAGGTCGATTCCGGTGATTCCCGATTTTCGTCCGCCGTAGACTTTGTGATTGATGAAAATGGCGAGGCCTTCCAGCCAGTTGCCGAAAATGGTCTCTTCGTTTGAAGAGATATGCGCGTCCAGCAACCCCCTTACGATTTGCTCGGCGGTTAGAACATGCTTGGCCTTGAACAGGTACGGATTTTTCCGCTTGAGAATCTTGGACAGTTGCAGATTCTCAAGGCCTTGAAGGCGCTGTTGATGAAAACTTGCGATGTTTTCCTCAACATACAGGGAAACATCGTTAAGATTCAACTGTTTCATATCCGCCGTCCTCATCGCATAAATGCATCTGAACCGGATGGATTTTGCTCCGCACCATCTCGCAATATTCGGCGACATTGTCGATGCCTATTGCGTGTCTGCGCATTTGATTGGCGACCAACAGCGTGGTGCCGGAGCCCATGAACGGGTCGAGCACCGTGTCGTTTTCTTTGGTGAACAGTTTGATGAACCATTCGGGCAGCGCCGAGGGAAAGGTCGCGCTGTGGTTTTTGTTGTTGCATTCGGTCGCCATGTGCAGCACATTGGTCGGATAAGCCTTGTCGCGGTTCACCCAGTTGGAGATGTTTTTGCCGAAGCCGCTGCCGACTTTCGAGGTGTCGCGCGTTTTGTCGGTCTCGGAAAGGGACTTCAGCCTGGAAGACGCCCATTCGCCCATCGGCACCATGACCGCTTCCTGGTACATGTTGAATTTTTTATTCTTGTTGAACTGCAGCAGTCGCTCCCAAGAATCCCTGAACCGGTTCGGCCATTTGCCCGGATAGCAGTTTTTCTTGTGCCAGATAAATTCCTCGGTCCACAACCAGCCCTGCTTGCGCATGGCCAAAATCAATTCGATGACATAGGTGCTGCGCTCGCCGTTGACCGCCTTTTCCTTGATGTTCAGGATAAAAGTCCCGGACGGTTTGAGGACGCGCAACAGTTGCTTTGATACCGGCAAAAACCAGTCGATATATTCCTCCGGCCGAATGCCGCCGTAGACATTCTTGCGCTGGTCGGCATATGGCGGCGATGTGATGACCAGGTCAACGGAGTCGCGGGGAATCGACTTTAATTGTTCCCGGCTGTCGCCGCAACGGATGTCGGTTGTGATTTTCATTGCAATTCATGTTCGATGCATGTTCGATTCATGTTCGTGTCGCCGCGCGCGCATGCCCAGCGACGGTTACATATTAGCATAGTTCGGTCCGCCGCCGCCTTCGGGGGCGACCCAGGTGATGTTGCGGCCGGGGTCTTTGATGTCGCAGGTTTTGCAGTGTACGCAGTTTTGCGCGTTGATGCGGAATTCGACTTGGCCGCCGGCATCGCCGCCGCCGTTGCCGCCATGGAATTCGTATACGCCGGCCGGGCAAAACCTTGCCTCGGGGCCGGCGTATTGCGCGTGGTTGACCGCCACCGCATCGGCCGGGCGCGCCAGTTGCAAATGAACCGGTTGGTCTTCTTCGTGGTTGGTGTTGGACAGATACACCGACGAAGTTTTGTCGAAACTGATGACGCCGTCCGGCTTGGGGTAGTCGATGGGTTTGCATTGCGCGGCCGGCAGCAGCGCATCGTGGTCGGGTACCGGGTCGTCGATGTTGAACGGCAACCGGCCGCCGAACCAGTTTTGGTCGATGTAGTTGTAAGCGCCGCCGCCCCACACGCCGAACTTGTGCAGCGCGGCGCCGAAGTTGCGCGAACGGTGCAGTTCTTCATGCAGCCACGACTCGCGGAAACGCCGGGCATGCGATTTCAATTCGACTGCGACCGCGGCCGCGTCACCGTTGTCGCCGCCACCGTCGCCACCGTCGCCATCGCCCGCGCTCAACGCCTCAAACACCGTCTCCGCCGCCAACAAACCGGACTTCATCGCCGTATGCGAGCCTTTAATCTTGGAGAAGTTAAGCGTGCCGGCGTTGCAGCCGATGAGCAACCCGCCGGGCAACACCATGTCCGGCAGCGCGCGCAAGCCGCCTTTGGTGATGGCGCGCGCGCCGTAGGCGATGCGTTTGCCTCCGTCCAAATGCGTTTTGAAAACCGGATGATGTTTCAAGCGTTGCAACTCGTCGAACGGGCTGAGATACGGGTTGCGGTATGACAAGTCGGTGATTAATCCAAGCGACACCAAGTTGTCGCCGAGGTGGTATAAAAATGAGCCGCCGGATGCGCCGCTCTCGGACAACGGCCAGCCGGCGCCGTGCACCACCAAACCGGGCCGGTGTTTGGCGGCGTCGATGCGCCATAACTCTTTGATGCCGATGGCGTAGTGCTGGGTGGCGGCGGCGTCGTCGAGCGCGAATTTTTGGATGAGTTGTTTGCCGAGGTGGCCGCGGCTGCCTTCGGCGAAGATGGTTGCGCGCGCGTGCAACTCCATGCCCGGCTCGAACGACGCTTTGCGCTCGCCGCCGGCGGCGCGCCCCATCTCGCCGGTGGCCACGCCTTTGATGCGACCGTCGCCGTGGTATAAAATTTCGGCCGCGGGGAAACCGGGGAAGATTTCCACGCCAAGCGCCTCGGCTTGCTGCCCCAACCACCGGCACACTGCGCCGAGGCTGACGATGTAGTTGCCGTCGTTGCGCATCGGTTTCGGCACCGCCCAGTGCGGCACGCTGAGCGCCTTGGTCGGGTCGCGCAAAAAATACATGCGGTCCCCCGCGACCGGCGTTTCCAGCGGCGCGCCGCGCGCTTTCCAGTCGGGGAATAACTCGTCCAGCGCGCGCGGTTCGAACACCGCGCCGGAGAGAATGTGCGCGCCGACTTCCGAGCCTTTTTCCAGCAACACCACCGACAACTCGCGGCCGTTTGCTTGCGCTAATTGCATCAGGCGACAAGCGGCGGCCAGGCCGGCCGGGCCGGCGCCGACCACGACCACATCCACTTCCATCGACTCGCGCGCGGGCGTTTGCGGCGACTCCAAGTTTTCGTCAGGCATCTCAAACCTCCGGTGGCCGGCGCGCGCGCCGGCGAGTGGGAACAAGGAAACGACGCGCTATTTTCCCGCCAACCGGGTTAAAATGCCAACGCTTTTTTTATCTTCAACGCGCCACCGTCACCGAACTCGAATTGCCATGTCTACCGCCGCCCAATCCAAATCTTCCGCCGCCCGGTCCGCCGACCACGCCGCCGCTGCGCGCGCGCAATACGATGCGGTGATGACGCCCAACTACGCGCCGATGTCGATGCTGCCGGCGCGCGGCGAAGGCGCGCGGTTGTGGGATGCGGACGGCAACGAGTATTTGGATTTCGCCGCCGGCATCGCGGTCAGCGCGCTCGGCCACGCGCATCCGCAACTGCAACGCGCGCTGGCCGAGCAGGCCGGCAAACTCTGGCATGTCAGCAATCTGCTGGTGAATCAGCCGGCGCTCCGCCTGGCGCAACGGTTGTGCGATTCGACTTTCGCCGAGCGCGTGTTCTTCGCCAACTCCGGCGCCGAAGCCAACGAAGCCGCGCTTAAACTCGCGCGCCGTTATGCGCTCGACTCGGCCGGCGACGGCGACAATAACGGTGCTGGCGACGGCGACAGTGGAAAAACACAACCGCCGAAAGAACAAACACCCAAGGACCAAATCATTGCATTCGACAACGCCTTCCACGGCCGCACCTTTTTCACCGTCTGCGTCGGCGGGCAACCCAAATACAGCGACGGTTTTGGGCCGAAACCCGGCGGCATTAAGCACTTGCCGTTCAACGACATCGACGCGCTGGAATCTGCCGTGGACGACTCCGCCTGCGCGGTAATTCTGGAATTGCTGCAAGGCGAAGGCGGCGTCACCCCCGCGCGCGCGGAATTCGTGCGCGCCGCCCGCGCCGCCTGCGACCGCCACCATGCGCTGCTGATTTTCGACGAAGTGCAGACCGGCGTCGGCCGCTGCGGCGCGTTGTATGCATACCAAAACTTCGGCGTCATCCCCGATATCCTGACCACCGCCAAGGGCTTGGCCGGCGGCTTCCCCATCAGCGCGCTTCTGACCACCGAGGCCGTCGCCCGCAGTCTCAAAGTCGGCAGCCACGGCAGCACCTTCGGCGGCAATCCCATGGCCTGCGCGGTGGCCGACAAAGTGCTGGAAATCGTGAACACCCCGGCCATGCTGCGCGCGGTGCGCGACAAAGGCGCGTTGCTGAAGGAAGGACTGGCGGCCATCAATCGCCGCTTCGAAGTGTTCGCCGAAGTGCGCGGCGCGGGCCTGCTCATCGGCTGCGAGATGCGCGCGCCATGGACCGACCGCGCCCGTGACATCTTGGACGCCGGCGTCAAACACGGCCTGCTGGCGTTGGTCGCCGGCCCGAATGTGCTGCGCCTCGCCCCGCCGCTGATTATCAGCGAGGAGGAAATCGCCCGCGGCCTGAAGTTGTTGGAAGCGGCGGTGGCTGAAGTGGCGGAAAGCGGATGACTCGGCGTTGGAGTCGGCGCGCGGCCGGCCGGCGCGGGCCCAAAAAAGAGCGCCGCCGTTAGTGGGCGGCGCCGGGCCGGGGTACGAAACCCCCGGTGGGGTAACGCGCATAGTATGGGACCATTTCGCATTTGTCAAGCGAAATTAACCCTATTGAAATCAACCAGTTATCTAGAAAGTCATGAAAAAAGCATGCATTTACATCGACGGATTCAACCTGTACTACGGCCTCAGAAGCAGGGGCTGGGCGCGGTATTACTGGTTGGATATGGAAAATCTGGCGCGGTCTTTTATCGACCCCGGCGCGGAAATTTTGGCGCGCGTGAAGTATTTCACTTCGTGGGTGAAGGGCGACCGGGAATCGCAGAACCGGCAAATGGTGTTCATCAAGGCGCTGGAAGCGCATTGCCCGAGTTTGGAAATCCATTACGGCCGCTTCCTCGCCAAGCAACGGCAGTGCCGCAAGTGCGGGCGCGTGCATGATTTTTACGAAGAAAAGAAAACCGATGTCAACATCGCCTGCCACATGTTAACCGACGCTTTTCACCGGAAACATGACCGTGTTTACATTGTTTCCGGCGACGGCGACCTTGTTCCGGCGGTGAACATGATGAAGAAGTTGGACTCCCATCCCCGGATAGTCATCGCCAACCCGCCCAAGCGCAAAAGCGAGGAGTTATGCCGGGCCGCCGACGCCTCGTTCAGCATCAAGGAAAAGAATCTGCGCCTCTCCCAATTGCCGGACACGGTCAAGAGCAAAAAGGGCGTGGAATTAACCCGCCCGGCACAATGGACGAAACGCGCCGGCGCGTCTTGATGCGCGTCGCTTTGCTCAAGCTCGCTGTGACCGTTTGCGACAAACCGCCGCGACAAAACCGCCGCTACGCCCCTCCCCGCAATCCGCAATCACCGCCAAAAACGCCGCGCCGTAGCGTTGCAGTTTGGCTTCCCCGATGCCGGAGATGGCGAGGAGGGCGGCCTCGTCGCGCGGTTTGCGCCGCGCCATGTCGGCCAGCGTCTTGTCGTGGAAAATCACAAACGGCGGGACATTCTGCTCGCGCGCCAAGGTCAAGCGGCGCTGCCGCAGCGCCTCGAACAATTCCCGGTCGCGGTCGTCGAGCGCGACGGTTGCGGCCGCCGGCCGGCGCGTCGCGGCGCGTTTTCCGGCGGCTCCATGTCGCGGGAGTTTTCGCAAGCGGACGGTTTCCCGGCCTTTCAGTACGCCCATGGTTTTGTCGGTGAAGCGCAAGCCGCCGTGGTCATCGGGTTCGAGCAAGCCGGCCGCCGTCAACTGGCGGATGATGGCGTTCCACTCCGCGGCCGTGTGCTCGGCGCCGACGCCGTGGACGCTTAAAGCGTGGTGGCCGAACCGCCGGATTTTATCGGTGTCTTTGCCGAGCAGCACATCGATGAGATGCGCGGCGCCGAATCGCTGGCCGGTGCGGTAGGCGCATGACAACGCCTTTTGCGCGGCCACGCTCGCATCCCAAGTTTCCGGCGGCGACAGGCAGTTGTCGCAGTTGCCGCACGCGTCGGGATAGTCCTCGCCAAAATAGTTAATCAGGATTTTTCGCCGGCAGCCGGCCGTTTCGCACAAGCCCAGCAGCGCGTAAATTTTGCCGCGCTCGATGCGCTTGAATTCTTCGCCGGCCTCGGAGCGGCGCAGCCACTGCAGCAGCGTGATAACATCCCCAAACCCGTAGCGCATCCATGCGCTGGCCGGCGCCCCGTCGCGGCCGGCGCGGCCGGTTTCCTGGTAATAGGATTCGATGTTCTTGGGCAGATTCAGGTGCGCGACGAAACGCACATCGGGCTTGTTGATGCCCATGCCGAAGGCGGTGGTGGCGACCACGATAACGCCATCCTCGCGCATGAACGCCTCTTGGTGGCGCGCGCGCGTGGCGGTGTCGAGGCCGGCGTGGTAGGGCAGCGCGCGCAAGTTGTTGTCGCATAACCAAGCCGCGGTCTCCTCGACATCGCGGCGGCTCATGCAATAGACGATGCCGGCGTCGCCGGGATGCCGGTCGGTGATGAAGCGCAGCAAATCTTGTTTCGGGCCGGCACCGCGCGCTTCGCTGATGGTGTAGTTGAGGTTCGGGCGCACGAAACTGGCGACAAACATCCGCGCGTCGGCCAAGCGCAACTCGGCCGCGATGTCGCGCCGGGTCATTTCATCGGCGGTGGCGGTCAAGGCGATGCGCGGCACCCCGGGGAAGCGCTCGGCCAACTTCGACAACTGCATATATTCGGGCCGAAAATCATGCCCCCACCTGGATACGCAATGCGCTTCGTCAATCGCAAACAACGCCACTTCGATGCCCGCCAGCAGGTCGAGTCCGGCGTCGGTGAGCAGGCCTTCCGGCGCCATATACAGGATGTCCACGGCGCCGCCGGCCAGTTCGCGCTCGGTGCGCTGGCGCTCCTGAAACGACAAACTGGAATTCAAATACGCTGCGCGCACGCCGAACTGGCGCAGCGCATCGACTTGGTCTTTCATCAGCGCAATCAGCGGCGACACCACCACGCCGGTGCCGGCGCGCACCAGCGACGGAATTTGATAACACAGCGACTTGCCGCCGCCGGTCGGCATCACCGCGATGGCGTTGCCGCCGCCAATCACGGTGTCGATAACCTCCGCTTGCAGCGGCAAAAACTCACCAAACCCAAAAGTATCGCGCAACACCGCAACAGCATGCCCGGAATTCGGCCGGCTACCCGCCCGACGCGCGCCGGCTGCGTTTGATTCAAGATGAGATGGCATCGGATTTTGACGGCGCTACTTGAGTCCGTTTGCGTTCGGTGCGTAGGTAAGAAGTATAACCCCACCACCACCGCTCCCGCAGTTCCTGTTCAATGACAGGGACATGCTTGTTGAGCGAGCGTTCAGCATTTTTAATTTCTCGGTGTGAAATGAATCGCTTGCGTGAGTTGCGCGGCCGGGAGTAGCCAGTATTTGCGGTCGGTGCCGCGTTGGGCTTGTAGGGTGATTCCGCTGCGCAGGAATGCGGATTCGATGCCGCCTTCGGTGGCGGTGTGGTAGACCGGGATGCGGCGGCGGGCGTATCTGGCGCGCACCGATTCATGGGGGTGGCCGTAGCGGTTCAGGTAGCCGATGCTGGCGAGCGCGAACTTAGGATTGACGCGCGCCAAGAACGCTTCGGTGGATGAGGTTTTGCTGCCGTGATGCGGCGCTTGCAAGGCTTCCGCGGCGAGGTTTGCGCCGCCGGCCACCAGCGCTTCCTCCGCGGCTTTGCCGATGTCGCCAGTCAGCAACGCGCCGCCGAACCGTGAGTGCACTTTAAGTACGCACGAGGCGTCGTTGTCGCTCAGCCCGGCCGCGCGCGGCGGCGCGGGCGGCCACAGTATCTCGAATATCACGCCGTCCCATTCCCACCGTTGCCCGGCCATGCAGCGCATCGCCCCCGCCACCGCGGCCGGCGCGCTGGTCAAAACCCGCCGCGCTTCGAACTGCTCCAGCAGCGCGCGGTGGCCGCCGCTGTGGTCGTTGTCGCCGTGGCTGACCACCAGCGCGTCGATGCGCGCCGCGCCGGTCTGCCGCAAGAACGGCGCGAGCACCGACTCGCCGGCGTCGAAGCCGCCGGCGAAACGCGGACCGGCGTCGTAGACCAACAAGTGGTTGCGGGTTTGCACCACCGACGCCAAGCCGTGGCCGACTTCCAACATGGTGTATTTGAATTCGCCGCGGCCGAGCGCATCGCGGCCGGCACCGCCGCCCATGTCCACGCCCGGCGCGACCAACAACGGCACGAACCACAGCAGCCCGGTGCGCCGCGCCGGCAGCGCGCGCGGCGCCAGCAGCAGCAGCACGCCGACCGCGGCCGCGAGCACCGTCCACGCCTGCGGCGCCGGCCGCCGCCACACCGACCACGGCTGCGCGGCAAGATATTCCAGCGCCCACCACAGCGCGTCGATAATCCAGGCGGATGCCTGAAACGCCCACGCGGCCGCGGTTTCCAGCCCCGCGGCGAACAGCGCCAGGCCGGCCAGCGCGGCCGGCACCGCGCCCATGCCGATGACCGGAATCGCCGCCAAGTTCGCCAGCGGCGCGGCCAGCGACACGCGGTGGAACAACGCCAACAGCAGCGGCGCCATGCCGATGAACAGCAGGAGTTGAATCCACGACCACGCGCCGAAAGTGCGCAGCGCGCGATGCGCCAACTTGGACTCGGCATCGCCCGGCCGCCGCGCCCGCGCCACACCCAACACCAGCACCGCGACCGCGCCGAACGACAGCCAGAAGCCGGCCGCCAACGGCGCCAGCGGGTCGAACGCCAGCACCACCGCCAGCGCCAGCACCCAAGTTTCGGCCGCGAACGCCCGCCGCGAAAAGAACAGCGCCGCGGCCACCGCCGCCAACATGCACACCGCGCGCTGCGTGGGGATGGTCATGCCGGCGAGCAATGCATAAACGATGCCGGCCAGCAGACCGGCCGCGACCCCGGCCTGCGGCGCCGGCAACTTGAGCGGCAACGCCCCCGCAAAACGCCACACCCGGCCGCCGAGGAACATCACCAAGCCGGCCACCATGCCGATGTGCAAGCCGGAGATGGCGACCAGGTGAATCGTGCCGGTGCGCACCAGCACTTCCCAGTCGGCGGCGCGCATGTCGCTGCGGATGCCGACCGCCAGGGCGGTGACTAAGCCGGCGCGGGAGGCGTTTTTCTCGGCGTTGTCGTTGTCGTTGTCGTTACCGTCACCGTCACCGTTGTCGCCATCACCGTCACCGTCGTCGCCGCGGTTGTCGTTGTCGCCATCACCGTCATCGCCATCACCGTCACCGTCATCGCCGCGGTTATCGTTGTCGTTATCACCATCGCCATCACCGTCATCGCCACCGTTATCGCTCAGCGAATCGCGAATAAAATCCGCGGCGCGGGCGCGGAAGACGGAGATGGAGGCGGCGGCCGAGGCCGCGGCTGATGCTGCCACCGCATGCGCGCCGCGGGAATCCGGCGCCGCCAATGGTTGCGGCGGCGGGCGGGCGCGCACATAGCCGGTCGCGCGCAGGCGGTGGTGGAACAAGTGCGTCTCGTAGTTGAACAGCGCGCCGGGATTGCTGAAGCCGCGCGCGCGTTTCAGGCGCACGGTGAACCGCCAGCGTTGGCCGCTGCGGATGCGCGGCGTGTCGCGGTAAAGTTTCAAGCGGATTTTGCCGGGCGACGCATGCGCCGCGCCGCGACGCTCCAACCGCTCGACTTGGAAGTCAAAACGCTGCCAGCCGTCGCCCGCGGCCGGCACCCCGACCACCCGCCCGGTGACCGTCACATCCTTCTTCTCCAACGCCGCCGGCAGGCCGGTGGCCAACAACTGCGCCGCCACCACCACCGCCCAGCAAAACCCCAACGCCGCCGCCGCCACCGGCCGCCACCACCGCCGGCGGATGGCGCACGCCGCGGTTACCGCCGCCGCGGTGACGGCAAGCCACAACGCCGGCAGTTCGGCGCAGAAACGCAACGCGATGACCCCGGCGCAAAACGCCAGCAGCCACAAGTGCGGATTATCAGGTTCGCCCCAGCCGTCCGAGAACCGGCGCATCGTTCGTGTCCCTCCCTGGATAGCGCGACTATACTATCATGTTTCGGGGGTGTGTGCAGCCGCCATGTGAATCAGGAAACGGAACGGAATGACAGAAAGACAAATTCATTCGTTATAATCCTTGGCGGCGAGGCCCAAGATGAAAGATACTTTCAGCGATTATATTGTGTATGTGGACGAAAGCGGGGACCACGGTCTTGTTGCGTTCGACCGTGAATATCCGGTTTTTGTCCTGGCTTTTTGCGTCTTCCAAAAGAAGCATTATTTGGACTATGTTGTGCCGCAAATTCAGCAATTTAAGTTTCGACACTTCGGCCATGACTCGGTTATCCTGCACGAAAGCGACATCCGCAAGGACCGCGGCGACTTTAATTTCTTGAAGTCACGGGAATCAAAAGAAGCGTTCATGAATGAACTGAACCGGGTGGTTGAGAACGCTCAATTCACCTTGATTTGCACGGCCATAAACAAGGAAAAACTGAAGGAAAAATACACGCGCCCCTACAATCCCTACAACTTGGCGCTGCTGTTCGGATTGGAAAGGGTGTATTCCTTTCTTCAGCGTAAAAACCAGTTGCCGCGCATCACGCATGTGGTGGTGGAACGGCGGGGTAAAAAAGAAGACAACGCTTTGGAGTTGTCTTTCAGACGGTATGTGGACGGCAGAAACGATTACAGAGTCAAATTCCCTTTGGAACTGGTTTTTGCCGACAAGCAAATCAACTCCGCAGGTTTGCAACTGGCGGATTTGGTGGCGCGGCCTGTGGGGCTGTCTTTAATCAGGCCGCAACAAACCAACCGGGCGTTTCAAATTATCGAAAAGAAACTGTACAAAGTCGGCGGCAAGGCGACTGGCTGGGGGCTGAAATATTTCCCCTGAAATGCCGGACGCTCAAAAACAAAAGGCCCCGGCGCATCCGCCGGAGCCAGTTGTCGACCGGGAATCCCCAATCCTTGTTGATGATTTTGGGGGTGCAGAATTGGATTGTCAAGTGTTTTTTCCAAAAAATCCCGGCGCTTGGAAATGCCGTAAATTACGGGATTTCAGGGCGAAAATCCCATTTAGACGCAAACCGCCCAGAAACCTGCAAATCATCAATAAACCCTTTACTATCAACAACTTGCTTATTTAGACGCAAACCTGCGCAAGCGGGATTTCCGTCCAGCGGCGGACGATGCGCCCATCTCCGGCGCATGAGCCCCCATTGGATAAGCACGGCTTATACTATCGGCATCCATCGCGCCAGTCGCCATCGCCCGCCCACGCATAACGCCGCGCCACCAGCGCCACAAAACCGCCGCCATGCCCACCATCTACGACAACATCGACACCGACCTACTGGACGGCTTGCGCGAGGCGTTGGGCCGCGCCGTCAGCGCCGACATCTGCGTCGGCTATTTCAACCTGCGCGGCTGGCGGTGCATCGCCGACACCATCGATGCGTTGCCGGGCGGCGCGGACGGTGCGGACGCGGCGGCGTGCCGGCTCATCGTCGGCATGACCCGCGACGCCGATAACGCGGTGCGCGCGCACTACAACGACGCGGACGAAGAGACCACGCAGCGCCAAGTGGTCGATGCCAAAAAACATTTCGCCGTCTCGCTGGCGAAGCAACTGACTTGGGGCATGCCGACCGCGGCCAACGAGGCCGGCTTGCGCAAGTTGGCGGCGCAACTGCGCGGCGGCAAGTTGACGGTGAAGTTCTTCGGCGCGCATCCGCTGCACGCCAAACTCTATCTCGCGCACCGCGACGACAAGATGAACCCGCGTAGCGGTTTTGTCGGCAGCAGCAACTTGACGCTGGCGGGGATGAAACAGCAGGGCGAACTCAGCGTCGATGTGCTGGAAAAGGACGCGGCCGCCAAGTTGGCGAACTGGTTTGAAGACCGGTGGCTTGATAACTGGTGTCTGGACATCACCGATGAACTGGCGGAGATTATCGAGCGCAGTTGGGCCGGCGGCCCGGTCGCTCCGTATTTGGTTTATGTCAAAACCGCGTACGAGTTGTCGCGCGAGGCGATTGAGGGCGCGCGCCAGTTCAAGGTGCCGGCGGTGTTCGACAAGGTGATGTTGGAGTTCCAAAAGTTGGCGGTGTCGCTGGCCGCCGAGCGTTTGAACCGGCACCGCGGCGTCATCATCGGCGATGTGGTCGGCCTCGGCAAAACCCTGGTGGCGAGCGCGGTCGCCAAAACTTTCCAAGAAGACCGCGGCGACAATGTGCTGGTGATTTGCCCGCCGAAACTGGAGTTGATGTGGCGCGAGCATCTGCACCGGTACCGCATCGCCGGCGAGACGCTGTCGCTCGGCAAGGCGTCGCAACTGCGCGACATGCGGCGCTATCGTTTGGTGGTCATCGACGAGAGTCACAACCTGCGCAACCGCGACTCGCAACGCTACGCGCAAATCCGCGACTACTTGCGCGACAACGAATCGCGCGTGGTGCTGCTGACGGCCACGCCGTACAACAAAGCGTTCACCGACATCGGCAACCAGTTGCGGTTGTTTTTGGAGGCCGACGCCGACATCGGTATTCGACCGGAGGCGTATATTCGTTTCCTCGGCCACGCCGGGCATTTAAGCCGAGCATGCGTAGCGCTCGCCAAAATGAAGCGGGCTATGCGGCCGCTTCATAAATTCAGATGCCACGCCAAGACCAACGAGATCACTTCGTGGAAAAATCCATGTAATAGGTCTCATCATCGATTTTGTAAAAGTGCACATCGCTACGGCCGTAACGGCGCAAATCATCGGCGACAACAACCGCCCCCGATGCCAAGCCAAGGCGGTTTCTAAAATACTCGCCAAGCAAAGCGTTGTTGTGCGGCGTATGGATGCCTTTCCCATGGTCTTGGGCGCGGGAGCAGATGATGGTTTTTTCATCATCGGTCAGTACAGTGAAAGGCGTTCCCCTCTCAGGGAAAAAATCAGTGTTATACACATCCGACCTCAAGGAGAGATAGGCTTGATTTGGGTCTCTGCTCGACCGTTGTCCCCAATTCAACCCCGACCTCGTAGGCACCCGCCCGTCTTTTGTAAGCATGCTGACTTTCACTCTCTCCAGCCCGGAAACCTCGGGCGGCAGAGTTTCGGACTCGCTGGTCTCGTGTTTTTCACGCTGTTCACGATAGACGCTGATGAGGCCGTCGACATCGTTATGCGTGCAGTAAATCGCATCCGGCAACAGGGATTGGTAATAATCGTAAGCGGCGACAGGGTCGCATGGCGTCATGATTTCCCGTTGTTTTTCGCCAAACGCGGTTTGCGTGTAATTGGCGGACCCGGTGAAACCGCAAGCGGGCTTGCCGTCTTGCAACCAAACATATGTTTTTGAATGTACGGCGGGATGCTTGGCGATATACGAGCACTCAAAGCGGTCGCGGAAATCATCCTCGACGAGTTTTTTAAATCCGAGGTGATTGCTGACAGGCATGCCTGCACTGGGACACATTCCCACGAGTAAGCGCACTTTCATGTTGCGTTCTTTTTCCTTGGCGTACTGCATGTGACGAAACGCCATCGCCGCCGTCGCAAAACCGGACACGACGCACAGTTCGCCGGCCCCATCAAGCATGGGTTTAACCAGAACATTCTCGAATAAGTTGTTTGGAATCAGCACGATTGAATCACCGTCTACACAACATTCACTTCATCGCAAACCCGCGATTGCGAATCGAGAGGTCGAAGGTTGTACAACTCCAGATGCTCACCTTGTAACTGCGATTGCATCGATGGTTTTTCGTGGGCATATTCCACCCCCGCGAAACTTTTAAGTATCGCGCTGAAAATAACTTTCGCGCCTTTCGGCGGAACCGCCATGCCGATTTGTTTGCGCACGCTTTCTTTGGAACCGTGAAAAACGAAACCGTCGGGAAAGGTTTGCAGGCGGGCGCGCTCGCGGTTAGTTAATGCCCGGTCCTCTTTCCAGTGGTACATGTGCGTACCGCCACCACCGCTACCCGTAATCGTGTAGGCGGGTTTGTCCGGGTCAAGCCGCTTGTAGATTTGGCTGATTTTCACCGTGCCAATTTTGAGTCGCAAAGATTCGGGAATGTCCGCCGTAAAGGCGTTTTCGCCCGGCTTGATGTGCCGCAATCTTTCCACGACTTGTTTGGATTGCGCGGTAAAGTCATGGTTGTTTGCGCTCGAAGTGATAGGCGGATTTTCAAGCGCTTCGCGGCACGATTTCTGTTTGAAATTCCGGCTGGACGGAATTTTGAATAGTACATTTTCGTTTTTGTGGATTCCCACGATTACAATCCTATGTCGCGCCTGCGGTACGCCGTATTGCTCGAACTTGTAAAGGTGCGGATAAAGCGAATAGCCCTGGTCGAACAAATCGGACAGAATGACGTCGAACGCTTTCCCATCGTTTGCGTTCCTCATGCCGCCGACATTTTCCGCCAAGAACCAGCGCGGCTTGAATGCGGCGAGCGCTTTGACGCAGTAAGAATACAACGGGCCATAAACTCCGTCCATTCCGCGTTGTTCACCGACTACGCTGAAATCGTTGCAAGGGAAGCCAAACGCCATGGCATCCACGGGCGAAATCTCGGCAAGTTTTTCGTAGTTCAGGTTGCGAATGTCCGCGCACAGCACTGACTTCGACTCGCCGGAGCAGATGTTTCGCCGATAAGTCTCGCAAGTGTCCCGGTCGTAATCGGTCGCCCAAGCGTGGCGAATGCTGTAGCCGCGCTTGCCGTTGGAATTTACGGATGCCTTGATGGCGCCAAGCGCCAACCCGCCCGGGCCGCAGAACAATTCGCCAAACCGAAAACGCATGGTTTGATTCGGAAGGGGAATCTGCTCATTCGAATGCAGACCGTAGCCGCTATGTTTGGGCTTGTAGCGCATGACGATTTTATTCGCTCGTTGCGGCGCCATGGTTCGTGGCGGTCGCGGCTGATTTCGGCAAGGAAGCGAGCGAGAATAGTATCAAAAATGACGGAGATTGGCGGCGAGGCGGCTCGATTTAGTGTTAATTATACTATGTTGCGCTACATCGCAACACTGAATTGGTAGTTTTTGGCGCCCAATTGTGCCGACGGAGACCTGGCGCGAGGCCGTCGCCCGGCGGGGGCGGTATTTTGCGTTGAAGGCGAAGATGCGGCGCGGCCAAAAACACCGCAAGGGCGGAAAAAGGTTTGATGCTTTCCGCGAGGTTTTGAAAGACATCGAAGCGCATCAAAACCAGCGTTACTGGATTTACAAAACCGTCATCCTCAACAACTTATACGGCGTGGATTTGATGCGCGAGGCCGCGGAAATCGCCAAACTGCGCCTGTTCCTCAAGTTGGCGGCGGAAGCGCAATACGACCCCGCGGCCGCCAACCTCGGCTTGGAACCGTTGCCGGACATCGACTTCAACATCCGCGCCGGCAACTCGCTGGTGGGGTTTGCGAGCATGGCGGAGTTTGAGGCCATCGCCGGCGGCGAGTTGGTTGAGCGGCGACCGATGGCCGAAATCCGCGAGGACGCCAAAACCGCGCGCATGGCCGACGATGCGTTTCGCAAAGCGCAGAACTATCAAGACCAAAGCGGCAAGGGCGGCGAAGATTACCGCCGCGCAAAACACGAACTGGCGCACCGCCTCGACGCCTTGAATCAAAACATGAACCGTTACCTGGCGAAGCAATACGGCATCGACGACGCCAAGCCGCAAGAATACGCCAAGTGGCGGCAAACCCACCGCCCGTTCCACTGGCTGGCGGAGTTCTACGGCATCATCGAAGAGGACGGCGGGTTTGATGTGGTGGTTGGGAATCCGCCGTATGTGGAGTATTCCAAAGTCAAGAAACAGTACGAAGTGAAGGAGTACAAAACCGAGTCGTGCGGCAACCTTTATGCCTTTTTCATTGAACGCGCCGTTTCTCTCGTTGGCAAAAATGGACTTAACGGAATGATTGTTCCTGTTTCCTTGCCTTCAACGCCCAGAATGAAAACGGTCAGAGAGTTGCTTCGCGCCAATTTCTCATCGGTGTATGTGAGCAATTTCGCGGACCGCCCGGCGACCCTGTTTAACGGCGTTCACCAGAAACTGTCAATTTATTTGGCATCAGGCGGCGCCGATTCCCCCAATTTATACTCCACAAATTTTTTGCATTGGAATGCAGAAGCGCGCGACGGTTTATTGAGAACGATTTCTTACATCCAGTCCATCGACGGTCATACGCCGGATTGGAACAAAAAAGGCCGCGATATTGAGAACAGTATCATGGCGAAAATTTCCAATTCGAAATTTGGCATTTTGAGCGCATTATCGAGAAAACAAATCTCGACCGAAGCGCCGCTGTATTTGAATATGCGACTCATGTATTGGGTCAAATGCTTTCTCGCCCACAAAAAATCCAGCGAATTCAAAACCTATTACCCCGGCAAGGGATTCTCCAATACCGTCTTAATGGCGATATTGAATTCCAACAGTTTTTTCTGGTTTTGGGAAACAACCAGCGATTGCTGGCATTTGACAAACCGTGAACTCGCGCACTTTTTTATTAATGAGCGCGCTTTGTCTGCTGCAGACAAGGCGAAACTGGACGGTATTGGAAAACGTCTGGAGCAGGATCTCGAAAAGAACAAGCGCTATGTCGGCACCGTTCAAACCGACTACGAATACTATCACCGGAAATCAAAGCCCATCATCGACGAAATTGACAGTGTTATCGCCCGGCATTGCAAATTCACCGATGAAGAATTGGACTACATCATCAACTACGACATCAAATACCGCATGGGCCGCGCCGGGGATGGATGACGGCCGGCCGGCTTTTGTGAATTACATCGCCAGAAACGAGACAGCATCAAACCGGTCATCTGCCGCGCTTTTTTCCGTTCTCTTTTGTCGCTTCCCAGGCGTCGAGGAAGAAGTAAATTCTGTGCATATAGGTGGCAAACCGGTAAACGCCGCGGTCGTGTTCTTTGACCGGCACGATGGCGCCCAACTTGCGCATGCGGCTCAGAAAGTTGTCCATGCTTTTCTTCTCGTCGGCGGTGAGCACGGTGAGCGAGCGCAGTTGTTCCTTGGAGAATTCGATTTCGTGCCAATCCGGGCGCTGGGCGATTTTGCGCAAAATGGAGCGGTATTTTTTGCTCTTTAACGCCTGCAGGACGCCGCTTTCCAAAAAGCGAACGCCGAAGTTGTTGGCGGCGACCATAACGCCGGCTTGCACATCTTCATGCGTGATTTTTTTGGCGCCGGCGATTTCCCACACGGCGTGGCCGATTTGATGCGCCACAATCGGCAAGCCCTCGGAATACAAAACCAATTCCGCGATTTCATTCTTGCCGATGGCGGCGCCGCCTTTGGCGAAGGCGTTCCGGAAAAAACTCCCGCTCTCCTCCGCGGTCCACGGACTGATGTTAATCAACGGTTGAAAAACCCGGATAACCGAAGGGTTCGCTTTCTGCATCGCGCGCAGCCGCTCGTCCAGACCGGCGAAAATTAAACAGACACGATTTTTCTTTCTGCCCGTAACATCGCCATCCACCATGTTTTTCAGCCAGTGGGAAAAGTCGGGATTGTCAGCCAAACCGTTGATGTCGTCAAAAGTCAGCGCCAACACCTCCCGGTCCTCGCTTGCGGTTTTGACGACATAGTCGAGGGCGTCGGGGAAGTCGCCGGCTCTCGTCGGCAAAGTGTCCGCGGTTTTTTCCAATTCAAACTTAACGCCGAAAGCATCGACCGACTTAATGCCTTTTCCGAATTTATCCCACAACACTTTCGCCCAACTTTGGCTTTGGTTGTCTTTGAGGAGTTGCAGGTGCGTGTTGCGCGCCAGTTCATTCAGTTCTTTGACGCCGCCGAGATGGGCATGGGCGACAATGGCGTTTTCTTTGAGTTGCGCGAGATAACCGACCAGCCGGGCAAGCGAACTTTTGCCGATGCCGCGCTCGCCGGAAATCCAGCCGACCTGAAGCCCCCTGGTCTTCGCCCTGCGCACGATAGAGAGCAACGCGTTCACTTGCTTTTCACGCCCGGTGAAAAAATCCGGGTCAACCGGTTGGCCGGGCGTGAAAGGGTTGTTGTCTGGATTCATGACGCGTTTCTCCGCGGTGGTTGGCGCGAAGTATAACACCGCATTCGCGTCAAAATGGCGAAAACACGGCGGACTGCCCGGCGACCGACGAATTCCGCCCTGGCACGGATTTTGTCGGGAAATTTTTCTTCGCCGGCGTTGCCGCCACCGTCGCCGATTGTGGTATTCTTCCCGTAACTCAACCTTTTAGGAATTCAAACGACATGGAAGCGAACCAACCAATCGTCGATATGCCGACGCTGCGCCGGGATTTGTA
>JAPPPS010000040.1 GCA_028817405.1 Gammaproteobacteria bacterium
AGCGACTATATTCCTCACCGATACGGAATCCAGAGTCCCCCGCTCGTGGGCGGGGGCAGGCTTTAATTGCCCCGGCGAGGAATCGAAAAAAGACTCTGGATTCCCGCTTAAAAACCTGCGGGAATGACGGCCCCCGGCATTTTCCGGTCCTCGTTGGCGCTTCGCGCCGCGCGATTGAGTTGCGATGCTGCGCGCTGTGCAATTAAGTACGGCGGCGTAAGCCGCCACTCCGGGCTTTGACCCGGAGTCCAGAGTCTTTATCTTCCGTCATTTCCTCGCGACTCAATTAAAGACTCTGGACTCCGGCTGTCGCCGGAGTGGCAGTGAGCGCGCCCGCTTAACAACCTGCGGGCGTGGCGGGTGGGGGACCGTGGGCGTGGCGGTGGGGGAGACCGTGGGTGTGACGAGAGAGGGCGGCCGGCGATTTAAATCGGCATCGTCGAGTCGGATAATTTGCCATCCTTGGCGTCTGGATTCCCGCGTCCCAGCGGGAATGACGGCACCTGGCATTTCCCGGCCCTCGTTGGCGCTACGCGCTGGTGACTTGGACGCGTTGCACAAGACCCCCATTCAAACTACACTCGCGGGGATTCCGATGTTTTGTTGACCGTGACCGAGTTGCCATCCGAGATGTTCTCCGAGATGCTTTTTGACTTTCCTAACGCGCCGCAGGGCTGGGGGCCGGCGGTGGCGCGGGGGGTGGCGGCGGATGCCGGCATCGAGTTGAGCGATGACCACTGGCAACTCATCAAAGCGCTGCAGGAGTATTACCGCAAAGCCGAGCGGCCGGCGTTGCGGCAAATCAAGGACGCGCTGGAGGAGCGTTTTCACCACAAAGGCGGGATGAAATATTTGTATGAAATCTGCCCCGGCGGGCCGGTCGCGCAAGGCTGCGCGTTGGCCGGCTTGGAAGTGCCGCCGGGCGCGGTGGATAAATCGTTCGGCAGCGTGGCGTGATGGGCGGCGACGAACTCCGCGTTAACATCTGGCGCGGCGGGCCGGGCGGCGGGGAAATGATGGCGTACCGCGCGCCGCGCTTGCCGAGTCAGACGGCGTTGGATGTGGTCACTTGGATTCAGCGGCATGTCGAGCCGGGGTTGAGTTACCGCTTTTCCTGCCGCGTCGGCATGTGCGGCTCGTGCGCGATGACGGTCAACGGCGTGCCGCGGTGGACTTGCCGCACGCATGTCAAGGATGTCGCGCGCCGCGGCATCGGCATCGGCCGAGGCGAGCGTCGCCCGCACCTCGAACTCGCGCCGCTGCGCAACTTGCCGGTGCTTAAGGATTTGGTCTGCGATATGTCGGAATTCTTCCGCAAATGGCAACGCGCGGAGGGGGTTTTTCATGGCGACCGCGGCGAGCACGGCGAGTACATCTTCCGCGGCGGCCGCGGCGACGGTCACCGCGACAACGGTCACCGCAGCAACAACGGTCACCGCGGCCGCCACGGCAAACACGACACCCGCGACACAACCCCCGCCCCCATCCTCCCCGCCGACCCGCGGCGCGCCGCCGCCGATGCCGCCATCGAATGCATCAACTGCGCGGTGTGCTATGCCGCCTGCGATGTGGTGGCGTCGAACCCCAACTACCTCGGCCCCGCGGCGTTGAACCGCGCTTGGACGCTGCTGAACGACGCCCGCGACGCCGCGCAATACGAACGCGTGCGCGCCATCGCCGACGGCGGCGGCGGCTGCCAGAATTGCCACTCGCAGCACAACTGCGCGCGCCACTGCCCGGTGCAATTGTCCCCGGCGCGCTCCATCGCGGGCCTGAAACAACGCGCGGTCCGAGCCGCGTGGCGCGGCGAGTTGTTGTGATGTTGGGGGCCGGTCTTTTCATCGCGCAGCGCGTCACCGCGCTCATCCTCGCGCCGTTCGTCATCGCGCATCTGGCGCTCATCATCATCGCCGTGCATGGCGGTCTCGATGCCGCGGAAATTCTCGCGCGCACCCGCGGCAACCCATGGTTCGCCGCTTTCTATCAAACCTTCGTCACCTTCGCCGCGCTGCATGCCGCCATCGGCGTGCGCGTGATTTGCGCCGAGTGGTCGCGCGGTCGCCTGAACGCCATCCATCTCGACAGCATCACTTTGACGGTGTTGCTGCTGTTGTTTTGCATGGGCAGTTTCGCGGTGTTCGCGGTGGTGGTATGAGGCGGCCGCGCCGGAATTCCGCGCGGTCTGCGCAACCCACTTCGACCGCGCCGCCGCACCGTCGCGCGCACCGTCGTCATGCGCCGTATTTCGCTTTCTGGTTGCACCGCGCATCGGGGGTGTTGTTGGCGTTGTTTTTGCCGCTGCATTTTTGGGTACTCAGCAGCGCGGTACTCGGCGCCGAGTCGCTGGACGGTTATTTGGTTTTGACTCGCCACCCTGCAGCCAAAGCGGCCGAGTTCGGTTTGGTTTTTCTGCTGGCGATGCATTTGTTCGGCGGCTTGCGCATCATGGCGTTGGAGTTTCTCACCTGGCGCGCCGCGCATAAAACCGTGGCCGCGGCCGTCATCGCCGCGGCGTTTGCGGTGGCTTGCGGTTTTTTGTTGCGGGCGTTTTGACCATGCAATCGTCGCGTTGGGAAACCGTCGACACCGACATCTTAATTCTCGGCAGCGGCGGAGCCGGGTTGTTCGCCGCGCTGCATGCGCATGATGTCGATGCCAAGTTAAAAATCACCGTCGCAACCAAAGGCTTGCTCGGCAAATGCGGCTGCACGCGCATGGTGCAAGGCGGCTACAACGCCGCGCTCGGTCGCGGCGATTCGGTGGAGCAACATTTTATGGACACCATCGAGGGCGGCAAGTGGCTGCCTGACCAACGCATCGCATGGACGCTGTGCGAGTTCGCCATCGCGCGTGTGCATCAACTGGAAAATGAATACGGTTGCTTCTTCGACCGCAACGCCGACGGAACGATTCACCAAAAACCATTCGCCGGTCAACGATACGACCGCACCGTGCATAAAGGCGACTTGACCGGCATTGAAATTATGAACCGCTTGCTCGAGCAAGTCATGGCGCGCGCGAGCGCCGGGGCGATGGAATGCTTGGAAGAACACCGCGCGTTGGCGTTGCTGCCTTCGGCACATGGCGATGCGTTGTGCGGCGCGTTGTTGGTCGACATGCGCAGCGGCGCGTTTCGATTCGTGCGCGCCAAAGCGACGCTACTGGCGACCGGCGCGGGCCCAAGTATGTACCGTTACCACACGCCATCCGGCGACAAATCCATGGACGGCTTGGCCATGGCGTTGCGCGCCGGCCTGCCGCTGCGCGACATGGAAATGGTGCAGTTTCATCCGACCGGCTTGCTCGCGGGCCGCGACACGCGCATGACCGGCACGGTGCTGGAAGAAGGCTTGCGCGGCGCCGGCGGGCATCTGTTAAACGGCGCTGGCCGCCGCTTTATGTTCGACACCGATGCAGGCGGCGAACGCGCCACCCGCGACATCGTGAGCCGCGCCATCACCGCCGAGATGCGCGCCGGGCGCGGCACCGAAAACGGCGGCGTGTATCTTTCCATGGGCCACCTCGGCGCCGATGAAGTGCGCCGCCAGTTCCCCGGCATGGTCAAAAGATGCGCCGACTGCGGTTTCGACTTGGCGGGTGGGCGCGTCGAGGTGGTGCCGAGCGCGCATTATTTGATGGGCGGCGTGGTGTGCGCGCCGAGCACCGTCACCGAATTGCCGGGCTTGTTCGTGGCCGGCGAGGACGCGGGCGGCGCGCACGGCGCCAACCGCTTGGGCGGCAACGGCGTCGCCAACGCCACCGTCTACGGCGGCATCGGCGGCGCGGAAATGGCGCGGTATGTGGCGGCCGGGGCGGCCGACGCGGCCGGCGCGGAATTGGCAACGCCCGACCGCGCGCGCATCGCCGCGGAAATCGACACCGCGCTGCGCCCGTTCCGCCAACCGCGCGGCGATGTCAACGCCCTGCGCGACGAACTGCTGGAAGTGATGTGGCGCGATGTCGGCGTGCTGCGCGACGCCGCCGGCCTGCGCCGCGCGCTGGGGGAATTGGCGAGGTTGAAAGCGCGGTTGTGGGGGACTGGTATCGGCGACGGTGGTGGCGGTGACGGTGGCATCCCTCCCCGTCACCCCCGCGTTCTGTTAAGCGGGGGCGGTGACGGTGACACCGGCCGCGCCTTCAATCTGTCGTGGCATGACTGGCTGAACCTGCGCAACTTGGTCGACATCTCAAGCGTCATCGCCCGCGCCGCATTAGCCCGCGAAAACTCCCGCGGCGCGCACTACCGCGAAGACTTCCCCGACAGCGGCGACTTGCTCGAATCGTATTTCACCGTCACCCGCCGCGGCGATGGCGACGGCGACATCGAAGTGACTCGGCGACCGGTGGAGTTTACCATCGTCAAACCGGGCGAAAGTTTGACCGGCATTTCAGTATAATGCGCGCGGAGGCATAGACTGATGAACAAACGACGCGAGAAAGCAATTGTCGCAGCACTCCTGCGATTCGAAAAATCGTTGCGCAGCCGTAAAACAGATTTTCTGTTGAAGCGCGGTAGCGAAGAGCACAAGTTGATTACCGACATCGAGAAGCATCCGCATGCGTTTGTCATCGGTTGCGTTTTGGACCGGGTAATCAAAGCGGAAAAAGCATGGGCCGCGCCGTATAAACTGAAACGACGCATTGGCGGCTTTTCGTTTCCCAAATTGCGCCGACTGACGCGGAAAGGTTGGAAAAAACATCTCGGCCCGCAGAAAAATGACCCGGAAAAGATTCACCGCTACTGGGAGACGGTGATGCCCGACTGTCTGTTCAGTGCAATTAAAGTCATCGACAAATACAGCAACAACCGCGGCAAAGCACAGTACATGTGGGCCGGCGACAACTTGCGCGGCAAGGATGTGGTCGACCGATTCAAAGAAATCCGCGGTGTCGGCGACAAAATCGCCAACATGGCGGTGCGCATATTGGTGACTCGTTTTGAGCAACCGATTGAAACTGCATCCATCGACATTTCAGTCGACCGTCACATCGCCCGGGTGGTTCGCCGTCTTGGACTCATCGGCAAAAATACGCCGAAAAGCCAAGAGAAAAAAGTCATCGTCGACAAAGCGCGGGAACTTTATCCGAAGTTTCCGGCGTTCATTGATTTGCCGATATTTATCATCGGGCGTGACTACTGCCATAAAACAAATCCAAATTGCGGCGGCTGTCCGATGTCGACGCTTTGCGACCATGCATTGCATAAACGCAAACCGGCTCCAAAAACAAAAGCCAAGCGCAAACGCATGAAAAAATGATTAGTTGCGATGCCATCGAAACCGCGGCGCATCAAATCATGCATAACGCCGCCATCGATATTCCGGAGGACTACCGTCGCGCGGTGGCCGGCATGGCGGCGCGCGAGGAGGGGTTGTCGTGTTTTGTGCTGCAGACCATGTTGGAGAACTACGATGCCGCCAGCGCCGACCGGCGGCCGATGTGCGCCGACACCGGGCTGCCGCGTTACTATGTCAAGGTCGGCAACGAGGCGCGCATCGAGGGCGGCATGGTGGCGCTGGAAAAGGCGCTGCGCGTCGCCACCGCGCGCGCCACCCGCGACATTCCGCTGCGCCCCAACCGCGTGCATCCGCTGTGGCGCACCGACCCGAACAACAATGTCGGCATGTTCGCGCCGGAAATCGACTGGAGTTTTGAGCCGCGCGCCGACTGGCTGGAACTCACCACCGTGCACAAGGGCGGCTTGTTCGGCACCGACTACCGCATGCTGTTTCCCGGCGACGGCGTGGACGGCATCAAGCGGTTTTTGCTCGACACCCTCATCGCCTTCGGCAAGCGCGGCTTGGCATGCCAGCCGGCGATTGTCGGCGTGGGCTTGGGCGGCGCGAAGGACGCGTGCATGACGCTCGGCAAACAAGCGGCGTGTTTGCGCGTGGTCGGCGACCGCCACCCCGACCCGAAAATCGCGGCGTTGGAACTGGAACTGAAAGACCTCGGCAACGCCATCGGCATGGGCCCGATGGGATTCGCCGGGCGCGCGATGGTCGCCGACTTGCACATCGAAGTCGGCCACACCCACACCGGCGGCATGCCGATGAGCGTGCATACTTTCTGCCTGTCGTCGCGGCGCGCGACGGTGCGGATTTGCCCGGGCGATGCGCCGCAATTCCAATTCCAATATCGCAGCGACCCGCAATGGTTCTCCGATTACATGCGGCGCGAGGGCATCGAATGAACGCGCCGGATAATCGCGACGATTCTACCGTCGCCACCGTCGCCGGCGCCGGCGCCGGTCCCGTCACCCGCTTGACGCTGCCGGCCAGCGCCGATGACTTGGCGCGCCTGCAACTCGGCGGCGTGGTTTATCTCGACGGTGTCATTTATACCGCGCGCGAAGGCGTTTATAAACGCGTGGTCGAAGACGGCGCGCCCTTGCCTGTCGATTTGCCGGCGCTCAGCCGCGTCAACTTCCACTGCTCGCCGGCGGCCGCGCGCGACGCCAGCGGCGAGTACCGAGTCGGCGGCGTCACCGCCACCGCCAGTTTTCGTTTCGCCAAGTGGATGCGCGCGTGGTTTGCGTTGTCGTCCGCCAACATCATCATCGGCAAAGGCGGCATGCGCGCGCAGGACTACGCCGACTACTTCGTGCCGGCCGGCGCGGTTTATCTCACCACCGTCGGCTACGGCAGCGGCGCGCTGTTGGGGCGCGGCATCGTGCGCGTGCGCGATGTGTTTTGGGCTGATGAACTCGGCAGTGCGCAGGCGTTGTGGGTGTTTGAAGTCGCCGACTTCGGGCCGTTTTTAGTCGAGAGCGACCTCGCCGGCAACAGTCTGTTCGAGTTGCACAGCCGCGAAGTCAACACCCGCATCGACGCGTTATACGCGGGCTTGAAAGCGCCGGCCATGCGCCGCTTTGGCGAGACCGACAACCGCCAAGACGAATTGTTTCAGGCGACCGAAGACGGCGGCGACTAAACGGTTATCGGTTATAATCGCGCGTTTGTTTTATCCGGCGCGCAATGTCGCAATGCGATTGTTGCCGCCGCGGCCGCCCTTCCCCATCAACCCACTCATTACGCGACGCGCAACGCCAAAATGGAAAACCTCGACTCGCTTTTCAAACTCGGTCAAATCATCATCGTCGACTTGGTGTTGGCCGGCGACAACGCCATCGTCATCGGCTTGGTCGCCGCCAAGTTCTCGGCCGCGCAACGCCGCCGGGTGATTTTCTACGGCGTCGGCGCGGCGGTTTTGATGCGCATTTTGTTCGCCGTCATCACCGTGCAGTTGCTGCAAATCATCGGCCTGCTGTTGGCCGGCGGCCTGCTGCTGCTGTGGATTTGCTGGAAGTTATGGCGCGACTTGCGCGCGCCGCCGGAAGCGAAAGCGCATGGCGTCGACGGTGACGGTAACGGTGACGGTGACACCGCCGGCGCCGGCAACGGCAAAGACGCCACCGTCACCAGCGACCCGCCGCTGCGCAGCGCCATCATGCAAATCGTGGTCGCCGATGTATCGATGTCGCTCGACAATGTGCTCGCCGTCGCCGGCATCGCCGAGGGCCACACCCTGCTGCTGGTGTTCGGCCTCGCCCTGTCGGTCGCGCTCATGGCATTCGCCGCCACCCTCATCGCCAACATGCTGGAGCGCCACCGATGGATCGGCTATGTCGGCCTGGTAATGATTCTCTATGTCGCGCTGAAAATGATTTACACCGGCACGCTGCAACTGTTGTAGCGCGGCCGGAAAATCAAACCAGCGGCGACGCGGCGGCTCATTGCCAGCCCCCGCTCGTGGGCCGGGGCGGGCTTTAATTGAGCCGGCGGCCGGGCGAATGAAGCGCCGGCATGCAATTGATTCGCCGTTCCTGCCCGTGCATAATAGCGCGCAATGCAACTCATTCCCCGGAGGCCGAAGTGGTCGTTCATAAAGAGGCGATGCAACTCAAACAGGTGCCGTTGTTGTCGAGTTTGGACAGCAAGCAACTGAAACTGCTGGCGTTCACCTGCGAGGTGTTTGACTTCGCGGACCAGGATTATCTGTTTCACCAAGGCGATGCGTCGGATTGCGTGTATGTGATTCTCGAAGGCGAGACCGAAGTCGTCGGACAGGATGCGGACGGCATGCCGGTGCTGCTGGCGACTTCCGGCGCCAACAGTTTGGTCGGCGAGATGGCGGCGTTCGCCGGCGGCGTGCGCAGCGCCGGGGTGCGCGCGAGGGGCGCGGTGAGCGCGCTCAGCATTCCCAACCAGCGATTCGTCGAACTCATCACCACCAACCCGCAGGTGGCGATGTCGGTGCTGCAAGACCTCACCCGCAAGTTGGCGGAGACCAGCAAGTTGGTCGCCAAGTTGCAGGACGAAATCGAAACCCGGAAAGACAACTGAACGCCGCGTTAAGTCGCGCTGAGTCGCGTCGGCAGCGCGCAAATAATTATCGTCAACACCGTCCGCGCAAACATCTCTCGCAAAACCAACGCCGCCGCAACATCAACTCGCGCATCAAAACGCCGTTTCCGTTTCCCATGGAAAAATCCATCTACAAATATATTCTGCGCCACACCAAGAAGGACCAGGTTTATCTGGTGCTTCTTACTTTGGCGTCGATGCCGCTGGTTTATTACTCGCTGGAGATTCCCAAACTCATCATCAACAAAGCCATCGGCGGCGGCGCGGGTTTGTTTGAAGTGTTCGGTTATGAAATCACCCAAGTTCAATATCTGCTGCTGCTGAGTTTTTTGTTTCTCGGCCTGGTGATTATCAACGGCGGAATGAAATACATCATCAATGTTTACCGCGGCGTGCTCGGCGAGCGCATGCTGCGGCGGTTTAGATACACTTTATACAACCGCATCCTGCGTTTTCCGCTGCCGCATTTTAAGAATGTCAGCGCCAGCGAAATCATCCCGATGGTCACCGCCGAGACCGAACCGTTGGGCGGCTTCATCGGCGACTCGGTGGCGCTGCCGGTGATGCAGGGCGGCTTGTTGGTCACTTATTTGTCGTTCATTTTCGTGCAGGATTTTTATCTGGGCTTGGCCGCCATCGCGCTGTATCCGCCGCAGGTTTATCTCATTCCGCGCTTGCAGCACAAGGTCAATCAACTCAGCAAAACGCGCGTGCAGAAGGTGCGCAAGTTGGCGGACCGCATCGGCGAATCGGTCACCGGCATCGCCGACATTCACGCCAACGACACCGGTCACTTCGAGCGCGCCGACATCAGCCGGCGGCTTGGCGGCATCTTCGGCGTGCGCAACGAAATCTACCGCCGCAAGTTCTTCATTAAATTCCTCAACAACTTTCTCGCGCAGTTAACGCCGTTCTTTTTTTATTCCATCGGCGGCTACTTGGTGCTCACCAACGAGTTGTCGTTGGGCGCGTTGGTCGCGGTGTTGGCGGCGTATAAAGACATCGCGCCGCCGTGGAAGGAGTTGTTGAAGTTCTACCAAATCACCGAAGACATCCGGGTCAAGTACAGCCAGATTATCGAACAGTTCGCGCCGGACGGCATGCTGGATGCCAAACTTCTCGAAGCGCCGGCGGCGGATGCGACTCAACCGGCATCACCGTTGACCGGCGCCATGCGCGCCAACCGTTTAAGTTATGCCGAAGATGGCGTGGCGCGCGTCGATGCGTTCAGTTTTGAAATCGATGCCGACCGTCACACGGTGATATTAAGCCGCGACGGCAGCGCCGGCGATGAATTGACGCAACTGCTGGCGCGATTGCTCGCGCCCACCGCCGGTTCGTTAAGCATCGGCGATGCCGACTTGAACGCGTTGCCGGAATCGGTGACCGGCCAGCGCATCGGTTACTGCTCGGCCACTTCGCGCTTGTTCAACGCCTCCATCGGCGACAACCTTTATTATGGTTTGAAACATCAGCCGCAAGTCGGCGACGGTGACAACAACGGCGCCGGCGTCGATAAAAACACTGCGGCCGCGCGCAAAACCGAGGTCAAAGAATCGCTCGCCTCCGGCAACTCAACCCAAAACATCGACGCCGACTGGGTCGACATCGGGTTGTCCGGCGCCGCCGATGCGGACGAGTTCCGTCGCATCGTGCTCGACATCATCGAGTGCGTGGAGTTGGATGATGAATTGTTGACGCTGGCATTGCGCACCGAAGAAGACATCGACATCCCGGAACGCTTGGCCGGCGAAATCGTCACCTTGCGCGGCGCGTTGACCGAGCAAATCAACCACATCGAAAGCGGCGCGTTGGTCGAGCCGCTGGACCCCGACCAATACATTCACAACCTCACGGTCGAAGAAAATCTGCTGTTCGGCACGCCAAAAAACCGCGTGCCGGTGGCCGACTTCCTTGCCGTCAATCCGTTGGTCAAACGCATTCTCGACAGCAGCGGCCTGCGCCGCGACTTGGCGGAAATCGGCTTGGAATTGGCCGGCTTGATGGTCGAGTTGTTCTCGGATGTGCCGGACGACAGCGAGTTGTTCGAGCAGTTCAGTTTCATCAAAGCCGATGACTTGCCGGATTACCGGCGCATACTGAGCGCGGCCGGCGGCGTCGCTGCCGGCGACGGTGGCGATGACAAAACCGGCGACAAAACCGCCAACATCGATGCGTTGAATCCGCAGCAAGTCGCGAGGTTGTCGGCGGTCAGTTTCCAACTCTGCCCGGCCCGCCACCGCCTCGACTTAATCACCCCGCCGGTGCAAGCCAAAGTGTTGGCCGCGCGCAAACAATTGATGGACGAGTTGGGCGCGGACAACGCGCAAATCCGGTTCTTCGACCGCAACCGTTACAACCCCGGCATGTCGGTGCAGGAAAATCTCCTGTTCGGCCGCATTACCTACGCCAAGGGCCACCTGCAGCCGCGCGTCACCGAGACCATCAAGAACACCTTGAAGAGCACCGGCCTCGACCGCGAAATCATGCTCGCCGGTTTGAACTGCCCGGCCGGCGCGGCCGGCTCCAAACTCGCCCCCAACGCGCAGCAGAAACTGACCCTGGCGCGCGCGCTGCTGAAACACCCGGACATTCTCATCGTCAACAACATTCTGTCCGGCTTGGACGGCAAAAGTTTCGCCCGCATCCTCGACCGCGTCATCGCCCGGCGCGCCGGGCGCAACCTGACTTGGGCGTTGAACGACCCGGCGCTGGCGGCGAAGTTCCAGCAGGCGTTGGTGGTGGAAAAAGGCAAACTCGCGCACAACGATTCGCCGCAGGCGTTGGCGGAATCGCTTGAAAATATGTGATAATCGCGCGGTTAATTTATGCGCCCGCGAATCATGAACACCGTACTTAACTTGTTGCCCCGCCCTTTCTCGTTCGCCGAGAGAATCAGCCGCGGCGGGAAGATGCCGGCCGCCCGCTTAACGGCCTGCGGGCGTGGCGGGGAGGTTCGGCCCCGCCCCGCCCCGGCCTTGGCGTTCGCGGCCGCGCTGGCGACCGTGGTGGCCATGGTGACCGTGGTGACCGTGGCAACCGTGACCGTCGCCGCCCCGGCCCACGCAGGCCTGGCCGAACTGGAGGCCACCGAAATCCCCGCGGCCACCGCCAAGCAGTCGCGCGTCCTCAAACTCATCACCTACCTCATCGACAAATCGCACTACCGCAAACAAGCGTTGGACGACGAATTCTCGGCCGCGGTGCTGCGCGCGTATCTGGACCGCCTCGACCCCGGCAAAATGTTTTTCCTGCGCGCCGACATCGAGCAGTTCGACGCCCTGCGCCACCGCTTCGATGACTTCATTCGCGCCGGCGACATCCGCCCGGCGTTCACCATTTTCAGCATCTTCCGCACCCGCTTGGAGCAACGCGTCGACTATGTGCTGGCGCGGCTGCACGGCCCGCTGGACTTCGGCCGCGACGAAGCGTATTTGTTCGACCGTGAGGAGGCGCGCTGGGCCGCCGACGCCGCGGCCCTGGACGACCTGTGGCGGCGGCGCATCAAGAACGACATCATCGGCCTGCGTTTGGCCGGCAAGGATGAAGCGGAAGTGTTCGCGACGCTGGAAAAACGCTACACCCACTTGGCGCGGCGCACCCGCCAGTTCAAGTCCGACGATGTGTTCCAAACTTTCGCCAACGCCTACCTCGGCGTCATCGACCCGCACACTTCGTACTTCTCGCCGCGCGCCAGCGAAAACTTCCACATCCAGATGCGCTTGTCGCTGGAAGGCATCGGCGCGGTGCTGCAAAGCGAGGACGAATACACGCTGGTGCGGCGCATCATTCCCGGCGGGCCGGCCGACTTGGGCGGCGAACTGCAGGCCGGCGACCGCATCGTCGGCGTCGCCGCCAACGGGCCGGCCGACCGCGACATCACCGATGTCATCGGCTGGCGGCTGGACGATGTGGTGGACATGATTCGCGGGCCGAAAGATTCGTTGGTCAGTTTGGAAGTGCTGCCGGCCGGCAACGCGCCCGACGCCCCCGGCCGCGTCATCACCATCCGCCGCGACAAAATCAACCTCGAAGAACAAGCGGCGAAGAAACGCATCTTGCGCGTCGGCGGCGACGTCGGCGGCCGCGACGGTGATTCCGGCGGCATTCCCGGCGGCACCCCCGACGCCTCCCCGGCCGCCACCATCGGCGTCATCGACCTGCCGTCGTTTTACATCGACTTTGGCGGCATGCAAAAAAACCTGCCGGATTACCGCAGCACCACCCGCGATGTGCGGAAAATTTTGGCCGAATTCCGCGACCAAAACATCGACGGTTTGCTCATCGACTTGCGCGGCAACGGCGGCGGCGCGCTCACCGAGGCGGTGTCGCTGACCGGCTTGTTCATCCGCGAAGGGCCGGTGGTGCAAGTGCAGAGCGTCGGCGGCCGGGTCAACGCCGACCACGACCCGGACCCGGACTTGGTCTACGACGGGCCGCTGGCGGTGTTGGTGGACCGCCACAGCGCCTCGGCCTCGGAGATTTTCGCCGGCGCGATTCAGGACTACCGGCGCGGCCTGATTATCGGCGAGCCGACCTACGGCAAAGGCACCGTGCAGCACCTGGTCAACCTCAACCGGTGGGCGAAAAGCGAAGACGACTTGGGGCAGTTGAAGGTCACGGTGGCGCAGTTTTTCCGCGTCAACGGCGGCAGCACGCAGTACCGCGGCATCGTCCCGGACCTCATCTGGCCGAGCGCGGCCGGCGGCGCGGAATCCGGCGAGCGCGGCTATGAAAACGCGCTGCCGTGGCGGCAAATCGAGGCCGCGGAATTTGACCGTTTCCGCGACGAACCGCCGCCCGCGGTGTTCGAGATGCTGCGCGGCTTGCATGAGGCGCGCGTGCAAGACAGCCCGGAGTTTCAGTATTTCATCGACTTGGCGGCGTTCGATGCCGAACTCGGCGAGAAAACCGCCGTGACCTTGAATCAACTCGCGCGCGAAGCCGAACGCGACGCGCGCGAGACGCGCCAACTGGCGCTGGAAAACCGCATGCGCCGCGCCCTCGGTCAGTCGCCGAAAACCGCGCTGGATTCGGATGCGGATGCCGCGGATTCCGCGGCCGACGGTGCCGCCGCTGATGCCGCTGACGCCGCGACCGTCGGCAATGCTACCAACGCCGTCGACACCGTCGATGCCGATGAACCGGACGCCTACTTGCGCGAAGGCGGCGACATTCTGCGCGACTACCTCACGCTGCTAAAATCCGCCGGCGGCGCGGTCGCCACGCAAAGCGAAACCGAGTCCGATGGGTTGCTGAGTAACTAATTCGCAATTCCTGATGGTAGAAAACATGTCCCGTGCTACGACACGGGATAAGGAGCGATAGCGCCACTATTTCTCACCAATCAGGAAGCCAGAGTCCCCCGCTCGTAGGCGGGGGCAGGCTTTAATTACCACGGCGCGAAGCGCCGGCAAGGGCCGGAAAATGCCGGGGGCCGTCATTCCGTGCGGTAGAGGAATAAGGAAGCGTAGCGACTATATTCCTCACCGATACGGAATCCAGAGTCTTTTGCGGCATCCTGGTCGGACGCAAGATTGCCATCCGTGGCGTCTGGATTCCCGCGTCCCAGCGGGAATGACGGCGCTACGCGCCGGTAACCGCGGCCCGCGACATTCGACCGTCACCCACCCATGAAATTCTCCGCCTTCGCCGCCCATTTCAACCGCGACAGCGGCATTTTGCGCTTGATGGAAGACTTGGGCGAGGCGCTGGACGGCCGCGGCCGCGGCGACCCCGGCGGCAACCGTGCCGGCAACGCCAACGCCGTCCAAATGTTGGGCGGCGGCAATCCGGCCGCTATCCCTGAGGCCGAGGCGGTGTTCCGCGCCGAGATGGAAAAAATGCTCGCCGACGGCGACGCCTTCGAGCGCATGGTGGGCAACTACGACGCGCCGCAGGGCAACGCCGCTTTCATCGACGCGTTGGCCGGACATTTGGCGGACAGTTTCGGTTGGCGAGTCACCCCCGCCAACATCGCGGTCACCAACGGCAGTCAGTCGGCGTTCGGGATTCTGTTCAATTTGTTCGCCGGCGCGTATCCCGGCGCGGGCGGCGCGTTCAAAAAAATCCTCCTGCCGGTGACCCCGGAATACATCGGCTACGCGGATGTCGGCCTCGGCGAGCGCCCGATTTTCACCGCCAACCGGCCGCGCATTGAGACCGGCGACGGCGGGGACGGGGACGGCGGGGACGGTGGCGGCGGGGACGGTGGCGGTGACGGTGACGGCGGCAACCCCGGCGACGCTTTCTTCAAATACCGCGTGGATTTCGACCGCCTCGAGTCCGCGCTCAGCGGTCGCAACACCGGCCACAACACCGGCCGCGCCGGCACCTCCGCCGCCGCCAAAAACCCCATCGGCGCGGTCTGCATCTCCCGCCCCACCAACCCCACCGGCAACATGGTCACCGACGCGGAACTGGCGCAACTGAGCGCCATGACCGGCGCCGCCGGCATCCCGCTCATCATCGACGGCGCGTACGGTCCCCCGTTCCCCAACATCGTTTTCACCGCCGCCAAACCGCTGTGGGACGCGCACATTATTCTGTGCCTGAGTCTGTCGAAGTTGGGTTTGCCCGGCGCGCGCACCGGCATCTTGGTCGCGGCGCCGCAAGTCATCCGCCAAATCACCGCGGCCAACGCGATTTTCTCGTTGGCGCCGGGCCGGTTCGGCCCCTCGCTGGTCACCCGCCTGCTGCAAAGCGGCGCGTTGCCGCGGTTGTGCGCCGACCACATCACGCCGTTCTACCGTCGCCGCGGCGCGGCCGCGGTCGCCCAAGTGCGCGCGGAAATGGCCGATTTGCCGGTGCGCATCCACCAATCCGAAGGCGCGATTTTCCTGTGGCTGTGGTTTCCCGGCCTGCCGGTGTCGTGTGAGACCTTGTATCAACGCTTGAAGCGGCGCGGCGTGTTGGTCATCGCCGGCCAGCATTTCTTCCCCGGCTTGGATGAGGCGTGGGCGCACCGGGACGAATGCATCCGCGTCACTTTCGCCGCCGACGAATCGCAAGTCGAGCGCGGTTTGTCCATCATCGCGGAAGAAGCGCGGCGCGCTTATACTGCCGGCGGAGGCCGCGCCGGCGCTTAACATCGGCCGCGCACCGGCCGCACCGTCACCGCAACCCCACCATGGCCAAACTCCAAGTCATCGACGAACAGCGCGACGCGCGGGTGCCGTTTCTGCGCGGCATGCTCACGCGCTCGCTGCAGGACGCGGGCTTGGATTTCGACGCCGCATACCGCCTGGCAACCGACATCCGCGACGACCTGGACGACCTCGAAGTCATCACCACCCGCGACTTGCGCGCGCGCATCATCGAGGCGTTGGGCGGTGAGCATTCGCGCAAAGTGCTGCGCCGGTACCGCCGCAAGGAACTGTACCGGGAAAACCTGCAAGTGGTTTACAGCGACGGCCACAGCGCGCCGTTTTCGCGCAACCTGCACGCCCAGCGGCTGGAGACCTGCGCGCTGCCGCGGCCCAAGTGCAACGCCATCGCGCGCCTGATTCACGGCCAGTTGGTGCGCGCCAAACAACGCCGCATCAGCACCGACGAACTGACCGCGCTAACCTACCGCACCATCGTTAAAGAACTGAATGAAGAATACGCCGATGACTACTTGATTTGGAACGATTTTATCGACAACGACCAGCCGCTGTTGGTGCTACTGGGCGGGGTCCCCGGCTGCGGCAAAAGTAGCGTCGCCACCGACCTCGCCAACAGCCTCGGCATCGTGCGCACGCAGTCCACCGACATGCTGCGCGAGGTGATGCGCACGCTGATTCCGGAGCGCGTGTCGCCGCTGCTGCACACCTCGTCGTTCAACGCCGGGGCCGCGGTCGACCGCGCCGAACTCAATGTGGTGCGCGACGAGGAGCATCTGGTGTACGGCTTCCAGCGGCAGTGCGAACTGGTGGAAGTCGCGTGTCAGGCGGTGCTGCAGCGCGCGGTCGGCGAGCGCGTGTCGATGATTGTCGAGGGCGTGCACATCCGCCCCACCCTGCTGCAGCACATCGCGGACGCGGACGCGGTCATCGTGCCGTGCGCGCTGTGCGTGCTGGACAAAGACGCGCTCATCAGTCGCATCAAACGCCGCCGCGAGAGCACCCGGCAGCGGCGCGCGGCGCGGTATTTGAAGAAAATCGACGACATCTGGCGACTGCAATCGGCGCTGCTGTCCGAGGCCGACAACGCCGACATCCAAATCCTCAACAACATCGACCGCGAGTCCACGGTCAGCGAGATTATCAAAACCATCACCGCGACCATCGCCGCGACCTACGGCAAACGCCGCCTGGCGCAGTTGCGGGCGAATTTTCGCTGAGCGTATGCGCGCGACTTCGACCGAGCGCATGCGCGCGCCCTTCCCCGAGCGCATGCGCGCGATTGAACCTGCGCCGCGAGCGCGCTGGGCGCGCGGGCCACGGCAATTGGGCGGCGGCAAATGACGGTGAAACACCGGGGCCTGGTGTTCATTCTCGACGGTCTCGGCGACCGGCCGAGCGCGGCCTTGGGCGGGCGCACGCCGCTGCAGGCGGCCGACACGCCGCGCCTGGACCGCTTGGCGCGACTCGGCTGCGGCCTGATGGACCCGCTGACGCCGGGCAAAACCGTGGACACCCACACCGGCGTCGGCATGCTGTTCGGCTTGACCGCCGCGGCCGGCGCGCGCCTGCGCCGCGGCCCGGTGGAGGCCGCGGGCGTCGGCATGGACGCGCAGCCCGGCGACATCTTTTTGCGCGCCAACTTCGCTCATGTGGAGGAAATCGCCGGTGCCGGCGCCGGCGCGGCCGCGGGCCGACTCCGCATCATCGACCGCCGCGCCGGGCGCATCCGCGAAGGCGTGGACGAATTGTGCGCGGCGTTGCATGCGTTGGAAGTCGGCGACGGCCGCGACCGCATCACCGCCGCGCTCCACCCCGCCACCCAGCACCGCGCGGTGGCGCGCCTGCGCGGCCGCGGATGCGAATTATCGGCGCAGGTGACCGACACCGACCCCGGCGGCGACGCCATCGCGCGCGGCGTTCTCGCTGCCGCGCCGCGCGATTCCGCCGATGCCGCCGCCGCCCCCGCCGCGCAGCGCACCGCCGATGCCATCAACCGCCTGACCGCCCGCGCGTTCGAGATTTTGCGCGCCCACCCGCTCAACGCCGCGCGCGCCGCACGCGGTTTGCCGGTCGCCAACGGCCTGATTCTCCGCAGCGCCGGCGCGCACCAAAAACTGCGCAGTCGCCTTACCGCGCGCGGCTTGAAAGTCGCGGTGGTGGCCGGCGAGACCACCGTGTTGGGCTTGGGCAAACTGCTCGGATTCCACGCCCGCAGCGACCCGCGTTTCACCTCGCTGCCGGACACCGACCTGTCCGCCAAACTGCGCGCCGCCACCGATGCGCTGGCCTCGCATGACTTGGTTTTCGTGCACATCAAAGGCACCGACACCGCCGCCCACGACCGCAATCCGCGCCTGAAATCGGCGTTCATCGCCCGCTTCGACCGCGCCCTCGCCGCCCTCGACCTGCCCCGCACCGTCATCGGCGTCTGCGCCGACCACGCCACCGACTCCAACACCGGCGAACACAACCCCGACCCAGTGCCGGTGCTACTGGCGGTTCCGGGCGACGGCGACGATGGCGACGGTGCCGGCGACGGTGTCGGCGATGATACTGACGGCGACGGTGCCGGCGACAGTAATGTCGACCGCGGCGATGGCCGCGACGGTGTCGACGATGATGGCGATGGTGCCGGCGATGACGGTGCCAGCGACGGTGCCGGCGATGACGGTGTCAGCGGCGACGACAGCGCCCCCGGCTACAACGAAACCGACTGCGCAACCGGCCCCCTCGGCCGCATCACCGCCGAGACCTACCTCGACCGCGTGTTAGACGCCCTCGGCACGGCGTGACGGCGCGAAGGTGCCGACTCGACGATGCCGCATTTGAATCGCCGACCGTCCCTCACTCGTCACGCCCGCAGTCTGTTGAGCGGGCGTCCAGCGTCTTTGCTTTTGGTCGATTCCGCACCGGGCCAATTAAAGACTCTGGACTCCGGGTCTAAGCCCGGAGTGGCGATTGAGCGTCCCCGCGATTTATGAAATCCCCGCCGCCTTGTTCGTTTGCCATCCGTGGCGACTGGACCGGGCAAATTAAAGCATGCCCCCGCCCACGAGCGGGGGACTCTGGATTCCGTATCGGAGGAAAATATAGTCGCTGCGCTCCTTATTTTCCAACCGCACGGAATGACGGCCCCTCGCATCGTCACGCCCACGGTACCCCTACCGCTACGCCGTGGGATTCCCCGCCCATTGCTCTTGACCGTCGTTGAATCGTGGTATATTCCCCGCGACTTCAACCACTTCGTTAGCCGAGGATTCTGTCATGAACACCACCAAACCCGCCGAATTTATCGGGGGGGGGGGGGGGGGGGGGGGGGGGGGGGGGGGGGGGGGGGGGGG
>JAPPPS010000024.1 GCA_028817405.1 Gammaproteobacteria bacterium
GTTGATGGGTTTGGAGCAAGCCACCGAAGGCGAAGTGCTGCTGAACGGCGAGGACTTGGGCAACGCGCCGGTGGAAACCCGCCGCCCACAGACCGTCGGCTTGTTGCAGATGGTGTTCCAAAACCCGTTCGACACCTTGAACCCCAGCCACACCATCGGCGGGCAAATCGCGCGCGTGATTAAAAAATTCGGCGTGGAATCGGACCGCCGCAAAGTCGCGGAGCGGGTGTTGGAACTGCTCGACTTGGTGAAACTGCCGCGCGACTTCGCGGTGCGCAAACCGCGCCAATTATCCGGCGGCCAGAAGCAGCGCATCGGCATCGCCCGCGCGTTCGCCGGCAACCCGGCCGTGGTGGTCGCGGACGAGCCGGTGTCGGCGCTGGATGTGTCGGTGCAGGCGGCGGTGACCGGGCTGCTCACCGACATCCAAAACAGTTTGAAGACCACGCTGCTTTTCATCAGCCACGACTTGTCGGTGGTGCGTTATTTGTCGGACCGCATCGTGGTCATGTACCTCGGCGCCATCATGGAACAAGGCAGCACCGACGAAGTGTTCGCCCCGCCGTATCATCCGTACACCGAGGCGCTGCTGTCGGCGGTGCCGATTGCCGACACTTCGGTGCATAAGAAGCACATCGTGCTCACCGGCGAGTTGCCATCGGCGGTCAACCCGCCGGCCGGCTGCCCGTTCCAAACCCGTTGCCCGCGCAAAATCGGCGCCATCTGCGAGACCGAAGCCCCGCCGGTGCGCGTTCTCGGCAACGGCCACCGCATCACTTGCCACCTCGACGCCGAAACCTTCGGCAAAATGGAGCCGGTGATTACCATGGACAGCCAAGCGGCATAATTTCGGCGCGTTCCGGCTCACTTTCGATTTGTTGCGCCCAGCCGATGCATCCGTCGCGCATCAACCGGCGCAACCGGTTGCGCTTGACAATCAACTGAAGCGGCCGCAGATTCGACTCACCCATCAACCGAGAACCCGCCATGGTCATGCACGCCATCGTTTTAGAGGAGGAAAACGCCCAAGTCGCCGAACGGATTGCGGCGCATTATCCGAAGCACTACCGCGTCAACGACACCTGCTTTTTGGTGCGCACTGAGGACCTCTCGTCCAATGTCGCCGCTAACTTAAAGATAGACGGCGCGGATAAATCGGCCGGCGCCCCCGGCGTAGTGCTGAAACTGAACGGCGCCCGCTCCGGCTTCGCCGATTCCGCGCTGTGGGAGTGGTTTGATGAGTAACGGCAAAGTCGTTCCCATCCGTCGCGCATCCGCGCCGCCCACCTCGGAACCTTCCGGCGGCGGTGGTGGCGGCGATGACGGTTCGGACCGGCGGTTGGCGGCGATAGAGTCGCGTTTGACAGCGCTGGAGACGGCGTTCGACAGGGAGTTAAAACACTTGGCGACCAAAGAGGACATCCAGAAAATCAAAGTCTGGGTCCTGGGCGGCGCACTCGGCAGCATGGCAATCGCCACCGGCCTCGCCATCACGCTGTTTAAGATATTCGGCGACTGACCGCTCGGAATTCGCCGTATTTGCGGCGAGTTGGGTAAAACCCGCTTGACACCGCGAATTCTGTGCAGTTAATGTGTGTTTTGACGCATGCTGCAATCCTCTTTCACCAAACAATGTCTCGTAGCAACAAAAAGGTGAACAACGATAGCCGGCCGACCGCCGGCGCCCTGTTTGCCGGCATGGGCGGGTTCTGCCGTGGCTTCCAAAAGTCCGGCATTAATACGCTGTGGGCGAACGACAATAATGAACATGCGTCCTGCACCTTTCGAGCAAACTATCCGGATGTGAGAATGATAGAAAAGGATGTTTGCGATTTGTCCGTCAGCGACGACAAACTGGAGCCGGTAGATATTCTGACCGCCGGTTTTCCATGCCAAAGTTTTTCCCATGCGGGTCACAAACGCGGGTTTGGCGACGACCGGGGAGCGCTGTTTTTTCAAATCATCCGCTTAATTGAAGAGTTCGGCAAAAATAAGCCGAAAATTCTTGTGCTGGAAAATGTTCCGTACTTGGCGAATGGCGACTATGGAAAGTGGCTAAAAACGATTACCGCGAAAATACAACTTGCCGGCTACTGGTTCGACAGAAATAACTGTTGCACCCTCAGAACTGATGAAATTTCCGGCTTGCCGCAAGGGCGAGAACGCTTGTTTATGGTCGCCGCCAGCGCGGATGCCTTTTATTGCAACGACTTCACCTTTCCCGAGCCCGAGCCAAACGCCAAGTTACGCCCACTGTCGAAATTCATCAGTCGCAATAAAAAATCTCCTGCGCGCGACTATTTGTCGCCCGATAACCGCTACTACAAAGCCATCGACGAAAAAATCGAGCGGGGAGATGCGAAAAGCATTTACCAGTTGCGTCGCTACTATGTGCGGGAATATCCGACCAAATGCCCGACCCTGACCGCTAATATGGGCGGTGGCGGGCATAATGTCCCGTTCATCAAAGACCGCTGGGGAATTCGCCGTCTCAGCGTGGAAGAGTGCGCCGGGTTACAAGGGTTTGAAAACTTCGATTTCCCGTCCGAAGTTCCGACCGGCGAGCGCTACCGCCAAATCGGCAATGCGGTTTCAGTTCCGGTTGCCGAAAAATTGGCGCTGTCTTGTCTGCAACTGTATAATTCAAGATGTTTTTCCCAACGGAGGAAAGTCGCATGAAAACTGCAGGTTGGCACTTCCCGTCAAGCGCGGGTGGCAGTGATGATGGTTTCAATGATGCCGGCATTGAAACGTATACCGGTGCGCCATTTGAGGGTTTGGCGCGTGAAATCATCCAAAATTCACTGGACGCGTCCATTGATGAGGAAGCGCAAGTTACAGTCAAGTTTGAACTGGTAGAAATTAAACGCGACGAATTTCCCGATGCCGATGGCCTGTTCGGCATCCTCAAGCAATGTCTCAAAGAGAGCAAGGGGAAAGACAAAAAAGAGACGGAATTTTTCCGTGTCGCCGCGCAGACGCTGAATGTCACGAACGACAAGGTAACTTGTCTTAAAATTTCCGACTCCGGGACCACCGGACTGTGCGGTGATTATGAAAAACGCCAAGGTCAGTGGCACGCGATTACGAAAGGCAAAGGCATTACCGACAAACGTGACATGACTGCCGGCGGTTCCTACGGTATCGGTAAAAATGCGCCGTTTACCGTTTCCCGGTTGCGCACTGTGTTTTACTCGACCCTTTATAAAGAGGGGAAAGAGACCGTGTACCGAACACAAGGGAAATCGATTCTGAAATCCCACTCGATGGATGACGGCGGCTGGACGCAAGGCACGGGTTTTTATGGAATTAAGGATGGTTGCCAACCGCTGGTTGGCAACATTCCTGAAATTTTGCGACCGAAAGAACAAGGTTGCGTAGTGCTGATTGCAGGGTTTGATGCCGTCCAAGACTGGCAAAGAATCATCTCGACCACGGTCATTGCGAATTATTTTTGCGCGATTGACAACGAGACACTAAGAGTCGTTATTCGCGACCAAGATGGCAAGACCGATCTTATCGAAAAAGACACGCTACAGGCGTGTTTTGAAACGGCGCGCGAATGGAATATTGATAGCGAAAGCATCAATGACTCTTTTTACTACTATCAGGCGATGAAGTCTCCGGACTCTTCCGTCAAGGATAAAGAATCCGCTCTGTTGGGGCACTGCAAAATGTGGGTGCTGATGCAGGAGGGCGCTCCAAAAAAGGTTGCGTTGCTCCGCAAGACCGGGATGCTTATCACCGATAGTCAAAAAGGGCTGATACGGTGGGTTGGACATGCCGATTTTGTCGGCGTTTTCATGTGCGAAAGCCCGAAAGGAAACGAGTTGTTGCGGGCGATGGAAAACCCGCAACACAACGCTTTCGAGCCGGAACGGGCGATTGAAGAGAAGCGGAAGAAATGCAAAAAAGCATTGCAAGAAATGTGCGACTGGATTAGGTCGTGCATCGACAACCTTGCAAGGCCAGAAGAAGCCGCAGAAAGTCCTCTTGATGAACTGGCGGAATTTTTTCCAGACCCCGATGCGTCCGAAACCGTCGCGGGCGATGAGGAACGGGATATTGAAGGCAAGCCGGTATTCTCTCCGAAGCCCATAAAGCACAGGGTCACCATTGACGCCGAGGCTGAAGCGGACGGTGAAGATGGTGGCGCCAGCGAAAATGACGGGCAGGGCGGAGGAGACCCCGGTCATGGTCCCGGCCACGGTGGCGGCGCTGGTGGCACTGGCGACCGTGGCGGGAAAGTGCAATATGCGGACATACGAAATGTGCGCGTTGTTTCAGACGCGATTGACAACAAGCGCAAGACCGTCTATTTTACGCCGGTCCAAAACGGCAATGTTCATGTCCAGGTTCTTGTTGTTGGCGATGACGGGAATACCGAAAAAATTCCACTGCAAAACCCGGATGAATTCCATTCCGTGGAAGTCCGAAAAGATGTGCGCGTTTCTCTTAAAGCCATCTTCGCCGAAGATGTTAGAGAATCGATTATAGTCAGAGCGTTCACGCGAAAAAGCGAGGAGGTGTCCGATGAAACTGCTACCAAATAAAACTTTCCCGCATCCCGTTCTTTGCGGGGAAACCGATGATTATGTCGGTCGGCAGTTCCAGGTCGTGCGACAATTCAGCGTAAACGATGACTACGCACCGGTGTTGTCGGTTGATTTCAGGATCAGCGAAGAGAATATAAAAAATCTCATCGGTGAAGATAAGGCCATCTACGCGGTGGAAGTTTATTGCGCGACCACTTTCGTGCGTCGAACATTTCACACGACAAAGCAACAGGCGATTTTTGAACTTAACAAAGGCGACCTTTATCGAAGGGTGGAAATAAACGCCTTTGTTATTTGCTCTCGAAAAATCGGGCAATATTCAAGCGAGAACTTTAACCACGAGTTCGGCAAAGGGGTTTCATTTGACTTGTTGCCTGGCGATGTGTTGGCTACCGCCGAGACAGAAGTCTACTATTGGGACACTGAAAGCGTAAAGCCGTTGCATTCGGTGTTTTCGCTTGTTGCAAGCGATGTTATTGAGAGGGGGATTTTTGATGTTGATACATCCGAAGATGTGGTAAGGGTCTTGATGCATCCCGACGACAAGGCGGAATTTGATAAAACGCGCCACTCCGTTCAACACAAACCGTTTACCGTGTTTGCTTTCTTTTCGATGGTTACCGAGGTTTTGCAACAGATGAAATATTCTGAAACCTATGGTGGCGAAGACAAAAGATGGTATCGATCTATCGAACACAAACTAAAATTGAAAGGGAAAGAACTGTCCCCGAATGAGGGCGACCCGTTCAATCTGGCCCAAGAATTGCTTCGCAAGCCTCTTGGGTTAGCCCTGAAAGCGTTACAGATGGGAGGTTGGTTATGGAATCTGTTCGATTCTTTAACCGGAACACCGTCGCCGAGTTGCGCAAGAGCGTCAAAGAAAGTTTGGCGTGGTATCGTGACCCTGGCGATGGTGAGGCAATGGACATTTTCGAAAACTATTCGGAAATGTCCAAGAAAGTTGCCACCCCCTATTGGGAGCAACTGAACCAGCATCCAACCGAAGAGGATTCCAAAAATATCATTGTCGTTTTCGATGCGCTTGATTTGTCGCCACAGCAAGCATCTGACGAACGCATCTGGACATATGCAACGCATTGCTTGGCGAAGAAATATGTTGCCCAACGCTGGAACAAGATTCCAGAGAACGATGCAAAAGCGGTCGACTACATTGTCGCGCATTATTTTGTGTCCGGTGTCCGCGGTTTATTCCGCGACAACGCCATTGCGCGTCTTTGGTGGATGGGGCAAATTGCTTCTCGTTGCAAAGATTATGAATTGGAGCGCGTGTTACAGATTTTATTGCGTCCGGGAGTAGCCGATGTGCGGGCCAATTTATTGGAACGCCACGGACTGAGCATGAGCGCCGAAGTTTTTAGTGGCGTAGTTCGGGTGCTTGGGAGGGCTCTTGACGCACATGGCAATGCCGGTGGGCAAGAAAACACAAATCCCGCGATTTACGAGAGGAACACCTTCCGTTCTTTTATGAAGTCTTTGAATAGAAGAGGCGGCAGAATCGTGTTAAACGCATTAAGCAGAGAACAACTGGACGAAACGCTTGATGAGATGGCAAAACAAGCGATAGAGCAAAACTAAAATGGCCGGCGTATCCAACGGCGAACATTTTTTGCAAGGTGGCGCGGGATGCGCCTACCGTTGCGCCAGTTCGGCCTCCGGGTCTATCCACTTGGTGACGGTCTTTTCGCTGCCGTCGGCGAACTTGACGCGCGCGGTCACGGGGAAACTGCGCCATACATTGACCAGCACATCGGCGCCTTCGATGTCGCGGGCGTCTTTGGGGAAATAATACGCCGCGGGGAATTCCCATCGCGCTTCTTGCACCGGCGCTTCGCCGCGGTTCGCCGGCAGCGACAACTTCACTTGGAAGAACGGATGCGCCAATCCCAGATTAACCAACAATCGTTTCCACCCGGCGGTATGGGTTTTAATCACTTCGAAGTCGATGTTTGTTTCTGAATCGGCGCTTTGCGCAACACCGGAAGCGTCCGGAGTGGTGTATATCAGCGGACGTTTTTGCTCCACCACGACCGGCTCCTCGCTCGCCGGCGCTTGCGCCGGCAACGCGACAATCAGCAGAACAACGATTTTTTGCAGGGCGCGCATCAGCCGGTACCTAAATTTATCAGAACTCGCGGACCATACAGCACCACAATAATCGGCAGGGTGGCGGTGCTGACATTGACGAGGTATAACACCGCGAAAGAAACGATGGACCCGGTTTTGGGCGAATCGCTCTGGATGCTGTATCGGTGTTCCAACACAAACAAAACGAAAGCAAGCAATGCATGCACAACGCAAACCCCAAACGGCGTTATAAACAGGCCGGATTCGCCCTCAATCGCGGCCGGTACCAAAAAGACGACGATGCTGACCAAACTGCAAGTCGCGGCCACTTTGGCCGTAAAATGGCTGGCGAACGCCGCGGGCAGAGAAGTGTCCATGCGCGCCACGCTATCCCCGCGCCATTCGCTTGTCAAGTCCCCCATAATCCCCCCATGATTCGCCCCCTCGTTCCGCTGCTGTTGGCCGCGTCGATTTTGCTTGGCGGCAACGGCGTGTTAGGCACGCTGATTGCGCTGCGCGGCAAACTGGAAGGCTTCGACACCGCGCTGGTCGGGCTGATGGGCGCGTGTTATTACGCCGGCTTCTTCATCGCCTGCTTCAGCGCCGCGCGGTTGATTCGCTCCATCGGCCATGTGCGCGCTTTCGCATCCCTGGCCGCGGTCGGCGCCATCGTGCCGCTTTTCATGGCGATGGCGGTGAACGCCTGGCTGTGGCTGGCGCTGCGCGTGGTCAGCGGCTTTTGTTTTTCGGCGCTGTTGATGGTCATCGAAAGTTGGCTGAACGAAAATTCCAAGAACGCCGACCGCGGCCGCGTGCTCGGCATCTACCGCATGGCCGACTTGTTGGCGGTCACCGGCACGCAATTCTTAATTCCGCTGGTCGGCGCCGGCGGCTACCAAATTTTCTCCGTGGTCAGTTTGATGTACTGCTTGTCGCTGCTGCCGGTGTCGCTGTCCAACCGCACCCGCCCGGCCGCGCCGGACACGCCCAAACTGCAACTCGGCATGGTGTGGCGCATCTCGCCGCTGGCATGCCTCACCGCGCTCGCCATCGGCTTGACCAACTCCGCGTTCCGTCTCATCGGCCCGTTGTACGGCATCGAAATCGGCCTCGACACCCGCGCCGTGGTGATTTTCATGGCGCTCGGCATCATCGGCGGCGCGGCCCTGCAGTATCCGCTCGGCGCGCTGTCGGACCGCCTCGGCCGGCGCAGCGTGGTGTTGTTCTCGACCCTCGGCGCGATGTTGGCGGCGGTGTTTTTGGCGCGCCAGGGGGTCGGCGCGGTGTGGCCGGTGTATGCCGGCGGCTTGTTGTTCGGCGCGTTCGCGCTGCCGTTGTATTCGCTGGCCGCGGCGCACGCCAACGACCGCGCTCAGCCGGGCCAGTATGTGCTGGTGGCGGCCGGGCTGATTTTCTGGTTTTCCTCCGGCGCGGTCATCGGGCCGTACGCCGCGGCCTTGGTGATTCAGCATTTCGGCGCGGCTGCGTTCTTCGTCTACACCTGCGCGGTGCACGGCGCGCTGGCGCTGGTGGTCATCGTGCGCTCCAGGCGGCGCGCGCCGGTGCCGGCCGGCCAGCGCGCCAAGTTCGTCGGCTTGCTGCGCACCTCGCCGATGTTCTCGCGCATGGCGCGACATGTCATTCAGGTGAAGCGCAAACCGCCGGAGTCCGGGCGGCATCTGCTTGAGTTGTGGGGCGGGTGGATTCAGGTGCGGAAAACCCCGCCCGCATCCGATGACGGTGATGGCGATGACGGCGATGACGGCGCGGGCGGCCGCGGCCGGCCATGAAAATCGCCTTCTACGCGCCGCTGAAACCGCCGAGCCATCCGCGGCCGTCCGGCGACCGTCGCCTGGCGCGGCACTTCATCGCCGCGCTGAAGTTGGCTGGATTCACGGTGGAAGTCGCGAGCGAGTTGCGCGCTTGGGAAGGCGACGGGGAGGCGCATCGCCAAGCCGACATCGAAGCGCAAGGAAAGCGCGAGGCGGCGCGATTGCTCGCCGACTACCGCGCCCGCCCGGCGTCGAAGCGCCCGCGCGCGTGGTTCACCTACCACCTGTATCACAAAGCGCCGGACTGGCTCGGCCCCGCGGTGAGCGCCGCGCTCGGCATCCCGTATATCGCGGCCGAGGCCTCCATCGCCGCGAAGCAAAAACACGGCGCGTGGTCGCGCGGCTACGATGAGTCGGCAGCGGCGGCCGCGGCCGCGCGGTTGATTTTCAACTTGAACTCAAACGACTTGCCCGGCTTGCGCGCGCACGGCGTCGATGAATCGCGCATCGTGCAGTTGAAACCGTTCGCGGAAATTCCCGCGCCGGCCGCTGTCGCAAAATCGCCGCCGGACAAAACCCAACTGCGCCGCAACCTCGGCGCGCGCTTTGGCATCGACCCGGCCGCGCGCTGGCTGCTGTGCGTCGCCATGCTGCGCGGCGGCGACAAACGCGAGTCATACCGGATTCTTGCCAACGCGGCCGGCCGCCTGCGCTGCGACGACTGGCGACTCATCCTCATCGGCGACGGTACGGCGGCCGCGGACATCGAGGCCGAGTTCGCGCGGCAACTGCCGGAATTGCCGGCGCCGGCGCCGGCGGCAGCGCGGGGACCAGCGGCGACGGTCGCCGGCCGCGTGCATTTTCTCGGCCGCTTGCCCGGCGATGCGGTGTTCGATTGGCTGCGCGCCGGCGACTTGTTCGTGTGGCCCGCCTACAACGAAGCCTTCGGCATGGCAACGCTGGAGGCCATGGCCTGCGGCTTGCCGGTGGTGGCCGGGCGGTGGCGCGACGGTGGGGGTGGAATTTCCGACATCGTTGAGCATGCAGTCACCGGCGTGTTGGTCGAGCGGCCGGACCAGGACGGTGGCGCAGCATTCGCGGCCGCGGTGGAAGAATTGTTAGGGTCGCCGGCCAAACGCTCGGCGATGGCAATGGCCGCGGCCGACAAGTTCAACCGTCTGCACCGTCTCGAGCATGCGGCCGCGGAAATCCGCAAAGCGCTACTACCGTTGCTCGCCCCCGTCGACGCCGTCGACTCTTTCGACTAAACGCGCGCCGTCGTGAAATTACACTGACAGACCGTAGCGCAGATGAAACATTCTCCTTTATCAGGCGCCCTCGCCATCTTAACCGCCGCGACTTTGTTCGGTGTGGCCGGTGCGCTGGCCAAGGCGTTGTTTCATGCCGATATTTCGCCGTTGGCGTTGACGGCGATTCGCACGTTGTTGTCTTGCGTGTTGTTTGCCGGGGTTATTTTGGCGGTGCCGCGACTATCGTTTCGGGTTAGGCGCAGTGCGCTGCCGTTGTTAATTGCGGTCGGACTCGCCTTTACCGCGGTCAATGTCACCTTTTATTTTGCCATTAGTTTGATTAGCGTGGCCGGCGCGATTACGCTGGAATACACCGCGCCGTTTTTTGTTTTGATTCTTTCATTCATCGCCGGCAGCCGGCGCATCACATTCGCCGATGTCATCATCGTGACCGCCAGCGTGGCCGGTTGTTTTATGTTGTCGGGAGACGGTGGCGCGTGGTTGCAATTCTCGCCGGGCGTATTGGTCGGCCTCGCATGCGGTTTGTCGTTTGCGATTTACAACATGCTCGGCAACGCATGCAAAGCGCGCGATATCGGCGCGACTACGGTGACTTTTTATTCGTTTTTTGTCAGTTCACTGTTGTGGCTCGCGGCGTTGCCGTTTCTCGACTTGCATGAAATCCCGTTCGCCGCGCAAAGCGTTTGGTATATCGCTTTTATCGTCGTGCTCGCCACCATATTGCCGTATTGGTTGTTGCTGTATGGTTTGCGCCAAGTGCATGCGTTGCCGGCCACCGTCATTGGCATGTTGGACCCGCTCACCGCCGGCGTGTTTGCGTATTACCTGCTCGGTGAAACGCTGACCCCGGCCAATATCATCGGCATCGTTGTCATTATTGTTGCAGTTTGTGCGTTCACCGCCAAGGAAGCGCGGACCGTGACGAGAGATTAACCTTCGACTCCGTCGACTCCGTTGACTGAGCCCGCGCCGGCGCCGGTCAATTCCGCGCCGCGAAAATCTCCTCCGCGCGCCGCCACTTGACCGCGGGATGGTCGTCCAACTGGGCTAACAACCGCGCGAGAAATTCCCACGCCGCGTCGTCATGAACTAAGTGATGGGTCAGCAGCCCGGTCGGCTCCGCGTCGTCCACTTCGCCCAACCGCCGCGCGCGCAAGTGCGCGACCAACGCCCCGGCCGCGGCGTCCGCGCCGGCGAATCGTTTGCCGTTTTTCCAGTCGATAATGTCGGCGTGGGTGTTGACGACGCGCAAGCCCGGCGCGGCCGCCGGCGCCGGGCGCGGGCCGAAAGTCGACAAGCCGGTGAAGCCGGCGTCCGCCAGTTCGGCCAACAACTCCGGCGCGATGCGGTTCCACGGCGGCGTCAACGCCGGGGTGAAACGCGCGCCAAACGCCGAGCGCAACGCGGCAAAACCCGCGCCCAACTCATGATGAACCGCGGCCGCCGGGCGGTGCGCGCCCAACTCCATTTTCTTCTCGTCCGGCCGCGCGTGGTTGCGGTGCGCGAAACCGTGCTGCAACACGCAAACCGTCGACTTTGCCGCCGCCAGCCGCGCCGCCAACGCCGCATCCATCCGGTGCGGAATCACCGCCAACGCCAACGGCGCATGATATTTTTGCGCGAGTTCCAACGCGCGGTCGAGAGCCGCGGACGGCGCTTGCGCGTCGTCATCGCGCCACCACATGCTCGCCGCGACGCCGGCGAAATTCCATTCGTCCAGTTCGCGGTATAACCTACCAGCCCAGTCGTCCATCAGTTCAACCGCGCGCGCGGTGTTCGCGTTCGATAAAGGCGAGCGTTTGCGCCGCGCCGTCCATGCGAATCGGCGCGCACGATGCCAAGTCAAGACGCGCCGCGCGGTCGATGGCGGATGCCAAACTTGCGGCGTTCAAATCATCTTCCGCCACCGTCACCGCCCGGCCGAGCGCGGCGAATTTCTCGGCGCGGCGCAACTGCTCCGCTTCACCGTGCCGCGAATACGGCACGAACACCGCGCCGCAGCCGGCCGCGGCCGCGTCCAGCACGGTGTTGTAGCCGGCTTGCGAGACCGACACCGCGCACGCCGCCAACAACGCGGCGAAATCCGCGCGCGCCCATTGCACCGTGATTCCATCGCCGGCGCATTCGGCAAGCGCATCGAATTCCGCGGCCGCGGCGCTGCGGCCGACTAACAGATGCCAGGGACGGTGTTTCAACGCGCTCAGCGGCCGCGCCGCGACCGCGGTTTTCAGCAACTCAAACCCCACCGCGCCGCCGCCGGCCGAGACCACCACCGCGCCATGCGCCGGGGGCGTTTCCGGCGATGCGACAGATGCCGCCGCGCCGGCCGATTCATGAACATAACCCGTATAAAAAAATCTTCCGCGCAATTCTTCGGTCAACGAAAACGTCTCTTCCAACTTCGCCACCGCCGGGTCCGCATGCACCAACACCGCATCAAACCATTGAACGACATCGGTAACGGTTTGCCGGTCGCGAGCACCGTCGCGCGGCTGCAAAATATCGCGCACCGAACACAAAGTCAGCGGCCGCGGTTGCATGGCGGCGACCATCTCCATTAGCGGCAGCAACTCAAAACGCATCGCCCGACGGCCAAACGGAAAACTCTCGACCACCAACACTTGCGGCGCATCGTCGGCGACGACTTGCAACAGTTGCGCCGCGCGCCGCGCTTTGAAATCGTCATCGACCGCCGCGCCGTCTTCGCCCAACAACACGCGAAAATTCCCCGCCGCAACTTTAACCGCCGGCAACTGCAACACACGGTAACCGGCATCGCCGCCATCGCCGGCCGCGGGCATGCCGCCGGAAATCAACTTAACCCGGTGCCCGGCGCGCGCCACCGCCGCAGCCACGGTACGCATCCGCGCCAGATGCCCGCGCCCCAACAAGTGCTGCACATATATGTGAACGCGCAAGCCGGGCGCGCGGTCACCGTGAGCGGTTTCAGTCACCGGCCGTCGCCACGGTCGCCATCACCGTCGCCATCACCGTCGCCATGTTCGCCGCCCAACATCGACGCCACCCGCGCGCATACCGCGTCCATGCCGTCCAACATGCCCGGCTGCAAGTTGGCGGACGGGCGCGGCTGCGCGGTGAGATTTTCCAGCAGCGGTTGCAAGTTTGCGGCGCGACTGTCGCGCGGTTCCAGCATGGAAACCAAGCCCAGTTGCGCGGCGCGGCGGGCGCGAATCAACTGCTCGGTGCGCGGCTCAGCGCGCGGCAGCAGCACCGCCGGGCGGTCGAAACTCAAGATTTCGCAAAAGGTGTTGTAGCCGCCCATGGTCACCAAGCCGGCGGCGTTTTCAATCAAACTCTCGATGCGCGGGTGGTAGTCGAGCGCCGACAAGTTCGGCGCGGCGCGGCAGCGGCGTTTGAAATGCGTGCGCTTGGCTTCGTCCATGAACGGCCCCAGCACCAGCGCCGCGGCCGCCTCCAAGCGCGCGCCGGCCAGCGCTTGCAGCGTCAACTCGACCATCTCCTCGCCGTCCTTGCCGCCGCCGGGCGAGACCAAAATGTACGGCCGGCGCATGCGCGACTCATCAGCCGCATCGGCCGCGCCGGCCGGCGGCCGCTTCAAGTAGCCGGTGAACACGGTTTTGCGCGCAACAGCGTCGCCCAAGTCAGATTCCAAACCGCGCAATGGATGATAGAACGCCTCGCGGCCGTAAATCCAAATCTCGTCGTACAACTCGCGCACCGCCGGCGCGGCCGCCTTGCGCGCCCATTCGCGGCGCAGGGTTTCCGGGTCGTCCAGTACATCGCGCAAGCCGAGCACGGTGCGCACCCCGCGCGCGCGCAACAACTCCAAAGTGCCGCCGACTTCGCCTTCCAAACCCAGCGGTTCCTTGTCGACCAAGAATAAATCCGGGCGAAACACTTCCGCGGTTTGGCGGATGATGGCCGCGCGCATGGCCATGGTTTGGTCCAAGTCGATGTGCAAGCCGAGCGAGGTGTAACTGCCGTCTTTGAGTTTGATGACGCCGGGGATGCGCACGAAATCCACCCGCGCGCGGAACTCGAAACTGCCGATGACCGGCGAGCCGGACAGAATCAAAACCGAGATGCCTTTGAATCGCCCGACCAACGCGTGCGCAATCGCGCGGCAGCGGCGCAAGTGGCCGAGGCCGAAAGTGTCGTGGCTGTAAATCAGCACCCGCGCATCGTCCAGGCGGCGCGGTATGGGCGTGAGCATGCGGATTCCTCGGAGCGCGGTGCGACTCGAGCGCGCCGCCGCGCGCGCGGGTCGCGGGTCCTCGGCGGCGAATATAAACGACGAATATAAACGGCGAATCGAAGTGACGAATCTAAGCGACAAATATCAGCGACGAATCTAAGCCGGCGCTTCGCCGCTGTCTTCGGTGGATTCGTCATCGCCTGGTTCAGCGGATTCTTCGGCGGGCCCTTCGGCCGAATTGTCGGCGGCTCCTTCGGCGGAATTGCCGACGGAGTTATCGACCGACTCTTCATCCGACTCGCCGGCCCCGGCATCGAACAACAGCACGATGGTCTGCAGCAGTTGCGCGATTTTTTCCGGGTCTTGCTCGCGCTCGACCCATTCAAACTCCACCGTCTTGTCGAGGTCATCGAGTTCGCGGGCGACCTTCTCGCGCGCGCGGTGGGTGACAAAAATTCGCGTGCGCGCATCGCCGGCGTTTTCATCGCGCTCCAAACGCAGGGTGAATTTGTCGACCGCGGTGCGGCGCGAGACCAGCGCGTCGAACAACTCCGCGGCGATGGCGCTCAACTGCTTGCCGCCGCCGCGGTCGGATTTGCGGGCGAACCAGTCGGTCGCCATGATGCCGGCCTGCGGGCGGTAGTCGGCCAGGTCGATTTCCTGCAGCGCCCAAAACTCGGTCAGTTTCTTCCACACCGTCTCGGCCGCGGCGTCGATTTCCAGCCACGACTTGCCGTCGCCGGACTGAATCGACGCGCCGGTGACCGGCGGCAACACTTGCTCGGCCCCGGCCCCGGCCGCCCCGCCGCCGGCCACCGCGGCCGCGGCGTTGGCCTGCACCTTCTCGCCGGCCGACTGCAGCAAGTCCGGCGGAATTTCCAGCGCCGGACGGTTGTAATCCCGGGTGGTGGAAAACAGCGCGCCCTCGTTATCCTCCGGCGCCTCCTCGGCCCGCTCGGCGCCGGGCTTGCCCGCGCAAGCCGCCAATAACCCGGCCGCAAGAACGGCAAAAACGCGTAATTTAGTCATGGGAAAAGACTCAAAAACGATGAATATGCGACCAAGCAATTTACCCGATTCCCGGCCCGCCTGCACCACCCATCCACCGCATCGACGGTGCGGGGTTTATTTCGCTTCGAGCGGCGTGAGGTTTTGGTAGTGCGGGATTTTTTGGGTGTAGGCGGCGGCGTATTGGGGGAGTTGCGCGGTTTCGGCGTCGGTGAGTTGGCGCGCGACGCGGGCCGGGGAGCCGAGGATGAGGGAGCGCGGGGGGAAGGTTTTGCCTTCGGTTACCAAGGCGTTGGCGCCGATGATGCATTGCGCGCCGAGGCGCGCGTGGTTCAGCACCCGGCTGCCGATGCCGATGAGGCAGGCGTCGCCGACGGTGCAGCCGTGCAGCATGGCCGCGTGGCCGACGGTGACGTCTTCGCCGATGTTCAGCGGCGCGCCGGGGTCGACATGCAGCACCGCGCCGTCCTGCACATTGGAGCGCGCGCCTACGCGGATGACATCGTTGTCGGCGCGCAGCACCGCGCCGAACCACACGCTGACTTGCGCGTCGATGACCACCGCGCCGATGAGGTCGGCACTGGGCGCGATGTAACTGTCGGGGTGAATCCGCGGCGCGCGGCCGGGCAACGCGTAAATCATGGTTTTATCGCCTCATCGTTTCATTGTTTCATGGCCCGCGCCGACGGCGACAAACGCGCGCCGTCACAACACCATCGGCCGGTCGAGACCGTCGCCAGGCGCGCCGATGCCGGCCGGGCCGGACCAACGCGCGCGCATGAGCGAGGAAAAACGGTCGATGAGTTTCAACTTCTCGGCGTAGTGCAGTTCCAAGATTTGCGCATCAAAGCGCGCGTCCATCAGGTAGTCGTCGCTGGTTTGCAGGCGGTCGACCAAGCCCATTTCCAGCGCGCGACTGCCGAGCCAGTATTCGCCGGTCGCCACTTGTTCGATGTCGACGCCGGGCCGCTGCGCTTTGACATGCGCCTTGAATAAGTTGTGCGTCTCCTCGATTTGCTGGCGGACTTTTTCGCGCGCTTTGTCGGTGTTCTCGCCGAACAAAGTCAGCGTGCGTTTGTGCTCGCCGGCGTAGATTTGCTCGAACTCCACATCGTGTTTTTTCAGCAAGCCGCGCAGGTTCGGGGCCTGCAGCAGCACGCCGATGGAGCCGATGAAGGCGAACGGCGCGGCGATGATTTGGTCGGCCACGCAAGCCATCATGTAGCCGCCGCTGGCGGCGATTTTGTCCACCGCCACGGTGAGCGGAATGCCGCGGTCGCGCAGACGGCGCAGTTGCGACGCCGCCAAACCGTAGCCGTGCACCACGCCGCCGCCGCTTTCCACCCGCACCACGACTTCGTCGCCGGGGCCGGCCATGGTGAGGATGGCGCTCACTTCCTGACACAACGACGACACCGCGGAGGCGCGAATGTCGCCGTCGAAGTTCAGGACGAAAATACGTTTGGAAGCGGATGATGTTTCATCGGCGTTGGGTTTTTGTTCGGCGACGGTGACGGTGTTGGATTCGCCGGTGGGTTTTTCATTGGTGACGGTGTTGGCGGATTCGCCGGTGGATTTTTCACCGTCACCGGCGTTGGTTTGGCCGGCGACTTTTTCACCGTCGTTTGCATCGACTGTGGCTTGTCCACTGTCCACGGTTTCCACGGTTTTTTCACCGTCACCGTCGCCGGGTTTTTCCGCGCCGGCGTCGACTTTGGCATCGCCATCGGCATCGGCCGCGGCCGCGGTTTTGGCATCGGCTTTGGCGGCGCGTTTGTCGGCCTTGGCCTTGGCTTTGTCGGCTTTCTTCTTCGCTTTCAGTTCGCGCTTGAACTCGCGCGGCGGCAGCAGCGCGCCGCGCAACGCCCGCTCCATCTGCTCGTAGTGGCGGTTGAGGTCGGTGACTTCGAGGCGGCGCTCGGCGGTCTTTTTCTGGCGCGAGGTCAGCGCCGTCAGTACGCCGGCGACGATGAGCACGGCGGCCAGGACGGTCACCGCTTTGGCGAGAAACAGTCCGTATTCGGCGATGAATTGCATGGGGTTTTCCGGTGAGGTTGTCGATGGGGAAATGCTCGGGCGCGGGCCGGCGAATCATCGGGCCGCGCGTTGGCGGTCGATTTTCGCCCAACTGTCGCGCAGGGTGACGATGCGGTTGAATACCAATTGGTCCGGCGCGCTGTCGATGTCCGGGTGAAAATAACCGAGGCGCTCAAATTGGTACCGCGCATCCGGCAACGGCGCCGCCAACGAGGCTTCCAGTCGCGCATTCTCGCGCACTACCAATGAGTTTGGGTTCAGGTGTTGGCGGAAGTCGCCGCCACCGTCGCCGCCGGCCAGCGGGTCGGGGCGCGAAAATAACCGGTCGTACAGCCGCACCTCCGCGCGCACCGCATCCGCGGCGTTGACCCAGTGAATGATGCCGATTTTGCGCTTGCGGCCGGCCGCGGCACCGTCGCCACCGTCGCCGGCACAGTCACCGGCACCGTCGCCGGCACCACCACCGTCACCACCGTCACCACCGTCGCCGCCGGGCATGCGCCCATGCCGGGTGTCCGGGTCGTATTCGCAATGCAACTCCACCGCCCGGCCGTCGGCGTCGCGCACCACCTCGACGCACTTGACCACGAACGCATAACGCAGCCGCACTTCCCGGCCCGGCGCGAGGCGAAAGAACTTGGCCGGCGGTTCGTCCATGTAATCGTCGCGCTCGATATAAAGCGTGCGCGACAAGGTGACGCGGCGCATCCCCATGCCGGCGTCGGCCGGATGATTGGGCGCGTCGATGAACTCGGTCTCGCCGGCCGGATAGTTGTCGATGATGAGTTTCAACGGCTCCAGAACCGCAAACGCGCGCGGCGCGGCCGGCTCCAAGTCCTCGCGCGCGCAGTTTTCCAGTTGCCCCATTTCGATGTGGTTGTGTTTGCGCGTGATGCCGACGCTGCTGATGAAGTTCCGAAGCGCCGCCGGCGTAAAACCGCGCCGCCGCAAACCGCGGATGGTCGGCATGCGCGGGTCGTCCCAGCCGTTGACCGCGCCGCCGTCGACTAATTGCGACAGAATACGCTTGGACATCACGGTGTAGTTCAAGTTCAATCTGGAGAATTCGATTTGGCGCGGCCGCGACGGTGTACTTAAGTGGTCCAGAAACCAATCGTATAACGGCCGGTGGTCTTCAAACTCCAAAGTGCAAAGCGAATGCGTCACGCCTTCGATGGCGTCGCTCTGGCCGTGCGCGAAATCATACAACGGATAGATGCGCCACGCATCGCCGGTGCGCGGGTGACGGTGGCGGCGAATGCGGTACAGCACCGGGTCGCGCAGGTTGAGGTTGGGCGATGCCATGTCGATTTTCGCGCGCAATACCATTTCGCCGTCCGCGTATTCGCCGTTTTTCATGCCCGCAAACAACGCAAGATTCTCGGCCGCCGGCCGGTCACGGTACGGACTATCGACGCCGGGCGCGGTTAAGGTGCCGCGGCCGTCGCGAATCGCATCGCCGCTCTGGCTGTCGATATACGCCAAACCTTTTTCTATCAACTCCACGGCGAACGCGTATAACTGCTCGAAGTAATCGGACGCAAACGCGACCGCGTGCCATTGATAACCCAGCCATCGAATGTCTTCCTCGATGGCGGCGATGAACGCGGCGTCTTCTTTCGCTGGGTTGGTGTCGTCGAAGCGCAGCGTGCAGCGCCCGCCGTAGTCGCGCGCGATGCCGAAGTTGAGCGCCATCGACTTGGCGTGGCCGATGTGCAGATAACCGTTCGGCTCCGGCGGGAAGCGCGTGACCACGGCCGCGTGACGGCCGGCCGCCAAGTCGGCGTCGATTTGCCGGCGGATGAAGTTGGTCGGCTCAGCGGTGGCGGACATCGGCGGCGGGGTCAAGCGAGCAACCGCTGCAGCATTTTTTCGTAAATCACCGTCAACGCATCCAAGTCATCGGTCGAGACGCATTCGTCGATTTGGTGGATGGTGGCGTTGATGGGGCCCAACTCGACCACCTGCGCGCCGGCCGCGGCGATGAAACGGCCGTCCGAAGTACCGCCGGCGGTGGACTTGTCGGGCGTTCGCCCGGTTACTTCTTCAACGCATGCGACGGTGACTTCGATGAGTTCACCGTGCGCGGTTTCAAACGGCCGGCCGCCGGCGTCCCATTCGATGGCGTAGTCGGCTTCGTGCTTCGCCAACACTTCCTCCACGCGCGCGCGAATTTCCGCTTCGGTGATTTCCGGCGAGTAGCGCAGGTTGAAGTCGATGTCGGCGTGGCCCGGGATGACATTGGTCGCGCCGGTACCGGCGCGGATGTTCGACGCTTGAAACGAAGTCGGCGGGAAGTTGGCGTTGCCGCGGTCCCATTCCACGCCCTGCAACTCGGCGAGGATGCGCGCGGCACGGTGAATCGGGTTGTCGCCGGGATAGGCGATGTGGCCCTGCAAGCCGTTGACGCGCAGGGCCGCGCCGAGCGTACCGCGCCGCCCGACTTTGATGGTGTCGCCGAGCGCATCGCTGCTTGACGGCTCGCCGACCACGCACATGTCGATGCTTATCCCGCGCGATTGCAACGCCTCCATCACCGCGCGCGTGCCGTGCAACGCCACGCCCTCTTCGTCGCTGGTAATCAACAAGCCGACGCGGCCGCGATGCCGCGGATGGCGCGCGACAAACCGCTCGCAAGCGGTGACGAAAGCGGCCACGCCGCCTTTCATGTCCGCGGCGCCGCGGCCGTGCAGCATGCCGCCTTCGATGGTCCCGGCGAACGGCGGCAACCGCCACGCCTCGCGCGGCCCGGTCGGCACCACATCGGTATGCCCGGCGAACACCACCAACGGCGCGCCGCCGGCGCCGTCATCGCCGCCATGCCACGCCCACAGATTGCTGACATCTTCGAAGTTCATCGCCTCGCAAACGAAACCCAACGCCGCCAACCGCGCGCGCAGCAACGCCTGACAACCGGCATCCGCCGGCGTAATAGATTCCCGGCGAATCAATTCGCGGGCAAGGGCGACGGTGGATGAGGGCGACACAGTAAACGGACGGGGTTGCGGCGGTGAAATCGGGCGAATTAAGCGAACCGAGTATAACACCGCACGGCGGTTTGCGCCCGCCGTTGTACGCTGCCACCCAATTCTGGACTTTTGTTGCGGGTGTTTGGCGAGTGATTGGCATGGTGTCAGGTAGTTTAGCGCGTGGTGTGGTCGTTGGGTGTTGTATTTGCCGAGGTATTCCAGCATCAGGTTGTTGAAGGTGCGGAGGTCGTCGGCGAGGAGGTGTTCTTGGTGGTTGACGAATTCTTCTTGCAGGGTGCGGTTGAAGCGTTCGTTGCGGGCGTTCATTTTGGGGCATTTGGGGTAGGTGTAGTTGTGTCGCCAGTGTTGTTTGCGGGCGAATGCGTCGAAGGCGCCGGCGAACTCGCTGCCGTTATCGGTGAGGATTTCGCGGATGGGCGCGGGGAACACGGCTTGGACGAGGGCGGCGAACTGCGCGGTGTTTTTGCTGTTGGCGCGCGGCATGGCGATGGCGAAGGCGAATCTGGAGTGGTGGTCGGTGGCGGTGAGGATGTATCGGCGCAGGCCGAAGACGAACAGCACGATGGTATCAAACGCCACGCATTCGCCGGGCGTGGCGGCGCTCAGGTTTGGTCGGCGGTGTTTGGGCGCGGTTTTGTTGCGTGGTTTGGGTTTGCCTTTGGGCGTCAGGCGTTGCGGCGCGTGGCGCATTTTATCCGGCGCATCAGCGATGAGGCGGCCGATGGTGCGGGCGCTGGGCAGTGGCAGGCGGCGTTCGGCGCACCAGGGTTTCAGCAGCACATGCAACTTGTCCGGTCCGATGTTCGGTATTTCTTTGCGTTGCCGGCGTATCTCCGCCAGCAGCGCCGGCGGCCAGATGCGGCGGCGCGTTCGCTTGGGCGCGCGGCGCTTGCCGTTCAAGCCGGCCGCGCCGTGCTGTCGATAGGCGGTGCGCCACGCATGCAGCGTGGAGCGGCAAACATCGGCGTGGTCCATGGCCGCGGCCAAGCCGTGTTTTTCCCAAAACGCCAAGGCGTCTCGGCGATGCTGTGCGGTGGCGCTCATGCTGGCCTCCTTCAAGGCGATGGACGCCGCAGCATACAGCCCCGGCACACGAAAACCGATGTTCTTGAACTGCATTTTAGCCCCCCCTCTCAGACGGATTTTCCAAATGCCAAGAGTCCAGAATGTATGTGGCAATATTCAGCCGTGCTCAATACTTCGCCGACAACGGGGCCGCGGCGGACAGTTCATTGTCGAATGAAAAAAATCCCCGCCCACGGAAAGCGTGGGTGATTTTTGACCGCGCCACCAAGACCGCCACGGATTATCGCGCGCCGGTGGATACCGGCGCGAATCATCGTTGCATATCCGAGAAGGTCATCACCGCCGATTTAAGATTGCGGCATGACTGACCATATAACGCATGGAATCGGACGACATTTTCCATGTTTCAGAACGCTTTACTCGAATCTGGTCCGGGCGGCGTCCAACGTGCTTAAGCAATGCACGGGAAAGAAAGACGCTGGACGCCCGCCCAACAAACTGCGGGCGTGGCGGCATTTGGCCGTTTAGTTGAGTACGGCGGCTTTAGCCGCCACTCCGGACTAAGATCCGGAGTCCAGAATCTTTTTATAAACCGGCGCGAAAACAACAAAAACGCCCTGTATGTGTTGCCACCACAGTCCACACCGCGGCAAACGCCAAAACTCCAAATCCCAATGGCGTATTATCTGTTCCTCGCAGAGACGCCTAATGTTTCGAATGTATTGAACTCGTACAACCGCTTGACACCGTCGCCGGAATGGGTATTATCCCCATCTGCGTTAGTTACGGAAAGTCCGCCGCAGCCGGATTTCCTGCTGAATAACAGAGCCACTGAACCCGGCGGATTAATTACACGCGGTGCAAATAGGCGGGGATTTGACCATTTACGCTGACTGATACAACGTCCCAGTTTTCAACCGAAACAGAGGTGGCACCATGACTTATTTGGATACATTGATTGACATCGCTACTGTGCTTGCCACAGTGGCAATAGCATTTGCCGCGTTGGTTGGCCCATCGAAAGCGATAAAAACTTTCCGCTCACAGAAGTGGTGGGAAATGCGTGCGCATGCCTACGGTAAAATTGTCGAGGCGCTTTATCAAGTGCAGGATATTCACGATAAATATATTGCCCAGGAGATTAATGGAAAAAGTATCTCGCACGAGGAGAAAGAAAACCTCGCCCGGGAGTTATGTTCAGCCAGTGAAGAAGTTAGAAAGTTTGCAGTCATTGGCAAATTTCTGTTACCTGAACAAGCGGCGAATCGACTTAAAATCTATCATGCAGAGGTAGAAAAGGAAATTTCCAAATGGCGGATGAGTGCCAATGACTCTGTAAACTATGTCAATATTTTGGAAAGTCAATGGGCGGCGGCCAAATCATGTCTTGAGGATATCCAAGAGGTCGCCGAAGGCGATTTGGGTGTAAAGTAGCGTTTCAAGCATGAATAATTGATGTCTCAGCAGCATGAAAGAGTACATTTACATCGCAAGCAACCGTTCCATTCCAGGGATGATTAAGGTGGGGTCGACCACGGTCTCACCACAGAAGCGAATCTCCGAGTTGCAATCGACGGGGGTTCCTACGCCGTTTGTGTTGGAGATTAGCATTGCGGTTCCCAGCGCACTCGAAAGCGAGTCAGCCGCCCATAATGCGCTGGCGCGTTATCGAGTGGCGGATAATCGCGAATTTTTCAATGTTTCGGTGCCGATGGCGATTAAGAAAATCTTGCCGGCTATTGGCGACTACAAAGTTCAATTTGCCAAATCATCATATGGCATGGAGAAAATTCAATCCGAAATTGATGCACGAAAACGAGAAGCAAAAAAGCGGGCCGATGCCGAGAAGAAAAAGCAGCGTCTAATACAGAAAAGAAAGAGAATGGAATGGGAGACGCAAAAACAGCAGGTAGAAAATCGATTGGCGGAAGCGCGGTTGCGCTTGTGGCAACTGGGGGATCGCCCGCCTGCTGAGATTCCGTTCAGAAATTTTGCCGAATTGTGGGGTATTTCCGGATGGCTGGTGTGGCTACTTACAATAGGCACCATTTCATCAAGCGCCGGCCCGAATTGGTTTACTGTTGTAGGCGCTACCCTGATAGCGTACAGCCTAATCGTTGTGCCAATTTACAGAGGGCGTGCCGAAAAATATCGACAGGCAATAGACCCGTTTATTGAAGCCGATAGGGAAATAGCCATTTTAGAACGGGAGTTGGCAAATATTGAACGCAAAAAGCCAAATGTTCGGTGACTTTGGGGAATAATCGATGAAATTTGACAAAAGTCGATTTTGCTGAACCCCCATCATTCGCTACGGCGAGGCCGAGGCGGATGATAGTTTTTTTGGTAGAGTCGCAAAGGCGAGCGCGGTTAGTGGAGTGACCGAGAATGTGCCTATTTTAGGTCTTTTGAAGCGTGGCGGCAAGGCTTTCGCGGCGGCGATTTGACATTGTTGGTCTAAATCCGCATAATCAACTTTCCACAATTTTGAGGATGTAAAGAGATGAAACTGCTACAAGATATTCTGTGCTGGGCGCAGACGCGCCCTGCGTGGCAAAGCGATGCCATGCGGCGTCTTTTTCAGAAACAAGGCGAATTGTCGGGAACGGATTACGATGAATTATACGCTTTTCTGAAATCCCAGCATGGGTTACCCAGCCCAAATGATGTTAAAGCAGAACCGCTTGATGCCATGCATCTTCCCGCACCGGATGGGGCAGGGAATACTGTTGTTCTCAAGGCAATGCGCCAGTTGGAAAATGTGAATTGTATCGCACCCGACCAAAAACTCCTTTTCGCTGAGAGAGGAATGACCATAATTTATGGGGACAATGGTTCTGGAAAATCTGGCTATGCGCGCGTACTTAAGAAAGCTTGTCGCGCCCGCGACCAGTCAGAGCCTGTACTTCCAAATGCGAATGACCCGGTGACGGATAAAGCGATTCCTTCGGCTGCATTTGACATCAAAATTGCAGGTAATGACATTAAGGAAGTACGCTGGTCGCTCGATGCTGTTTCGCCGGAAGAACTGTCATCTATTGCTGTATTTGATTCACGGTGCGCTCGCTCTTTTTTAACGGAGCAAAAAGAGGTCGCTTATCTTCCCTATGGTCTGGACATCGTTGAGAATCTTGCGAACAAGGTTATTCCTGAACTCAAAAACCGTCTCGAAATCGAAATTGGAGGAATAGATGTGGACTTGAAGCCGTTTAACGACTTGGTCGACGAGACTACAGTTGGGAAGATTATCCAACAACTCAGTGCCAAATCAGATTTGGCCATCATCCAAAATCTGGGAACGTTTACTGACAAAGATAAAGAAAAGTTGGCTACCCTAAACGATGCTTTGGCCGAAGCAAACCCCGGTATTCAGGCGGGGACTCTAAAATTATCCGCGAGCCGCCTCAAGGAGTTTGGTGACAAAATAAAGCAAACGCTTGCCTCGGTGAGTGACGAGGCCATGGCTAAACTTGAAGAATGCCGTAAAGCCAAAACTACCGATGAGAAAGCGGTATCGCAGGCAGCGGACGCCCTTGGAGAGAATGAAGACCTTTTGCCTGGAACGGGTGAGCATGTGTGGAAAATGCTCTTTGAATCCGCCAGAAAATATTCAGATGAGGTCGCCTATTGCGAGCATGCGTTTCCCCACACAAAAGAGGGCGCACGGTGTCCTCTGTGCCAGGAGCCGTTGACAGAATCTTCTGGAAAACGACTCCTTAAATTTGAGGAGTATGTCAAAAGTGATGTTGACAGAAAGGCCGACGAATCTCGAAAAGCGTTTCAAGATGCAAAAGCAAAATTGCAAAATGCCAATCTTGAAATCGCCCCATCGTCAGCCCTCTCCGAGGAAATAAATTCGCTGGACGAATCGTTGCTTCCTCTTGCAAATGAATTTGGTGCCAGCATGGAGAATCGCCGAGATTCTATACTCGCCGCGTTAAAGGCGAATGACGAGATTGCGCTCGTCGACCTTGCTGAGAATCCAAGGGCAAAAATCCGCAATCTGGCCGCCAAGCAATTGAGGAAGTCTCGCGCCCTTCTTCGTGTCGCCAATGAAGCGAATAGGAAACAGTTGCAAAACGAAAAAGACGAACTCGTTGCACGAGAAAAACTCTCGGGGTGCTTGAGTGCAGTTGTCAAACTCGTGCACAATATGCAGAAAATTGATGCGTTGAAAAAATGCCATGCTGACTTGGACACTACGTCTATCTCAAATCAATCAAAAGAACTGACAAGCAAAGCGGTGACTGGTGCGTTGCAGGGCGCACTGAACTGCGAATTTGGTTTGTTGGGGGCTGGGCATATTAAAACCAAATTGAAAAAGCGCGGTGAGCGCGGTAGGGTGCTACACCAACTGTTGTTAGATCTCCCAGCAGGTCAAAAATTAACCGAAATACTCAGTGAAGGGGAGCAATGTGCAATTGCCATCGGCTCTTTCCTCGCCGAATTATCGTTGGCCAACCATTCCGGCGGCATCATCTTTGATGATCCTGTGTCTTCTCTCGACCATCGGCAACGTGGGAAAGTAGCAAAGCGTTTGGCGCAGGAAGCCGAACAGCGTCAAGTAATTGTATTCACTCACGATATTGTTTTTCTTTATCAATTACAAGACGAGTGCAGACAAATGTCGAACAGTATGGAATCTCTTTTTCTGGAGTCGGTAGGCGATTATTCAGGGAGAGTCCGACCCGGGTTGCCGTGGGATCATAAAAGATTCCCGGAGCGCATAGATGCACTTGAGAAAAAACTCAAGTGCTTGGAAAAAGCAGAAAAGGGTATGTCGCCTGCAAAACTTGCGGGGAAAATCTCTGATCAATACAGCGTGTTGAGGGCTACTGTCGAGAAGGTTGTGGAGGATTTTATTTTGAATGGAACAGTAAAACGTTTTGATGATTATGTGCGGGTGTCAAACTTGCAAGCGGTCACGGGATTGCAAAAGTCTGATGTTGAAGAAATTCTCAGAATTAAGCATCGTTGCGATAAAACCACCAGCGCACATGATACCGCCTCGGTAAAAAACGAACCGCATCCAACATTGGATGAATTGCGGAAAGATATTGAGAGCCTTAAGCATCTAATTGCAGAAATTAAGGCGCGAAGGAAAGAAAACGGCATCTCGTAATCCGTTTAACCGCCTGCGTCCGCATCACATGTATTGAATCCGTATATGAACGCAGAAACCGAATCCGATTCCATCCGCTTGGAATTGCAAACGGTCGGTCACCCGCCCGATGCTTCGCCGACTCTGCCGCCGCGTTGTTACACCGATGACGACTGGCTGGCGCGCGAACGGGATTTAATCTTCAACCGCGCATGGATTGCGGTCGGGCGCGAAGACCGGTGGAAACAAAGCGGCGAATACGCGGCGGTTGATTTGCCCGGCGCGCCGCTGGTCGTGATGCGCGACCGCGACCGCCGTCTGCGCGCATGAGCGAACACCTGCCGCCACCGCGGCATGAAACTTCTGGAAGGCGAAGGCCGCCGCAAGACCGTGGTCTGCCCGCTGCACGCGTGGACTTACGACCTCAACGGCCGGTTGATTGCCGCGCCGCGCATGGAAACCTGCGCCGGTTTCAAGCGCGGCGATTTCAACTTGATTGAACTCCGACTCGAATGCAGCGACGGTTTCGCGTTCGTTTGTTTGGACTCTGAACAGCAATCGCTTGATGACCATCTCGGCGACTTTGCCAAAACGCATCGCGCGTGGGCGCTGGCTGACTGGGCGACGACTCGGGTGCGCTCGTTTGAAGTCGATTGCAACTGGAAGTTGTTCCTCGAAATTTTCAATGAATACTACCACCTGCCGCTGGTGCATCCGCATTCCATTTCCGGCGTTTATCTGGAGCCGGACGCATGCGATGCGGCGGCCGGCGCATACACCACGCAGTTCGGCGAGACCAAAGGCAGCGGCGCGTTGCTCGAAGAAAACCGCGGTGACGCGTTGCCGCCGGCGCCGCGCCTCGACGGCCGCAACTTGCGCGGCACGCGCTACACTTGGGTTTATCCCAACCTCACTTTCGCCGCAAGTTTTGATGCGTTGTGGGCGTATCAAGCGTATCCCGTCACCGCCGCGCGCACTCGAGTCGTGCAGACGATAGCGTTCCCCATGGCATCGACTGAACTCCCCGACTTCGACGCGCGCGCACAAACCTACTATCGGCGAATCGACCTGGCGCTCGAAGAGGATTTGCCGTTTTTGCGCGGACAGCAAACCGGCATCGCGTCCCGCTTCGCCAAGCAAGGACGGTTTTCCGCGTTGGAACCAAGCGTGGCGAATTTCGCCAACTGGTATGCGAAAGTGATGGCGTAAAGTTGCCCTCGCATCCGCCGCAATCGGGTATATTCGGCGTATGGGTTTGCCGAAAAAAGCGCGGGTGGCGGGCGCGCCGGTGCAGGCGCGGTTGCCGAATTGTGAGTTGTCGCGCGAGTTGAAGCAGGAACGCTTCCTCGATTCTCTGCGCAGCCGGGGCCGCCACCGTTACCGCCGCTACCGCGGTTTGCCGCTGCGCTATGCCGGCGGCAAGAGTTTGGCGGTCGGGCATGTGGTCGCGCATTTGCCGGCCGGCGTGCGCAAGTTGGTGTCGCCGTTCTTCGGCGGCGGCTCGGTGGAAATCGCCTGCGCGCGGGAACTCGGCATCGAGGTGGCCGGCTATGATGTGTTCGACATCTTGGCGAACTACTGGGAGGTGCAGTTGCGCGCGCCGGCCGAATTGGCCGCGCGCATCGGCGCATGGACGCCGGACAAGGCGACCTACCAATCGGTGAAGCAACGCCTCAAAGCGCACTGGGACGGCGTCGACATCATCGAAGATAAAATCGACCGCGCCGCGCATTATTGGTTCAATCACAACCTCAGTTACGGCCCCGGATTCTTGGGCTGGATGTCGAGCATCTACGAAGACCGCCGCCGGTTTGAACGACTGCTCGACAAAGTGCGCGCCTTTCATTGCCCGACTCTGCAAGTACAGCCGGGCGATTTCACCGTCACCATTCCCCGTCACCGCCGCGACTTTTTATACTGCGACCCGCCGTACTACCTCGACGGCGACAGCAAAATGTTTCGCGGCATTTATCCGCAGCGCAACTTCCCGGTGCACCACAACAACTTCGACCACGCGGCGTTGCGCGACTTGCTGCGCCGCCACCGCGCCGGCTTCATCCTGTCGTATAACGACTGCGCCACCATCCGCGAATGGTACGCCGAATTCAAAATCGTCGAAGTCCAATGGCAATACACGCTCGGCCAAGGCGAGACGCGCATCGGCAAGAATCGCATCGAAAGCGGCAACATTCACTACATCAAACCGTCGCATGAACTGCTGATTGTCCGCCCGGCGAATTGACCGTCGCCGCCGCTTGCCATCCAAACCAAGTCCGTGCAAAATACTCAATGCATTGAGTAAAATTACTCAATACGATGAGTAATTCGTACGACCAACACATCCGCCCACAAGCCCGGGAACTGACCCGCCGCCTGAAAGAGCCGCGACGCTTCATTCAGGTGGTCGCGGGCGCGCGGCAGGTGGGCAAGACCACGCTGGCGCGGCAGGTGGCGGCGCGCGCCGGGCTGCCGGCGCGCTACGCCAGCGCCGACGAGCCGGCGCTGCGCGGCGGCGGCTGGGTGGAGCAGCAGTGGGTGGCGGCGCGGATTTTGGCCGCCGAATCGGGGCGCAAAGGCGCGCTGCTCATCCTCGACGAGGTGCAGAAAGTCGCCCACTGGTCGGAGACCGTCAAGCGCTTGTGGGACGAAGACTCGCACGCGGGAAGGCGGCTGCGCGTGGTGCTGCTCGGCTCCGCGCCGCTGTTGATTCAGCGCGGATTGAGCGAGAGCCTGGCTGGGCGCTTTGAGGTGCTGCGCCTGCCGCACTGGAGTTTTTCCGAGATGCGCGCGGCGTTCGGCTGCTCGCTAAACGAGTATCTGTACTACGGCGCCTATCCCGGCGCGGCGCCGCTGATTAAGCAGCCGGCCCGCTGGCGGCGCTACATTCTCGACTCGCTGATTGAGACCACGCTGTCGCGCGATGTGCTGCTGCTGTCGCGCGTCGACAAGCCGGCGTTGCTGCGGCGGGTGCTGGAAATCGGCTGCGCGCACGCCGGGCAAATCCTCTCCTACAACAAAATGGTCGGGCAACTTCAAGACGCCGGCAACACCACCACATTAGCCCACTATCTGGACTTGCTGGCCGGCGCCGGGCTGGTCACCGGTCTGCAGAAATACGCCGGCAAAACCATGCGCCGGCGCGCGTCCAGCCCCAAACTGCAGGTGCTGAACACCGCGCTGCTGACCGCGCAGAGCGAATTCAGTTTGGCCGAGGCGCGCAAAGACCATGCGTTCTGGGGGCGGCTGACGGAAGTGGCGGTCGGCGCGCATTTGGCGAACGCCGCGGCTGCCGGGGACTGCGCGTTGTATTACTGGCGCGAGCGCAGCCGCGAGGTGGATTTTGTGGTGCGGGCCGGGCGGCGACTGACCGCCATCGAGGTCAAGAGCGCCAGGGCGCGCCGTTACCAGGCCGGAATGACCGCGTTTTCCGATGCCTTCGGCGACGCGCGCAAGTTGTTGGTCGGCGGAGACGGTATCGAGGTCGAGGCGTTTTTGTCCAAACCGGCGCTGCACTGGCTGAGCCGGTAATCCGGCGTCCAAAGCGCGGCGCGGAATTCTGCTATGCTCCGCGCCGTTACATTCGTCAAACCCGCAACTCGTCCAACTGTAACTGTCACCATGCCCGCCAAAAAATCCGCCGCCGCGTCGAAACCGTCGAAGCCGTCGAAACCGGCCGCGCGCAAGTCCAGCGTTAAAACTGACACCCGCCGTTTTTCCTCGCCGGTTGTGGACGGCGCCGAGCGCGCGCCGAGTCGTTCGATGTTGCGCGCGTTGGGCTTCGGCGACGGTGACTTCAAACGCCCGCAAATCGGCGTCGCCTCGACTTGGAGCCGGGTGACGCCGTGCAACATGCACATCGACAAGTTGGCTGACCAAGCCGCGGCCGGGGCCGATGCGGCGCGCGCCAAGGCGGTGGTGTTCAACACCATCACGGTGTCGGACGGCATCTCCATGGGCACCGAAGGCATGAAATATTCGCTGGTGTCGCGCGAGGTCATCGCCGATTCCATCGAGGCCGTGGCCGCTTGCCAGGGCTTCGATGCGCTGGTCGCCATCGGCGGCTGCGACAAGAACATGCCGGGCTGTCTCATCGGCCTGGCGCGTTTGAACCGGCCGTCGCTGTTCGTCTACGGCGGCACCATTTTGCCGGGCCGGCACCGCGGTAACAATGTCGACATCGTCAGCGTGTTCGAGGCGGTCGGCGCGCGCGCGCAGCGCAAAATCAGCGCCAAAGAATTAACCGACATCGAGCGCGTCGCCATCCCCGGCCCCGGCTCGTGCAGCGGCATGTATACCGCCAACACCATGGCGTCGGCGATTGAAGCGTTGGGCATGAGTCTGCCGAACAGTTCGGCGCAGGCCGCGGTGTCGGATGACAAAGCGCGCGACAGTTTCGCGGCCGGCAAAGCGGCCATGCGGTTGCTGCGCGATGGTATTCGCCCGCGCGACATCATGACGCGCAAGGCGTTCGAGAACGCCATCAGCGTGGTCATCGCCCTCGGCGGTTCGACCAACGCGGTGCTGCATCTGCTGGCCATGGCGTCCGCGGCCGGGGTGAAACTCGCGCTGGATGACTTCACGCGCATCGGCAAGCGTGTGCCGGTGCTTGCCGACTTGCGGCCGAGCGGCCGCGCGATGATGTCGGAGTTGATTGAAATCGGCGGCATTCAACCGCTGATGAAAATACTGCTGGGCGCCGGGTTGCTGCACGGCGAGTGCTTGACCGTGACCGGCAAAACCCTGGCGCAGAATTTATCCGGCGTAACACCGTACCCAAAAAACCAGGACATCGTGCATGCGCTGGACGACCCCATCAAAGCCGACAGTCACTTGGTGATTCTGTACGGCAACCTCGCGCCGGAGGGGGCCGTGGCGAAAATCTCCGGCAAGGAAGGCGTTAAGTTCGCCGGCAAAGCGCGGGTGTTCGCGTCCGAGGAGCAGGCGTTGAAGAAAATTCTCGACGGCACGGTGCGCGCCGGCGATGTCATCGTGGTGCGGTACGAAGGCCCGAAAGGCGGGCCCGGCATGCGCGAGATGCTGTCGCCGACTTCCGCGATTATGGGCCGCGGCTTGGGCCGCGATGTGGCGTTCATCACCGACGGCCGGTTCTCCGGCGGCTCGCACGGATTCGTGGTCGGGCATGTCACGCCGGAGGCCGCGGTCGGCGGGCCGTTGGCGCATCTTAAGAACGGCGACACCGTCACCATCGACGCGGAAAAACGCGAAGTGAATGTCGAGTTGAGCGCCGCCGAATGGAAGCGCCGGGCCGCGGCCTGGAAAGCGCCGAAACCGAAATACCACCGTGGCGTGCTGGCAAAATACGCGCGGCTGGTCGGCTCGGCGTCGCAGGGCGCGGTGACCGATGTCGAGAACGGTTGAGCGGTTTGATTTGAATCGAACAATGCGCGCCGACTCCATCTCCGATGCCGAATGGCAAGTGCGCCGCGACTTGGCGGCGTGTTATCGCTTGTTCGTTAGATACGGTTGGACCGACCTCATCTTCACGCATTTAAGCGCGCGTGTGCCGGGCCAGCCGGAGCACTATCTCATCAATCCGTACGGTTTGTTGTTCGAAGAAATCACCGCGTCCAACTTAATCAAGGTGGACTTCGACGGCAGAGTCATCGCCGGCGATGAACCGTTTAACGACGCGGGCCACGCGATTCACACCGCGATTTTGCGCGCGCGCCCGGAACTGAACGCGGTGCTGCACAGCCACACCCGCGCCGGCATGGCGGTCTCCTGCATGCGCTGCGGATTGCTGCCGTTGTCGCAGCAAGCGAGCGAAGTCGGCGAGTTGGTCGCCTACCATGACTACCACCTCGCCACCGACAACGCCGCCGAATGCGAAGCGTTAGGCCGCGACCTCGGCGACAAGTGGTTGATGATTATGCGCAACCACGGTTTACTTTCGGCCGCGCGCACGGTCGCCGAAGCGTTCTACCATCTCTACACGCTGGAAAACGCGTGCAAGGTGCAAGTCGATGTGTTGGCGAGCGGCGGGGAGTATGTCACGCCGTCCGCCGAGGCCGTCGCCGCCATCGCCGGCTACGCGCGCCCGCCCGCGGACGCGCCGGCCGATTTCGTCACGCGCGCATGGGATGCGCTGCTGCGTCAGTTGCAACGCGACGGCGCGGCGTATAAAGATTGACGCGGCGCGGAGTTTCCATCGCGTCGCGGCGGAATCCAAATCTAACGCCGCGCAAAAAACAACGCGGCGATTTCAATCGTTGCGCCGGAATCAACGCCAGCCGAACAGCCACAGCAGCGCCAAATATCTCAGGAACTTGCCGGCCGCGATGAACGCCGCGCAGCGCCAGAACGCCAGTTGCAGATAGCCCGCGGCCAGGCACAGCGGGTCGCCGAGCACCGGCATCCACGAGAACAGCAAGCACGGCGCGCCCCATTGTTTAACCCGCGCCAGCGCCGCGGCCGACAACCGGAAACTTCGCTGCAGTTGCCGCCCCCACGCCAGCGCGCCCAAGCCGCGGCGCAGCAGAATGCCGACCGCGTAGGTGGTGATGCCGCCGATGGCGTTGCCGACGGTGGCGGTGACCAACAACGCCGTCGACGAATACGCGCCGGACTCGACCATCGCATACAGCAGCACCTCGACGCCGCCGGGCAGAATGCTCGACGCCAACAGCGAGCCGATGAACAGGGAAAGGAGGCCGGCGGTGAACATGGCATGCGCGGTGGGCGGCGAATGTGACGGTGATTCAATGGCGCGGCGAGCGGCGGACGGTGGCGAATAACGAAAAACGAATAGCGAATAGCGCGGCGATGCAAGGCGGCGCGGCACTGCATCAGTTACCGCAACCGCACACCACCGTCGATGAACGCCCACGCCAGCGCCAGCGCGCACAGCAGCGGCAGCGCGGCGATGAGAACCGGCAGTCGCCGCCGGCCGCGCCGCAGCGCGAACACCGAGCCGCCGATGCCGGCCGCCAGCGTCACCGGATACGACGCCAACAACGCCATCACCGTGTATTCGTGAAACCAGCCCGGCGCGCGCCCGGCGCCGTCGATGATAAGAAACGCAAACGGCGCCAGCGGCACCAAGACAACGCCGGGAATCGCCGCCGCGATGTTGAGCGCGTAGGTGAGTTTTTTCATGCCGCGGTTTTTTATGCGCGCGGTTACCGCCGGAACATCCGCGCGCCGGCGCGCCGTTTGCGCCCATCGAGCGCGCCGCCGCCGGCACGGCCCAGCGCCATGCCGGTCAGCAGTATGACCGCGATGCCCGGCACCCAAACCAGCGGACTAACCAACATCCGCAAGCCCAGCGCCAGCGAAAACGCCACCGGCATCGCGGCGACATAACCGACGACAACCCCCCGCCGCGCGCCGCCGGCCAACCGCCACGGCCGAAACAACGCCCACAACCCCGGCGTAACCACGCCAAGCATCGCCATCGGCAACCACTCAACCACCCGCAACGGCGCGGCGAAAAACCACGGGCCAATGCTGACCAAGGCGTAGAGGTAATAGACCGCGACCCAAAGAACGGCGAAGGTGGCGGACAAGAGCATCCAGCGAATCATGCGAGGCGGTTGCATGTCTGTTCTATACACCATGTGGATTACGTTGGACATATTTAATACTGAAACGAGCGGTTTTTCTACTCCCATTGTCGGGAATTACTCAGTCGTCCAGTTGCAGGAAATCAGAATAGCCGTGACTAAGCAATTTTTCACGGGCCTGTTCTGCGTGTTGGCGCATATTTTGGTTATCGCTGTTGATGCCAAGTTTCAAAATCTTTTTGGCTTCGGTAGAATTAATATAAATGCGGTCACCGACAGACAGAAAATCCGTCATTTTTGCGAAGCATTCGACCACTTTTTCTGGTTGCTCTTCGAGCATTTCTGCCAATGCCGAGACTCCAGACATAAACACGATAGACCTGGGTTGGCAGAGATTCAGAATCTGCAGGAAATTACCCAAACGCCATTCTGCAGGTAGACATTCGGCCCTCAGCCACCAATGAAAAAATTCCTGCAACTCTTCCACTTGCTGTTCAGCAAAACGCCAGTCGAAGAATTTAATGGCTTTCTCCACCATATCGTCTTTCCAAGTTCCCCCTTCGAGTTTTAACAAGCGCCCCGCATAATCGAACAGATTTCTCCAATATTTTGGATTATTTCGCGTCTTTTCATAAAACATGCTGAGCATGTTTTCGCTGTCATCGAGCGAAAACATGTCCCACAGGTAGTAAACGAACAGATGGTGTCCCAATCTGTTGATGATTTCGGTTCTTCGCTCTTCGCGCTCTTGATGGGATGGCATTAATGTTTCCAAATTTTGAATGCCAGCGCCATACTCCCCGGGCGGTAATGCCCGAAGACATTCAACGGCAAATCGATATTCACTTTTAAGGTGATGATAGACTTGTTCGCTGATATGTACATACCGGATGACGGCACTGAAGGATGCCCTCCATGCGGGGAAATTGTCATGCGGAAATATGTCCGCTTTGCGCTCTTGCGCCCATGTTGGAGCGAAAAACGCTATGCGAAAATAATGAAAACCTAAAATGGCATATTCCGGCAAGGTGACCGGCATGATGTCGCGTCGGTTGAAACGGGCATTGAGAATAGTGGCGATTTCCGGCACGGCGGAATGGGGGTCATGTCGGCGCACCCAGATTCCAAAATACACCACATTTTCCAAGGCGATGCCGCGAGTCCTGTTGATGGCGATATCGACAAGACTGTCATGGTCGGGTTCTTCCTCGTCCAGCGTCCAATCCGGTTGAGTGCACAAACCCTGCAATAGGTTTGCCAATCCGGAACGGGTGGAAATTGAAACATCGACTTCTTCGGTGAGGCAGGCTTTTATAAAATCCGCGACTGAACGCCGTGAGGTTGTCCAGTTGGGGTTCTCTCGATATTTTTCTCCAAACGGAAAGGTTTTGTCCGAGCCGGAGTCCGGATGCGAAATAACCCACTGACAAAAATCCAGCCACTGGTCGATGTGGGTGAATTTTTTCCCTTTCATATTCTCCTGCATCGCATCGACCATCACCCGCACATAAATCGGGCGTTGAATGCGGTCACGATTTTTCAACCAGAAATTCAGTCGATTCTCGTCGGAGATGATGGTTTCCATGAACACTTTGCAGAACGCCCCGGAAAGCGCGTCAATGCTGACCTCTCTCGTCCAGTCCAACTCGATATCATGTTGCCCCTGCCACTCGTTGATGTAGTCGAGTAGTTCTTCATCGGAAAGATTTGCGAGATGTTTGGGTGATTTTGGACTACGATAAGTCATCCCGCTGACGACTTCGGGCGCAGGAGAATAATCTTCATCGGAAATGGACTCGCTTGATTCGGCCTCAAGTTCTTTGAAGTAATCCGAATACTTGCCGAACAAGACAGAATAGAATGGACGCAACTGCATCCGGTGAAATTTTCGCTGAAGTTGCTGGAAAACGTCTTCAGTGAATTTATCGCTAGATCGGTTGCGGTATGTATCTTTCGATGGTCCGCCAAGAATCGCATCAAAAATTTCGGTTCGCTCCTTTTTCGAGAGAAAATCCTCGCCAAAATGCTCGCACGCGCAGCGTAGCATTTGCTGAAATTCGTAGTGATAATCCCATTCGGCGTAATCGGGATGAGACAAAACCATTTCTCTAATCCACGGCTTGGTTCGCTCGCTCGGATTATGCGCGTAGAGGTGCTGTCTAATCCGTTCGAATAAGAGCCAAGGTTGTTTGCCCAACCTTTCGTTCAATTCTTCAATGTGTTCGGGTGCCGACTTATACAAGCACTCGCAAGCATAGGTGAGCGCATTGATTAGCGATTGCTCTGTCGAAGTATGTTTCCATGTTGACTTCCCCAATCTGGGGCACCAAATATCGGAATAGTCTTCACGCGTTTCTTTATCGGACTTTTTTGAGTAACTGTGAAGTCGATTCATTTCAGCCGCCGCGGCAATCAGCATGGGCGCAAGTTCCCAAGGGATCTTTTGAGCAAGAGGGCAAATGACTTCTTTGAGAATTTCTTGGTAACCCACGGAGTCGAATTTGGTGGTCGGATTTAATGTTGCCGTCAAATCGTCAGGGCTCTTTTTATGTTGGCTTCTTTTCTCTTCCATCTCCGGGTCGGGGACGAACGCAACGACTTTTGTCGCTAATTTTAATGCCGCATTTGTTGCGTTAGTCGATTTCCCAAACCACTTTTCGATAAGTTTGGGAGCGGTGTCAAATCGATTGAGGCGATTAATCGGGTAAGGCGAATCCATATAATCGATAATGTATTTTTGCAACCTTAAGGATTGATCGACAGGGGTCGCTTTGAGCGCTATTTTTGCAATCCCGTTAAGAATTTGCGGGTTATCGATATTCCCAATTTTGAGAACGGTATTCGCAACGCCCTTTGCATCTTGGTCGGCAATTCGGACCAAATAGTCGACTGGTGCCCAGTATGGAAAATTAACCCTGCCTCCGGAGAGTGGTTCTACGCTTGGGGGGTTGGAAAAGTAACCCCTTCGATTCAACTCATCCAGCCACGATGGGCTGGACACTTGGCGGAAGAAAAAAGTGTAGTTTGCGCCGGTGCGCTCGACCAGAGAAAACAAACGTTCCGTATCATCACTGGTACGGTTTTGTCGATTGAGGATGGACAGAATCTCCAATTGATTCTGTGCAGTTTCTGGGCTCAGAATGCCCCATACGACATCCTCGAATTCCCCCATGTATTGGTCGAATTCTTTTTCATCGGGGGAATGTTGATGGTGTACAATACTTTCGAATTTCCCCCACAGTTGGTGGAATTTGTCTCGTTTCTTTTTTCGGATATCGGTGCCAAGTCGGTTGGATAAAGGGTCCATGCCCTCCATCACTTTTTGTGATTGCTCTCTCCGGGTTGGTTGTTGATTCGACCGAAGGTAGTCGTCAATTTTCGTGAGAGTCTTTCCAAGATGAGGGTCGATTTTCTTGCCGTCCCAAGAATTTTCGTAGGCATTTTTATCAACTTGGAATCGTTTGTGTATGTTCATTCTCTGCTGCTTAAAGTTCGGCGCACTGTCTTGTACATCGGCGTTCTGCATGACTCTCGGAAGTTTTTCCATGAGTTCACGAAGAGACTGTGCCGCCTGTGAAAAGCGGTCAGGATTATGGGGGTTTTCGATAACGTAAAGTGCCCCCAGGTACCAATCTCTCAATAGGTATTTTGCGGTGTCGAGACTTTCCAACAAACCTAATATGGCTGATTGTCTGGAGGAGAGTCGCAGAGGAGTTTGGGGCGCATTTGAATGGTCGTCAATCATTTTGATGAATCCTCGGCATCATGTGAAAGGAGCATTTCTTTGAGCGCGATTTGCGGCAGGGTGTTGGCTTCAGCCAGAGAATGCTCGATTTCCGCCTCTAAATCATGGCAGATTTTCATCAATGAGTCCACTTATTGTATGCTACCACCCAATTCTGGACTTTTGTGGGGGTTGTTTGGTGAGTGATTGGCGGGGGGTGAGAGGTGGTTTAGTTCCAGAATGTATCTGGCAATATGTAACGGTTGCGGGATTTTGGGGCTATTCGCGCTGGCGCAGTCGCAGTGGGCTACGGTGTGAGCGTAGGGTTCGATGCTAATGTTCACTGTCGCCGGTCATTTTTTTACAATTCCCCGCACCGCGGTCTCTTCCGCCAGGCGGGTGCGCAGCAGTTCAATATCACCCGCGGCATCGGCCGGGATTTTTAGAATCTCCAGCAAGCCGTTGTCGATTTTTTGGCGAGTGGAGTCGTTCTTTTCATGGGCGAATGACCACAGCGGTCGGTTTGCGAGGTCTTCCCACAGTCGGTTTACGGCCAGGCAAGCGTCCGCGTCCAGCGCGCGGACATCAATGACGGGAAGTTCGCGCAACACTTGGATGGGAACGATGACTCTGCCGGGATAGGGCTGACTCGCATGCGCGACCAGCAGAAGATGCCCGAAGGTTGAGTTAAGCCACAGCACCAGCGCCTTTTCCGCCGCTTCAACATCAACGTTTTCGTTTTCGGCGTTGATGCGGATGGTGTTCCATGAATTAACGCCAAGCATGGGTTTTTTCGACCACACCGCCGCGATGCGCTGAGTGTTCAGGCGCAGGTAACTCGCGACATGGGCGCGGCCGGCGTGGCTCCAGATGGCGTTGGTTTCGTCTTCACGGCCGGGCTTGGCGGTCAAGCGCGCGTTGGGCTGGCCGGCCATCTTGACGATGCTTCGGGCGCTGTGATGCCAGATAACCGGGTAGCCTGAACCTTGCAAATTGACCGTCATGTTGCACGGCGCTTTGCGCCCCTTGATTTTCAGGTGGGAAGGGCTGGTCTCGCCGATTTCCTTGAGCGGTTTAATCGGCAGGTTCACCGAACGGTTGCCGGTCAAGTACAGTTTCCCCCGCGCTAAATGCCATGCGGTTTGCGCCAGCGTGGTTTGCAAAAACGATATGGCGGGGGCGATGAAATCGCCGGGGTCCGGCGCGCCGTTGGACGCGCAAGGAACGGTGACGGTGACGGCCTCGCCCCAAAACTGACCATAGTCGCTCGACTGAATCGCGCACGAAGCACCCGGCTTGTCGGTGATGTCGGGAATGGCCGCGGTTTGGAGTCTGATGAGTTGGCGGGCCAAGTTGTTGGCATCGATGGGATGGGTTGGATTGAGGTGGAGATTGACAATTCGCGTTGGTTTGTCGGCCGCGTTTTCCGGTTTGCGGCGGGCGACAATCAGCGTTTCTGCCAGGGAAGTGGACTCGGACATGGAAACATAGTACCGGCCGGGGGTGCTTTGGGTTTTACCGCGGCTGCGGCTGTCGTGGCTGACCACGACATAGTCGATGTGGTAACGCTTGGCTAACATGCGGCGGATGCCAAGCCATGAACTGCCGCTCCAAACCACGGCCGGCAAAACGCAGGCCAAGGTGCCGCGGCCGCTGAGAGATTCGTCGGCGAGGCAGATGAATGGCGAGCCGCCGGCTTTCATGGTGGCCGGCAGTTTTTTCAAGCGTTTTTGCATTTCGGCTCGCATCAGTTCGGCATCTGCCGGGGCCGTGATGAAACCAAAGAACGGTTTCCAGCCTTTCTCGCCCTCCGCTCTTTTTTCATTGAACACCGGAATCCCCTGCGACTTAAAAAACGGCGGGTTAAGAATCGCCAAATCGACCGCTTCTAATTTGTCGGCCGGGGATGGCTCGCCGGCGCCGGCGCGGTTGCCGTGGCCGGTCACGCGCTTTGGCGCATCCGGCAGACCCAGCGACAGCGGCTTGGTTTTGCTGGTGGACAAGTAATCCAAACTGCCGAGATACGGCACCGGGGTTTTGCCTTCGCGCTTCACGGTAAGCGACATCTGCGCGAGTTGGGTGCGGCTGATTTTTTGCTGTGTTTCCATCATGGCGAGCGTGGCCGCGGTGAGGTGCACCGCCGCCAACACCACATCGCGGCCGCGCAGGGTGTGCTCCAGCAAGTCGCGGCCGAGGGTTGTCGCCGGCGCTTTGCCGGCGTCGAGCGAGGCGCGGTAGTGGCGGCGGCGAATTTCCTCCGCGGCCGCGACCAACAGCGTGCCGGTGCCGCAGGCCGGGTCGGTGATGTCCAACTTTTTGATTTGCTTGGCGTCGCTCCAGTCGACATCGAGGCCTTCCAACGCCAGCGCCGACAGCACAATTGCGGCGGTGATGGTGGTGTAGTTCGGGCTGAGATATTTCCCGCCGATGAGCAGGCGGTGAAACACGCGCCCGGATAAATCATGGCGCGCCGGGAGGTTTGACCTAGCAAGCCGGGCGACCGCCGGGCGCAATTCATCGAGAGCATTCTGCGTGGTCAGCGAATTCATCTGCCGCAACACTTCCCGCGCCGGCTCGAAAATCGGATACCAGTTGATGTCGAGAATTTCTTGCCAAGCGCGCGCCGTGTTGTCGCGGTCGTCGGGGCCCGGCAGCGGCGGGCGCGGAATGTCATCGAGCCCCGACAGCAATTCATGAAACAGCATGGCGTTGCATAAGATGAGCGCCGCCGCGCGCATCGAGGATTGTTCGTCGATGCCGAGCAAGTCGAATTCAAGCGCGCGAATGATGCCTTTGCGCGCGCCTTGGTTGCGGTGGATGACGGCGGCCGCGGCTTGCACATTGTTGTCCAGTTGCTGGACCAGAGAATTAAACTCCTCGCCGATGCTTTTGTCTTCGGTCCACTTCGACCATAAATGGTCGGCGAGGGTGTCCACGCCGCCGGTCTCACCGGGGCCCCACCGAATGAACTGCGCGGCCGGTCGCTCACCGTCCAACGGTATCGACAAGTTGCGGTTCTTCTCGTCGATTTCGCCGAAACAAAAACGCAAGTCATTGCATGCGCTCAGCGCGTCGCCGATGTTCTGGTCGGCGACTTCGCGCAGGCGCTCGGGATAAACCAAGGCGACCACCAAGCGCACCGGCTTGTCCTCTATTTTATTTTCAATGCGCCCGGCCGCGTCCTTTTTAACCTCCCGCGCCGGCGCAAACTCGGCCTCGATGGAAACCCAGTCCGCATCCCGGTCCACCAGGCAATCGTACTGCAGCCCTCCATGCCGCCGCTCGCCCTCGGCCGGAATGCGCTGCCGCCGCAGCAACTCCGCCAACTTATAATTCAAAGCGGTCTCAGCGGTACGGGCGGCGGCAGTCATGGCGTGAGCGGCAAAACAAGGTGGACGGCGCGTTGGTTTTCCGATTGATGCGCGATTATAACGCGCGGCGCAGTGAGCGCGGGAAAACTTGCGCGCCGGGGCCGCCGCGGGTGGGGTAGAAGGCGGGGATGGAGTCGCGGTCGCCACGGTCGCCGCAGTCGCTGTCGCTGCTGTCGTTGCGGCCGGTGAGGTCGCCTCGGCCGATAATGCCGCCGCGGTTGCGGCCGATAATGTCGCGGTAGCGGCGGGCGGTGGCGGCGGTGAAGTCGGCGGTGTCGGCGTTGGCGTCGACTAACGCGATGACGCAGCCGGCGAAGCCGGCGCCGGTTTGGCGCGCCGCGATGCAGGCGGGGTGGGCGCGCGCGGCCGCGACCATGGCGGCCAACGCATCGCCGCCGACTTCGAAGTCGCGGGTCATGCTCGACTGGCTCTCGGCGAATAATTTGCCGATGGCGTCAATGGCGGCGGCGGTACCAACACCGGCACCAACACCGGCACCGACATTCACATCGGCCTCCGCAGCCGCGCCGGCGCCGGCACCAATGCCAATGCCGGCATCCGCAACACCCCCGGCCCCCACCGCCGCCAACGCATCGACCACCGCGCGCACGCGAGCGTTTTCGGTGACGACATGGCGGGCGCGGCGGTATAACAGCGCGTCTATGCTGCCGCGCGCGCGGCGCAGTTGCGTTGCGCTGACTTCGCGCAAACTGGCGACGCCCAACGCGGCCGCGGCTTGTTCGCATTCGGCGCGGCGGCGGTTGTAGTCGGAGGTTTGCAGGTCGCGGCGGGTGGCGGTGTCGAGCGCGACCGCCCGCCAGTTCGCCGGCAGTTTGATGTGGCGGCGGCGCAAACTGCGGCAGTCGATGAGCAGCGCATGCCCGGCGCGCGCGGCCGCGGCGATGAGCGGGTCCATGATGCCGCACTGCACCCCCGCGTGACGGTTCTCGACCGCGCGCGCGACTGCGGCGAACGCCGCCGCGCGCCACCTAACGCCGCCGACCGCGCACAACGCGCGCAACACCGCGACCACAAACGCGGCCGATGACGACAGCCCCGCGCCGAGCGGCAAGGCGGTTTTGATTGCCAGATTCGCGCCGCGGAAGTCCAGGCCGGGCGGCGATTCGAAGCCGGCGCGGGCGCGGGATTCGCGGCCGGGAAATTGCATGCCGCCGTCACGGTCGAGGTGCGCGCGCCACTCGATGCATGCGCCGCGCAGGTAGTCCTGCCAGTTGCAGCGCCGGGTGGAGTCGGGGTTGTCGCGGTCACCGTCATCGCCGCCACCGCGGCCGCTACCACCGTCGTCGCCGCCACCGTCACCGTCGCCAAACTCGCCCGCCCCGACAACCACGCTCTCGCCCAAATCCGCCGACACGCAATGCACCGCGCCGTCGTCGCGCGCGCCGAAGGCCGCGGCGGTCCCGTGTTCCAGCGCCAGCGGCAGCGCCAAGCCGCGGTTGTAGTCGGTGTGGTCGCCGATGAGATTGACCCGGCCCGGCGCATGCGCGATGCCGGCCGGCGCGGCGCCGAAATCTCGCTCAAAAGCCCGCGCCGCGGCCGCCACCGTGGCCCGCGTCACCGCCGCGGCCGACGCCGAGTCAGGCATCGCGCAGCCGCGCGGCCGCGGCCTCCGGCGTTAGGTCGCGTTGCGGCTCGGCCAACATCTCGTAGCCGACCATGAACTTGCGCGTATCGTCGCGCAGCAGCGGCGGATAGCAGTGCGCGTGCAGCCGCCACGCCGCCTTCCCCGCGCCGCCCGGCGCGCCATGCCAGCCCATGCTGTATGGCATCGGGCGGGCGAACAGGCGGTCGTATTTGGTCAGGAGGTCGCGCAGAATCGCCGCCAGCGACGCCTGCAAATCGTCGTCGACATCGGCGAAATCGCGCACCGCCCGGCGCGGAAGAAGCAGCGTCTCGAACGGCCACACCGCCCAGTACGGCACCACCGCGGCCCAGTCATCGTTTTGCGCCACCACGCGCGCGCCGGCCTGCAACTCAAACGCCAAATAGTCGTCCAGCAACGCCCGGCCGCGCGCACGGTGGTGCGCCAGTTGCGTCCGCGCCTCGCGCCGCAGTTCGTTCGGCACGAAGTCGCCGGCCCAGATTTGCCCGTGCGGATGCGCGTTGGAGCAGCCCATCATGGCGCCGCGGTTCTCAAAAATTTGCGCCCAGCGGTATGCGCCGCCGCCGACTAATTCCGCGAACTGCGCGCGCCAAACGGCGATGACGGTCTCGATTTGCGCCGCCGGCAGTTGCGACAAGGTGACATCATGGCGCGGCGAAAAACAGAGCACCCGGCAGACGCCGCGCGCCGGCCGGTTAGGCGTGAACGGGGCCGGCGGCGGCTCCGGCTCATTGGGCGCGCCGGCCGCGAGCGCGGGGTAGTCGTTGTCGAACACGAACACGCCGTCGTAGTCGGGGTTGACGATGCTGGCGGCGCGGCGGTTGCCGGGGCAGAGCGCGCAAGTTGGGTCATGGCGCGGCGGCGGGGGGCGCGGCCGCGGCGCTTCCTCGCCATGCCATGGCCGCGCCATGCGCTGCGGCGAGACCAGCACCCAGTCGCCGGTCAGCGGATTGTGGCGGCGGTGCGGCATCAGATTTTCGGCGGGCGGCGATGCGGGCCCTTAATTAAGTACCCGGACGACCCGTGCCACTCGGGCCATTCGGGCGCAGGGCAAGCACACCGCCGGGCGGAATCGGGGTTTCGCCGAGGATGATTTCGCCGTTAATGTGCGGCTCCGCCGGGCGCGCGCCGTAGTTGAAAAACCACAGCAACTCGCCGCGCCGGCGCACCCGCATCTCGGCCGGCGGACGCGCGGTAGCGACACCGGCATGCCGCAGCGCGCGCGCCACCACCGCATCCAGCAGCCGCGCATCGGCGCGGCCCGCGAGATAGAAAAAATCGCCGCGCTGCAACACCGCGCCGCCGCCGTCCTCGAAAGCGGCGAGGATTTGCGCGTCGTGTGCGTCGATGACTTCGCGCCAGTGGCTGGCGGCGCCGGGCGCATGATTTTCGCCGCTGGAATCGCCGTCACCGTCACCGTCGCCGCCGCCGCCATCACCGTCACCATCACCGTCACCGTCGCGCCACGCTACCGGCATTTTGAACGACGGCGGCAGCGACTCCACGCGCAGCACGGTTAACCCCAACGCCGCGCGCAACGGCCCCGGCGGCAAGTCCTCCGGCAACGCGCATTCCGCGGTCAAACTCCCGCAGCGCGCGCCGAACAACGCCGCGCAACCGGCGCTCCGCAACCGCGCGACAAAGTCATCGGTCGGCGCGAATAACAGCGGCGCGACCACCAACCGTCGCGCGGTGAAATCAGCCCGGTCGGCGGCCGGCGGGACGATGTCGACATCCATCCCCGCGCGCCGCAATGCCGCGTAGAACGCCAAATAAACCGCCAACGCCGGCGCGTCGCCGTGCGGCAGCGCGTCGCGCATCCAGCAACTTTCGTAATCGAAAACCAGCGCGACCGGGGCCGCGGCGGCCGGCGCAAACGCCTCCGCCGGCAACCCCGCCAACTCGCGCGCGACCTGCGCCGCTTCGGCCGCGCCGGGCGCGGGCCGGTCATCGGGCCGCAACAAGCCGGCGTGCATTTGCTCCTGCGCGCGCGGCAACTGCCGCCATCGAAAATACGCCACCATTTCCGCGCCGTGCGCGAATGCCTCCCAAGTCCAAAACCGCGCCGCACCAGGCAGCGGCTGCGGGTTATACGCGGCCCAGTTGACCGCGCCGGGCTGCTGCTCGGTGACGCAAAACCGCCCGCGCCCGCAAGCGCGGTACAGGTCGTGGTGGAAGGCGGCGTGGTCGGGAGCGCCGAGGCGGAGGTATTTTTGCCGGGCGTTATTTTCACCGTCACCGTGACCGTCGCCATCGTCACCGTCGCCATCACCACCGTCACCGCCGTGCCGGGCGAGGAATCCCAGCGGATACGAGTTCCACGCCGCGCTGTCGAGGTCGGCGGCTAACGCGAAGTGGTCGAAGCCGGTGGAGAAGCCCATGAAGTCGTGCAGCACGGTGCGGCCCGGCGCGTGGCGGCGCACGGCGTTGACTTGGCGGCGGTTGAACACGGTGATGCGCGCCGACCAGAATCGGTGGAAGTCCAGCAGGTGCGCCGGGTTGTTGCCGGCCGGGGTGGCGCGCGGCGGCTCGATTTGCGCAAAGTCGGCGTACTCCATCGACCAAAACGCGTTGCCCCAAGCGCGGTTCAACGCGCCGATGTCGCGGTATTTCAAGCGCAACCACCGCCGGAACAACCGCGCGGCGCGCGCCGACCATGATTGCGCGGTGTCGTGGCAGCCGTATTCGTTGTCGATTTGCCACGCGCACACGGCCGGATGCGCGCCGAATTCCCGCGCCATTTTCCGCGCCACCGTCACGCAAGCGCGCGCATAACCGGGGTGCGCGAGGCAGGCGAAGCGGCGCGAGCCGAAAGCGCTGACCGCGCCGTCCGCATCGACGCGCAGCAGGTCCGGGAACTCGTCCAGCAGCCACCTGGGCGGGGCCGCGCTGGGCGTGCCGAGAATCGCGCGCAAGTCGTTTTCGTGCAGAATATCCAGCGCGCGGCGCAGCCAGTCGCCGTCCCATTGCCGGCGCGCCGGCTGCAGGCGCGACCACGCGAACTCGCCGAGGCGCACCGTGGTGATTCCCATCTCGCGCATGCGCGCCGCGTCGCGCCGCCAGCGCGACTCCGGCCACTGCTCCGGATACCAGCACACGCCGAGGGTGAAATGGCCGGGTTGCATGCGTGAATAATAACGGATGGGCGAATTTTCATGCTATCCTCGTTGCGCTTCGGCGCGCCGCCGTTGCTGTCGATGCCACCGTCGCAGCGTTGCATCGCCACATCGCCGCCGCGCCATTTACCAACCCAACACCTGAGGGGGAATCATGAACATCAAAAAATTGGCCGCGGCCATGGCCATGGCGTTGAGCGTCGCCGGCGCGGCCTCGGCCGGGCAACTGTCCATCATCACCGACATCTCCGACCCGGGCCAGCCGGAAGCGCTGCGCGAATTGATTGCGCGCTTCGAGGCCGCCAACCCGGATGTGCAAGTCGACTTGACCATCAACGGCCGCGAAGACCACAAGACCGCGATTCGCAACTTCCTGCAAGCCAACCCGCCGGATGTGACGACTTGGTACGCCGGCGCGCGCATGCGCGTGTTCTCCGACCCCGGCCTGTTCGCCGACCTGACGACTTTGTGGAACGACAACAACTTGGACGATGCGATGGCCTCCAGCGACGGCTTGGTGCGCGGCTCGGACGGCAAGGTGTACGGCGTGCCGTACTCGTATTACCAGTGGGGCTTGTACTACCGCCGCGACATCATGGCGGCCAACGGCGTGGCCGAGCCGGGCAGTTGGGAGGACTTGGTTGCGGCGTGCAAGAAGTTGCGCGGCAACGGTGTGACGCCGATTGCGATTGGCACCAAGTTTTTGTGGACCGCGGCCGGCTGGTTTGATTACTTGAACCTGCGCGTCAACGGTTTGGACTACCACCTGAAACTCGCGGCCGGCGAACTGCCGTATACCGACGCCGGCTTGGACGAAGTGTTCGAGCGGTGGGCCGAGTTGGTGGGCAACGACTGCTTCTTGGAAAACCACGCCACATATGACTGGGTGGAAGGCACCGCGCCGCTGATTGACGGCTCGGCCGCGATGATGCTCATCGGCAACTTTGCGATGGGCAACTTCAACGAAGCCGGCATGGCCGACAAAATGGAGTATGTGCAGTTCCCGCGCATCAAAGCCGGCATGCCGATGTATGAGGACGCGCCGCTGGACACTTGGCATGTGCCGGCCGGCGCGCGCAACAAAACCGATGCGTTTCGCTTCCTCGCGTTCGCCGCGCAGCCGGAAAACAACGCGCTGATTCCCGCGGCCGCCGGCACCCTGCCGCCGAACAAAAACTCGCCGCCGCCGCAAGACCGCATCTTGCGCGAGGGCCAGCAAGTGCTGGCGCAGGCGGCCGGCCTGGCGCAGTTCTACGACCGCGACACCGACCCGAAGATGGCGAAGGCCGGCATGGAAGGGTTCCAAGAATTCATGGTCAACCCCGACCGCATCGACGCCATCCGCGCGCGGCTGGAAAAAGCGCGACTGCGGATTTATAAAAAGTAAACAACGGGGGATTGTCACGGTGAAAGCGTTCTCCGCTGTCATTCCGGACGATAGAAAAACAAGGAGCGCAGCGACTATGTTTTTCATCGATCCGGAATCCAGAGTCTTTAATTGCCTCGGCGAGGAATCGAAAAAAAACTCTGGATTCCCGCTTAAAAACCTGCGGGAATGACGTTCTTTTGCCGCGCCAACGCTTCCACTAACGCCGCGCCATGTTTGACCGCCGTTCATTAACCCCGTGGACGCCGTGGCTGTTCATGGCGCCGGCGTTGCTTCTGTTCGCCGGCTATGTGGTGTGGCCGATTGCGCAGAGCATCTGGCTGAGTCTCCACGCCTGGGACGGTCTCGGCGCGAAGACCTGGGTCGGCGTCGACAACTACGCCGAGATGTGGGAAGACGAACAAATCGCCACCGCCGTTTACAACAACATCTGGTGGCTGGTTTGTTATCTGCTGGCGCCGGTCATGGGTTTGGCGCTGGCGTTGTTTTTGAACCAGCAAGTGCGCGGCATTCGCCTCGCCAAGTCGCTGTTCTTTTTTCCGTTCGTCATCAACTTGGTCGTGGTCGGGTTGGTGTTCAGATGGTTTTATGACCCGTCGTACGGTCCGCTGAACGCGTTGCTCGGCGTGTTCGACATCGCGCCGACTTCGTTTTTGGCTGACGAGGACACCGCCACCTTCAGCGTCATCGCCGCCGGCTTGTGGCCGCAGACCGCGTATTGCATGCTGATATATCTCGCGGGCCTGGCCGGCATGGACGGTGAAGTATTGGAAGCGGCGCGCATCGACGGCGCGCGCGGTGCGCGCATGCTGCGCCATGTCATCCTGCCGCAGTTGCGCCCCGCGACTTTCATCGTGGTGGTGGTGACCGTGGTCGGCGCGCTGCGCAGTTTTGACTTGATTGCGATTATGACCGAGGGCGGGCCGTACGGCACTTCCACGGTGCTGGCGTGGGAGATGTATGAGCAGGCGCTGTTTTCCTACCGCATGGGTTACGGCGCGGCGATTGCGGTGCTGTTGTTTATCGTGATGGATTTTTATATCGCGTGGTTTCTTTGGCGACTCGCGCGACGCGAGCGTTAAATCGACTCCATCATGTTCCCGTCGCCAATAACCAAACCGCACGCGCGCTTCGCCTACCACGGTTTATTGTGGTTCGCGTTAGTGTTATGGCTGCTGCCGCTGGCCGCGGTGCTGCTGACTTCGGTGCGCACCGCCGCCGACATCGCGGCCGCAAACTACTGGAGTTGGCCCACCGAGACCGCGGCGCTGGAAAACTACCGCTCGATTTTTGTCGAAGCGAATCTGTTGCGGTACTTCTTCAACAGCGTGCTCATCACTTTGCCCGCGGTGTTCTTTGCGCTGCTGTTCAGTTCCTTGGCCGGTTACGCGCTGGCGGCGTTTAATTTCCGCGCCAACTTTTTGGTGTACGCCATGTTCATCGCCGGCAACTTCATTCCGTTTCAAATTCTCATGATTCCGGTGCGCGACTTCTCGTTGCAACTCGGTTTATACGACACCAAAACCGGCCTGGCGATTTTTCATGTCGCGTTCCAGACCGGCTTCTGCGCGTTTTTCCTGCGCGGTTTCATCCGCGAGTTGCCGCGCGAGATGTTCGAAGCGGCGCGCGCCGAGGGCGTCGCCGAATGGCGGATTTACTGGCACATCGTACTGCCGCTGATTCTGCCGGCGCTGGCGGCGCTGGCGGTGCTGGTGTTCACTTTCATCTGGAATGATTTTTTCTGGGGCCTGATTCTCGCGCCGGACGCCGACGCCCGGCCCATCACAGTCGGATTGCAAGCGTTGAAGGGCACCTTCCGCGCGCAGTGGCATTTACTCTCGGCCGGCTCGGTCATCGCCGCGCTGCCGCCGGTGCTCCTGTTCTTTATGCTGCAAAAACATTTCATCTCCGGCCTCACCATGGGCGCGACCAAGGGGTAACAGCATGGCGTCATTATCCTTGCGCGGTGTCGGCAAAAGTTTCGGCGGCGTCGATGTGATTCACGATGTCGACTTAGGAATCGAAGACGGCGAGTTCGTGGTGTTCGTCGGCCCCTCCGGCTGCGGCAAGTCGACGCTGCTGCGGCTCATCGCCGGTTTGGAATCGGCCACCGCCGGCGACATTTACATCGGCGATGCGCGCGTCAACGACATCGCGCCCGGCGACCGCGGCGCCGCGATGGTGTTTCAATCATACGCGCTGTATCCGCACATGACGGTGCGCGACAACATCTCGTTCGGCTTGCGCATGACCACCAAGTTGTCCGCGGCCGACATCAACCGTCGCGTCGCGGCCGCGGCCGAAGCGCTGCATTTGACTGCGTTGTTGGAGCGCAAGCCGCGCCAGTTGTCCGGCGGCCAGCGCCAGCGCACCGCCATCGGCCGCGCGATTGTGCGCGAACCGAAAGTGTTTCTTCTCGACGAACCGCTGTCCAACCTCGACGCCGAGTTGCGCGCGGCCATGCGCATCGAACTGCGCCAGTTGCACCGCCGCCTCGGCGCGACCATGATTTATGTCACGCATGACCAAGTGGAAGCGATGACTTTGGCCGACCGCATCGTCGCGCTGAACGCCGGGCGCGTCGAACAAACCGGCGCGCCGCTGGAGTTATACGGCCGCCCGCGCAACCGCTTCGTCGCCGGCTTCATCGGTTCGCCGAAGATGAATTTCTTTCCGGCCGTGGCGCGGCGAAGTGGTGACGGTGGCGGCATCGCGTTGCGGTTAACCTCAGTCGGCGGCGATGCGGAGCCGGCGGAATTGGTGTTGCCCGCGGCTGACTGGCGCATCGCAGACGGTGAAACCGTCACCGTCGGCGCGCGCCCGGATGCATTGTATTCCGGCGACGGTGCCGACAGCGGCGACAACGGCGACGGCGCAGCCCGCTTCACCCTCACCGTCGACGCCAGCGAACACCTCGGCGGCGAGATCTTCCACTACTGCCGCACGCCGAACGCCCCCGACAGCGCCACGGTCATCGTCAAAGCCCGCGCCGACACCCCGCCCGGCAAACTGCCACTGCGCCTGCGCCCCACGGACGCGCATGTATTCAACCAAACCGGCGACAGTTGCCGCGCCGCAACCGGCGGCGACTGACGAAACCTAAACCGCCTCCACTCGCACCGCCTCGCCCAACCGCGCCGAGCGTTCCGCGGCTTCGCCGACTAATACCGCTTGCATGCCATCGGTTAGATTCACTTCCGGCGCGCCGCCGGAGATGAGCATGTCGCGGAACTTGACATGCTGGAAGTAGGTCGCGCCGTGGTGGTCGCCGGCGCGCAGGATGTCGGCGTCGACGGCCGCGGTTTCGGTCGACACCGCGCCGTCGCGCCGCGACAGCACCACTTCGCCGGCGCGTTCTTCGCCGCGGGTAAATCTTGCGGGGGCCGGCACGCAAGCGTCGACTCGCGCTGCATCGCCGGTGATGGAGACGACTTCCTGCCAGTAGGAGCCTTCGGCGAACATGCATAAGTCCAACATGCCGCGCGCGCCGTTTGCGAAATCCACGATAACGAATGCGTTGTCGATGATGTCCGGCGTCTCGCCGTCGTAACTTTCGTCGATGTGATTGACATCAACGCCGGCCGATGCATACACGCGCAACGGTTCGCTTTGCAATGCATGCCGCATCAAGTCCCAGAAGTGGCAGCACTTTTCCACCAAGGTGCCGCCGGTGCGGCGGTTGAAACGATTCCAGTCATCGACTTTTTTCAGGAACGGAAAACGATGCTCGCGCACTGACATCATGCGCGGCGCGCCGACTGCGCCGGCCCGCGCCAACTCCAGCGCGCGCGCCACCGCCGGCATGTAGCGGTATTCCATCGCCACCCACACCGGCGCGGCCGCGGCGGCCGCGCGCGCGATAATGTCGCGGCAGTCGGCCGCGGTGGTACACAACGGCTTCTCGCACAGCGCCGGCTTCGGCGATGGCGCGCTCAGCAAGTCGGCGAGAATTTCATGATGCGTGTCGTTCGGCGACGCGATGATGAACGCATCGCAGTCGGCGTTGTCGAGCAACGCGCGATGGTTTGCATAAACCGCCGGCGCGAAACCGGCCGCGCGCGAAATGCTTGCGCATGCATCCCGCATCGCCGCGTCCGGGTCGGCGACCGCGGCTAAAGTCACGCCATCCAACAAGCGCAGATTTCGCGCATGCTCGCAGCCCATCATGCCGGCCCCGATGAGACCGTATCTCAGCGTCATAACTCCAGCGCCGGCAGGCCCAGCGCCGCGGCGGCCGCGCGCAACTTGGCGCGATGGTCGCCGTATACGAACACCATGTGGTGTTCGATGCGCGCGTCGATGAGGTCGCGCAACACTTGCGAAGCGCCGCGCGCGAAACGCACTACGCCGGAAGTGCCGGTGAACGCCAGCGGCCGCTGCAACGCTTCGCATGCGCCGATGACGAACTTCGGTTGGTTGCGCGATTGCGAGATGCGCGCGAAAGTCATCGCGCCGGGTTTCAGCGCGAACTGGTACAGCAGCGGCATCTGGCGGTTGGTGTGAATGGTCGCGACCGGCGCGGCCCCCGGTTTGGGATCCGGGTCGCGCATGGAAATCGGCGCCTGGCCGCAGTGCCAAATCACGCCGCTGTCATCGGCCGCGTCCAAGTCAACTAAGTCGCTTAAAAACACCGGCGCGTCGGCCGCTTCTTGAACCAACATTTGCGTCAACGCGCCGTAGACATCGGCCTCGCATGCGCATGGAATTTTCGCCTCGCCCAACATCGACACCGGCGCGCACACCGCGCCGCCGTATTCGGTGAAAGTTTCCGGCCAGCAGCGCACCGCGAACGCGTCATAACCGCCGCGCGCGCGCAATGCATCGAGGCCCGCTTTCAAGCGCAATGAACGGTTGAGTTGCGGTTGGTCGAGCGCGTCCATGCCGTTGCCATGCAGCGCGTCGTCGGCGATGCGGCGGGCATCGGCGACGCTCGCGGCCGGGGCGGCGCGCGCGGCGTCGAACAATTCATCGATGTCGAATTCGTCGATGGTGACGCCGGTGAGTTGCTTGACGCTTGCGGCCGAATACGCGCAAGTGTGGAAGCCCGGCGGATGCGCGCCGATGCGCGCGATGCGTTTGCCGGCCAGCGCGCGGGCGATGGCGCGGCCGGCGGCGGCCATGGGTTGCGCGGCATCCGTGGACGCAGCCGCGGTTGGTTCCACCGGCGCGGCATCCAACCGCCCGGCCATGCGCCGGCCGTCGAGCAAGTCGTCGAGGTCACCGGCGACCGTGGGCGCGGCCGGGTCGGCATACAAGTGCGAGAAATCCCGGCCGTGCAAACCGAGCGCGTGGCTGGCGAGATTCAAACCGCAGAACGCGTTCAGGCGCAGCCGCCCGCCGATGCGCGGCTCCGGCGCGGCCCAGATGCCCAGCGGCCCCGCGAACTCCGCCGCGGCCGCGACCACCGCATCGGCGTCGGTGAAAGTGAGTTGCAACACCAGCAACTGGTCGACCGCCGGCAACGCGCGCAATGCCCGCATGGCCGCGGCCTGGTCAAACAACATCTCGCGCGCGCCGATGATATCGAAGTTGCCGCGCGCCGCCGCGCGCTCCAGTTGCGCGAACATCGCGCGCGATTTTTCCCGCGCAAACGCCACATCAAAAGTCGCGCGCGCAAACGGCAAAACACCAATTCTCCGGCGCGCGCCGGGGGCCGGGGTTTTAGGTGGATTCATCGGCGGATTACAAACGGTTGAACGATGATTTCATGCATAACAAGCGCGCAGTTCGACGCCATTATGCGCTTGCGATTCGAGAACCGCAACTATAACGGTTTGCCGCCGCTCATCAACGGGTCTGGCGGGGGTTGTCTCGCTTAAGTTGCCGCGATTTTTTTGTTTTTAATTTCTCGGAGGTTTTGCGTTACAATGCATCGATTCCCCGCCGCCGCCGACCGTCATGCCCGTTATTCGCGAGACCACTTTCAACGCCAAGTTGACCGATATTTTGCGGCGGAAGAATCCGCGGTGGCGGACCGATG
>JAPPPS010000008.1 GCA_028817405.1 Gammaproteobacteria bacterium
CATGAACCGCAAACTCTCCCGCAAACTCGCCGCTGTCGCGGCCGTGGCGAGCGTGGCCGCCGGCATGTTATTGGCGGCGGCGACCGCGCGCGCGCAAGTCGACAACGCCGGGTTTGTTTATGTCGGGCCCATCGGCGACCACGGCTGGACTTACCGGCATGATGTCGGGCGGCTGGCGGTGGAGCGCGAACTCGGCGTTAAGACCACCTTCGTCGAGAGCGTCAGCGAAGGCGCGGACGCCGAGCGCGTGATTCGCAAACTCGCCGCCGGCGGCAGCGACATCATCTTCACCACTTCGTTCGGGTTTATGAATCCGACCGTCAAAATCGCCAAGCAGTTTCCGCATGTCAAGTTTGAGCACGCCACCGGCTACAAACGCGCCGCCAATGTCAGCACTTACTCCGGCCGGTTTTACGAAGGGCGCGCGGTTATCGGCACCATCGCGGGCCGCATGACCAAGACCGGGCAAGTCGGCTATGTCGCGTCGTTTCCGATTCCGGAAGTGGTGCGCGGCATCAACGCATTCACGCTCGCCATGCGCAAGGTCAACCCGGATGCGACGGTGAAGGTGGTGTGGATTAACTCGTGGTATGACCCCGGCAAGGAAGGCGACGCCGCCAAAGCGCTCATCAACGACGGCGCGGACATCATCACCCAGCACACCGACTCGCCGGCGCCGCTGCAAGTCGCGCAGAAGCGCGGCGTCTACGCTTTCGGCCAGGCATCCGACATGATTGCGTTCGCGCCCAAAGCGCAACTGACCGCGATTATCGACAACTGGGACCGGTACTATGTCGCGCGCGTCAAAGCGGCGCTCGACGGCACTTGGACTTCCGCGAATGAATGGGGCGGCATCGCCTCCGGCATGGTGGAGATGGCGCCGTACGGCGATGCGGTGCCGGCCGATGTGCGCGCCGCCGCCGATGCGGTCACGGCCGCGATTGCCGACGGTTCGCTGCATCCGTTCGCGGGCCCGATTAACAACCAAGCCGGCGAGCAAGTCGTGGCCGCCGGCGAGACCCTCGATGACAAAGCGCTGCTCGGCATGGACTGGTATGTCGAGGGCGTGCAGGGGCAGTTGCCGAAGTAGGGGTGGGCGGCGCGCTCACCCGCGGCGGCCAGAGAACCGGGCGCGGCGGTGATGGTCGACACGGTGCAACGCGCCGTCACTCCGGCAGGACCGCCGGAGTCCAGACGCCAGGGACGGCTACACGCGGCAACGCCGCGTCGGCGAATCAAACCGGCATCAACGCGGCGGCGCTTGTGCACCGTGGAACTTGACTGGACGCCCGCTTAACAAACTGCGGGCGTGGCGTACGGGGACATTTTCCTTTGGGCGCTGAATCCCCACCGTCACCGCCGCGCGCATTTCAAATCGACATGCCCATAAAAACTTTCATCGCCAATCTGCCGAAAGCGGAATTGCACTGTCACATCGAAGGCACTCTGGAGCCGGAGATGCTGTTCGCGTTGGCGGCGCGCAACGGTGTGGCGTTGCCGTACGAATCGGTGGCGGCGGTGCGCGCGGCGTACCGCTTCGACCGATTGCAGGACTTCCTCGACATCTACTACCAAGGCATGGCCGCGCTTTGCGTCGCGCGCGATTTTTACGATTTGGCGTACGCGTATTGCGAGCAAGCCGCGGCGCAAAACATTCGCCACTTGGAATTGTTCTTCGACCCGCAGGCGCATGTCGAGCGCGGCGTCGCGTTCGGCGATGTGGTCGGCGGCTTGAGCGCGGCGTTGGAAGCGGCGCGCCGCGACTTCGACCTCTCCGCCGGCCTCATCATGTGCTTTTTGCGCCACCTTCCGCCGCAGGATGCGCTGGACACTTTGGCGCTGGCCGAACCGTACCGCGTGCGCATCACCGGCGTCGGCCTCGACTCCAGCGAACGCGGGTTCCCGCCGCAGCCGTTCGCCGAGGTGTTCGCGCGCGCCCGGGCGCAAGGCTACCGTTGCGTCGCGCACGCCGGCGAAGAAGGTCCGCCGAGTTACATCGAAGGCGCGCTGGATGCATTGCAAGTCGAGCGCATCGACCATGGCAACGCGGCCATCGACGATGAAAAGTTGTTGGCGCGTTTGGCGAGGCAACAAACGCCGCTGACCATGTGTCCGCTGTCCAACTTGAAACTGCGCGTCATCGACGACTTATCCGCGCATCCCATCAAACGCATGTTCGAGTTGGGGTTGCGCGTCACGGTCAACTCGGATGACCCGGCGTACTTCGGCGGCCACTTGAACGACAACTATTGCGCCGTCGCCGATGCGTTGGGTTTGGATGCGGCGACGCTCGCGCAACTGGCGCGCAACAGTGTCACCGCATCGTTCGCCGATGCATCGCGACAACAACAGTTGCTGGATGAAATCGACGCGTACGTTGCGACCGCGGCCGAGTCAACCGTCGCCGACTAAAACACGCAACACCGTCACCGTCGCCACCGTCATCGCGACACCGTCGCCACCGTCATCGCCACAATTGCAACACCGCGCAACGCCGATGGAAAACCACCTCCACGAATGGGCGCATCTGCTGCTGCGGTGGATTCATTTCATCGTCGGCGTGGCATGGATTGGCGCGTCGTTTTATTTCAACTGGCTGGAAAACCGTCTCGACCGGCGCGCGCCGCGGCCCGGCGTGGCCGGCGACTTGTGGGCGGTGCATGGCGGCGGCTTCTACCACCTGCAAAAATTCGAGACCGCCCCGGATGCGTTGCCGCCGCAGTTGCACTGGTTCAAGTGGGAAGCGTATACGACTTGGCTCAGCGGCTTTGCGCTGTTGGTGATGGTTTATTACATGAACGCGGCCGCGTTTTTACTCGACGCGGATGCGGCGGTCGAGTTAAACGCATGGCAAGGCATCGGCATCGGCGTCGGCGCGTTGCTCATCTCATGGCTGGCATACGACGCCTTGTGCCGCTCGCGGTTGCGCCACGCGCCGCTGCAACTCGCGGCCGTGGTGTTCGCATGCCTGACCGCGTTGGCGTGGGCGTTGTCGGAATTGCTCAGCGGGCGCGCCGCATACATCCACACCGGCGCGGCCATCGGTTCCATCATGGTCGGCAATGTGTTGTTCGTGATTATCCCGGCGCAAAACAAAATGGTCGCGGCGTTGACGGCCGGGCGCGCGGTCGACCCGGCGCGCGGCGCGGCCGCGTTGTTGCGCTCGCGTCACAACAACTACCTCACGCTGCCGGTGTTATTCATCATGGTCAGCGTGCATTTCCCCGCCACCTACGCGCACGCATGGAACTGGGCGATACTCGCGGCCATCGGCGCGGCCGGCTGGCTGGCGCGGCACTACTTTAATGTCCGCCACTTGCGCCGGCGCGCCGGCGTTTGGTTGTTGGTCGCGGGGTTTGCAATTCTCGCGGCGACCGCGTGGGTGACCGCGCCGCGGTTGTCGGTGGGGCCGGTGGGGCCGGCGCCGGGGCAACATGCCGCCGCAAATTCCGCTGAACATATACCCGCGCCGGCGCTGGCCGACATCACCGCCATCGTGCAAACGCGATGCGCCGGTTGCCATGCGCGCCAACCGTCGCAAGCCGGGTTTTACGCGCCGCCGGCCGGCATCGCTTTGGAATCGGCCGCGGCGGTGCAACGCCATGCATCGCGCATCTTCGCCACCACCGTGGCGACGCGCAGCATGCCCATCGGCAACTTGACCGCGATGACCGAGGCCGAGAGAGCGTTGATTGCCGCGTGGTATACTGCCCGCGCCGCCGATACCGCGGCCGATACCGCGGCTGAATCGTCGACCGAATCCGCGACTAAAACCGCGACCAAAACCACCGCTGAAACCGCGACCCAATCCCCGCCATAACCGTCATGACTTATCCGCGCGACATGCTCGGCTACGCATCCGACCCGCCGCATCCAAAGTGGCCCGGCGGCGCGCGCATCGCGGTGCAGTGCGTGGTGAATTATGAAGAGGGCGGCGAGAACAACATCCTGCACGGCGACCCGGCGTCCGAAGCGTTTCTGTCCGAGATTGTCGGCGCGCAAGCCTACCCAGGCGCGCGTCACTTCAACATGGAATCGATGTATGAATACGGTGCGCGGGCCGGATTCTGGCGGTTGCACCGCATGTTCACGGCGCGCGAAATTCCGGTGACGGTGTTTGCGGTGGCGCTCGCGCTGCAGCGCAACGCGGCCGCGGTCGAGGCGATGTTGAACGCCGGTTGGGAAATCGCCAGCCACGGTTATAAATGGATTGACTACCAGTTTGTCGCGGAGGCCGATGAACGCGAACACTTGCAACAAGCCATCGACATTCACCGTCGCATGACCGGCCATGCGCCGGCCGGTTTTTATCTCGGCCGCACCAGTCCGAACACGCATCGCATCACGGCCGAATACGCCGGCCATGAATTCACTTACAGCGCCGACAGTTATGCCGATGATTTGCCTTACTGGGAGACGCGTTACGCCAAGCCGCTGTTGTTCGTGCCGTATACTTTGGACGCCAACGACATGCGCTTCGCCACCGCGCAGGGCTTCAACAGCGGCGCGCAGTTCTTCGAGTATTTGAAAGACGCGTTCGACACTTTATACGCGGAAGGCGAGACGCAACCGAAGATGCTCTCGGTCGGTCTGCACTGCCGGTTGGTCGGCCGGCCGGGCCGGGCCGCGGCGCTGGCGCGCTTCCTCGACTACGCGCGCGCGCACGATAAAGTATGGTTTGCGCGGCGCCTCGACATCGCCGCGCACTGGCGCAAACATTTTCCATGCCCGGAGACCCCATGAACGATTTCGCCACCCGCTGGGTCAATCTCGCCTCCGCCAAACTCGGCGCGCAAGCGGTGCGTTGCAGCGACGATTTCTTCGCCCCGATGGCGCGCATGCTGCAGGACGCGGCGCCGGTTTTCATCGACGGCAAATACGACGACCACGGCAAATGGATGGACGGCTGGGAGTCGCGGCGCAAGCGCGACCCGGGCCATGACTGGTGCGTGGTCAAGTTGGCGCGGCCCGGCGTTATCCGCGGCGTCGACATCGACACCACGCATTTCACCGGCAACTATCCGCCGGCCGCGTCGCTGGAAGGCTGCTTTGTTGACGGTGATGGCGACGGTGACGACCCCGGCGACGCTGACTGGTTCGAGGTCATCGCCCGTACCGACTTGCGCGGCGACAACGCGCATGCGTTTGAAGTCGATGCGCCGCAAGTGTTCACGCATGTCCGCCTCAACATTTATCCGGACGGCGGCGTCGCCCGATTGCGCGTCTACGGCGAACCGAAAGTCGACTGGGTACGGTTGACCGCGGCCGCGGATGATGGACTCGTCGACTTGGCGGCGGCGTTGAACGGCGCGGTCGCGTTAGTTTGCAACGACGAACATTTCGGCACGATGCGCAACTTGCTCACCCCCGGCCGCGGCGTCGACATGGGCGACGGCTGGGAAACCCGCCGACGCCGCGCGCCGGGCAACGACTGGGTCATCATCGCGCTTGCGCATGCCGGCACGGTGAAAAAAGTCGAAGTCGACACCGCGCATTTCAAAGGCAACTATCCGGACCGTTGCAGTTTGCAAGGCGCGCGATTGGATGCGGCGACGGCGACCGCGGACGACATCGCGCAGCACAGTGAATCATGGGCCGAACTGTTGCCGCAGGTTAAACTGGAAGCGGACCGCGAACATGAATTTGAATCGCAAGTGAACGACTTAGGCGCGGTCACGCATGTCCGCTTCAACATTTATCCGGACGGCGGCGTGAGTCGTCTGCGATTATTCGGCACCGTCGACCAACCGGAGGACGCAAAATGAGCAGCGACAAAACTGAACTGGCGGCGCGGCCGTTAACCGCCGAGGCGTTCGCCGCTTTCGGCGAAGTCATCGATTTGAACGCGCCGCGGGGCGCGCCGGAAATGCAAATCAACGACGGCCTCACCACGCGCTTCCACGACTTGTTCACCATCGACACCGCCGCCGACGGCGGCCGCCCGGTGGCGAGCATTTTCCGCAGTCAGCCGCTGCCGTTGCCGCATCGTGTGCGCGAGTTGGAGCGCCATCCGCTCGGCTCGCAGGCGTTCATTCCGCTGGATGATTTGCCGTTTTTGGTTTTGGTGGCCGCGGATGCGTCCACCGCGACCGGCGCGCCGGCCGCAAGCATCGCCGCCGCGCAACTGGAGTTGTTCATCAGCGACGGCCGCCAAGGCATCAACCTGCACAAAAACACCTGGCATCATTTCCAAATCGTGCTCGGCAAGCAACGCGATTTCTTGGTTATCGACCGCGGCGGCGCCGGCGCGAACTTGGAGGAAGCGCGGGTGGACGGCGAGGTTTGGATTCCGGCGGTGGAACTGCCGGGCGCGAAATAAACAGATGAACGCGCGGGCGATTTACCTTCGACGCATTCGCTCCGGCGACGCCGGCCCGGCCGCTTGCATGAACGCGCGAACTATTTCTCCTTCCACTTAATCGAGCATCCCATGCTCGGCTGCTGTTGCGCCGGGCCCTGGCCGGTCGAAGCGACTTGGCGCATGGCATCCAGCAACTCCGGCGCGCGCCCGGCCGGGTCGGCCATCTTGGCGTCGTCGATGCGCCCGCGGTATTGCAGCCCGCCGTCGCGGTTGAAGCCGAAGAAGTCCGGCGTGCAAACCGCGCCGAACGCGCGCGCCACGCTTTGGTCTTCGTCCAGCAAATAGGGGAACGCGAAGGCGTGTTGTTCGGCGAACGCGCGCATCAACGCCGGGCGGTCATCCGGATAGGCGCGGAAGTCGTTCGGCATCACCGTCAGCGTGTTGACGCCGGCCTCTTTCAACGCCGCCGCATCCGCCACCAACCGCGCGATGACCGCTTTGACGTACGGGCAGTGGTTGCAGATGAACGCCACCAGCAACCCGTTCGGCCCATAACTCCGCGCCGCCGAAACCGGCGTGCCGTCCAAATCCGGCAACACAAAATCCGGCGCCTTCCAGTCAAAATCACAAATCGGCGTATCGAGCAGCATGGGATTATCCGGTGGAAAAAAAAGATGCATTGTAACGGTTAACGGCCAGCGGAGCGTAAGCCGGCGGATTAAACTTTGCGGGCTTGGCCGACTGGTAGGTTGGTTAGGCGGCGGTATTCGTCGGTGTTGAAGCGTTCGGGGTTTTCCAGGCATTCCAGCGCCATGCCGGTCATGTCCAGGCCCCAGAACAGTTGTCCGCCGAGCGCCAGGGTCGGCACGCCGAACACGCCGGCGGCCGCCGCCGCATCAGTGTTGGCGCGCAATTCGTCCTTGACCCGCGGCTGCGCAATCCGCTCGGCCGCATCAGCCACGCCCAATTGCCGGCAAACCTCCTGCCACTCGGTTGCCCGGCTTAAGTCCGCGCCGTCGGCGTAAATCGCCCGAAACAGCCGCGTAACACAGGCCGGCGCGCAGCGCAACGCGACCGCCAAGCGCAGCGCCGGCAGCGGGTTGAACGGATGCGCGGGCGGAAACTTCATGCCGATGCGGTGACGCTCGGCCAACCATTGACAGTGCCGGTAAGTGACCTCGCGCTTGGCCGGAATCTCGGCCGGCCCCTTGCCGCCCCAGTGTTTCAGCAGCCCGGCGAACAGCACCGGCCGGTAGTCGAGACGCAACCGCGGCTGGTCGCGCAGCAGCATCTCGTGCTGCAGGTAGGCGAACGGCGAGATGAAATCGAAATACCAGCGAACTTGCGGCATGGCGGGGGCGACGGTCGGCGGCGGCGAGATGATTATTTTCGGTAAATCGCGGCCGGGTCTTTCAGCACCGGCTCGACGGCGCGCCAGGCGTCGTTTTCCAAGCGGCGATAAAAGCAACTGTGGCGGCCGGTGTGGCAGGCGATGCCGCCGGCTTGTTCGACTTGCAGCAGCAAGGTGTCGCCGTCGCAGTCGAGGCGCATCTCGATGACGGTTTGCTGGTGGCCGGATTCCTCGCCTTTGCGCCACAACTTTTTTCGCGACCTGGAGTAGTAGACCGCGCGGCCTTCGGCGATGGTGGCGGCCAACGCCTCGCGGTTCATCCACGCCACCATCAGCACTTTGCCGCTGGCGTGTTCCTGCGCGATGGCCGGCAACAGGCCCGCGTCGTCCCACTTGACTTGCGCCAGTAAGTTGCGCGCCGCGTCCGTCGCCATCGACTTGGGCATCGACTTTGCCATCGACTTCGCCATCGACTTAGAGTCGCACCTCGATGCCTTGCGATGCCATGTATTGCTTCGCTTGCTGCACCGTGTATTCGCCGAAGTGAAAGATGGATGCCGCCAATACCGCGTCAGCGCGGCCATCGAGGATGCCGTCAGCCAAGTGCCGCAAGTTGCCGACGCCGCCGGAGGCGATGACCGGCACGCTGACCGCCTCGGCGATGCGCGCGGTGAGCGCCAAGTCGAAACCGTCGCGGGTGCCGTCGCGGTCCATGCTGGTGACCAACAACTCGCCGGCGCCTAACTCAACCATGCGCGCGGCCCATTCCACCGCGTCGATGCCGGTCGGTTGGCGGCCGCCGTGGGTGTGGATTTCCCAGCCTGAGTCGCCGGCATCGTCACCGTCACCATCACCGTCGCCGTTACCGTCACCGTCACCGGCACCGTTACTGTTACCGTCGCCGGCACCGTCACCGGCACCGTCACCGCCGCGGCGTTTGGCGTCGAGCGCGACCACGATGCACTGACTGCCGAAATGCGCGCTGGCCTCGCTAATTAATTCCGGGCGCGCCACGGCCGCGGTGTTGATGGACACTTTGTCGGCGCCGGCGCGCAGCAGTTTGTGGATGTCATCGAGCGCGCGAATGCCGCCGCCGACGGTGAGCGGAATGAACACTTCGCCGGCCACTTCCTCGACCACATGCACCAGCGTGTCGCGCGCGTCCGAACTGGCGGTGATGTCGAGGAACGCGATTTCGTCCGCGCCCTGCGCGTCATAACGGCGCGCCGCTTCGACCGGGTCGCCGGCGTCCACGATGTCGACGAACTGCACGCCCTTAACCACGCGCCCGCGGTCGACATCGAGGCATGGAATGATGCGTTTGGCGAGGGTCATTTAGTTTTCGCGTGAGCGGTGGATGGATTGGCGATACGCGCTGAATGGCAACGGCAACGGTAACAGTAACGGTAACAGTACCGTCACAACCCGAACGCGCCTTGCCCGGAAACTTCATCGGCGGCGCGCTGGCCGGCGGCGAAGTCCAGCGTGCCTTCATAAATCGCCCGGCCGGTAATCGCGCCGACGATGCCGGCCCCGGACAACGCCGCCAACTTTTTTACATTCTCGAGGTTGCGAATGCCGCCGGCCGCGATGACCGGAATGTTGACCGCTTCCGCCAACTGCAGCGTCGCCTCGATGTTGACGCCGCGCAGCATGCCGTCGCGCGCGATGTCGGTGTAGATAATCGCTTCCACGCCGTCCGACTCGAAGTGCTGCGCCATGTCGATGGCGTCGTGGCGGCACAGTTTCGACCAGCCTTCGGTCGCCACTTTGCCGTCGCGCGCGTCCAAACCGACGATGACATGGGTCGGAAACTCGGCGCACAAGTCGCTGATGAAATGCGGCTCGTTCACGGCGCGCGTGCCGATGATGACGAATCGTACGCCGGCCTGGATGTACACTTCCACGGTGTCTTCGTTGCGAATGCCGCCGCCGACTTGGAGCGGCAAGTCGGGGAATCGTTCGGCGATGCGGTGGATGACTTCGGCGTTGACCGGCGCGCCTTCGGCCGCGCCGTCCAAGTCCACGATGTGCAACCGGCGCGCGCCGGCCTCGACCCACCTGGCGGCCATCGCCACCGGGTCGTTCGAGAACACCGTCACATCGTTCATGTCGCCTTGGCGCAGGCGCACGCACTGACCGTCTTTCAGGTCGATGGCCGGGATGAGAAGCATGACGCGCCCCTGATTAAATGCGGTTCACTCGCCGTTCCAGTTGACGAAATTATGCAGCAAACGCAAGCCCGATTGCTGACTTTTTTCGGGGTGAAACTGGGTCGCAAACAGGTTGGCGCGGGCCGCGGCCGCGGTGAAAGTAACGCCGTAGTCGGATTCGCCCGCGACTTCATCGCGCGCGCCGGCGTCGACATAATAACTATGCACGAAATAAAAACGCGCGCCGTCTTCGATGCCATGCCACAGCGGATGCTCGCGCACGCGGCGGACGCGGTTCCAGCCCATGTGAGGGATTTTTAAGCGCGCGGGGTTTGCAGCGTGGGTTTTGCCGGCGGCGGCGTTGTCACCGTCACTGTTACTGTTACCGTCGCCGTCACCGTCGCCATCACCGTTGCAGCGTCGCCGATGCGCAGCCGCGAAATGTTTCACGCTGCCGTCCAGCAAGCCCAAGCCCGGCAAGCCGCCGTTCTCTTCGCTGCGCGCATACAACGCCTGCAGACCGAGGCAGATGCCGAGCACCGGGCCGGCGCGCAGGCGGCCGAGCACCGCTGCGCGCAAGTCGGGGTTGGCGTTCAGGCGTTCAATCCACGCGCCGAGCGCGCCTTGGCCCGGCAAAATCAAATGCGCCGCGGCCGCGATGACGCGCGGTTCGGCGCTGACGCAAACCGCGCCGTTGTCACCGTCGCCGCCGCCGCAGACATGCGCCGCGGCGCGGCTGACCGAGCGCAGGTTGCCGGTGCCTAAATCGACGATGACGATGCCGGGCATGTCGGGAGGCGGCGCGCGCCGGTCAGAGTTGCCCTTTGGTCGAAGGCACGCCGGTCATGCGCGGGTCGATTTCCACCGCCATGCGCAGCGCGCGGCCGAAAGCCTTGAACATGGTCTCGGCGATGTGATGCGAGTTCGCGCCGCGCAAGGAATCGATGTGCAGCGTAACTTGCGCGTGGTTGCAAAAGCCCTGGAAGAATTCGTGAATCAACGCCGTGGCGAAACGGCCGATGAGCGCATCGGGGAATGCGGCGTTCATGGTCAGCAGCGGGCGGCCGGAGAAGTCGATGACCGCGCGGCTCAGCGCCTCGTCCAGCGGCACATAACTGTGGCCGTAGCGGCGCACCCCGGCCTTGTCGCCGAGCGCCTGGCGGACCGCCTGGCCCAAGGTGATGCCGATGTCTTCGACGGTGTGGTGGTCGTCGATGTGCAAGTCGCCTTTGGCTTTGATGTCCAAGTCGATGACGCCGTGCCGCGCCACTTGGTCGAGCATGTGCTCAAGGAACGGCACGCCGGTGTCCAACCGCGCCGCGCCGCCGCCGTCCAAATCGACGGCGACGGTAATCTCGGTCTCGGTGGTGACCCGGGCGACTTGCGCGCTACGGTTGCGGGCGGGGGCGGGGGCGTTCATGGATGCGGACGAAGCGATTCGCGAGCGGTAACTTGGCGGCGATGATAACCATGAAAACGGCGTTTGGCAAATGCGTTTTGCGCGGCGGATTCGCCCACCGGCGCGCCGCCGGCCCGCGGCCGCGGCACGGTGAACGGCTGTGATAAAGTCGCGCGGGTTGCGTTATCGAGTTGGGTTATGAAAATCACCGCCATCGAAACATTCTGCGACCGCTTCATCGGCCTGGTCAGGGTGACCGCAGACGGCGGCGCGCGCGGTTGGGGGCAGGTGGCGCCGTATCACGCCGACATCACCGCGCAAGTGCTGCACCGTCAAATCGCGCCGCATGCGTTAGGCGAGGATGCGCTGGACATCGCCGCGTTGGTGGCGCGCATTCCGGAACTCGAACATAAATTCCCCGGCTCGTATTTGCGGCGCGCGCTGGCCGGTTTGGATACGGCGTTGTGGGACTTGCGCGGCAAACTGGAACAGCAGCCGGTGTGCCGGTTGCTCGGCGGCGCACCGGGCAAGTTGCGCGTATATGCATCGTCGATGCGCCGCGACATCAGCGGCAAGGAGGAAGTCGCGCGGTTGCTTAAGTTGCGCGATGCGCATGGCTTCGATGCTTTCAAGTACCGCATCGCCGCCGAATGCGGTCGCGATGTCGATGAATGGCCGGGGCGGACCGAAGACATCGTCAAGCGCATGCATGCGGCGTTCGCGTCCGAGAAAAATGTCGCGTTGTTGGTCGACGCCAACTCCGGTTATTCGCCGGATAAAGCGATTGCGGTCGGGCGATTTTTGCATGACCACCGCGTGTCGCACTTCGAAGAACCGTGTCCGTATTGGGAGTTGGATGAGACGCGCGAAGTGACGCAGGCGTTGGCTGAGTTGCCCATCGATGTCACCGGCGGCGAACAGGATTGCGAGTTGCCGACTTGGCGGCGCATCATTCAATCGCGCGTGGTCGACATCGCGCAGCCGGACATTTGCTATGTCGGCGGCTTGACGCGCGCGCTGCAAGTCGCGCAGACAGCGGAAGCGCATGCCATGCCTTGCACGCCGCATTGCGCCAACTTGTCGCTGGTCACATTGTTCACCATGCATTTGTTGCGCGCGATTCCCAACGCCGGCAAGTATCTGGAGTTTTCCATCGAAGGCGCGGATTATTATCCGTGGCAGGAGGGGTTGTTTGTCGAGTCGCCGTATGCGGTTGTTGACGGTTGCGTCACGGTGACCGACGCGCCGGGCTGGGGCGTGGACATCGCGCCCGACTGGCTGGCGGCGGCCGCGCATCAGAGCAGCGCATTAAATTCATGAACGACACCATGAAAGAAGACATTTTCACCGCCGACTTTAAGCAGACGCCGTTTTGGTGGGAGCGTACGCCGCGGCCGGAGATTGACGGCGGTGGCGGTGGCGACGACGGTGGTGGCGGTGGCGACGACGGTGGTGGCGACGGTGGCGGCGACGGTACTAACTGTAACAGTGACGCCGGCGACCGCGCCGGCCTGCCAACCGCCGCCGAGGTCCTCATCATCGGCTCCGGCTACACCGGCCTGTCCGCGGCCATCCAAACCGCGCGGCACGGCCGCCACACCGTGGTGGTCGACGCCGAGCAAGCCGGCTGGGGTTGCAGTTCGCGCAACGGCGGGCAAGTCAGCACCAGTCTCAAACCCGGGTTTCCGCTGCTGGCGAAAAAGTACGGCGCGCCGGCCGCGTTGGAAATTCTGCGCGAAGGCAACAACGCGTTGGCGTGGATTGAATCGTTCATCGCCGACAACAACATCGACTGCGACTTCCGCAAAGTCGGCCGGTTCCACGGCGCGCATTCGCCGCGCGCGTTCGCGCAACTGCAGCAAAAAATCGCCGACATACCGGATGAATTAAACATCGGCGCCTACCGCATCGCGCCCGGCGAAGTGCGCGCCGAAGTCGGCACCGATTTATACCACGGCGGCGTGGTCTACCCGCATCACGCATGCCTCGACCCCGGCCGGTACCATCAAGGCTTGCTGACTTGCGCATTGCAAAGCGGCGTCGACATCGTCACCGGTTGCCGGGTGAATCAAATCAATCGCGGCAAAACCGGCCGCAAACAATTCACGCTCGACACCTCCCGCGGCCGCATCACCGCCGCCGATGTCGTCGTCGCCACCAGCGGTTATACCGGCGCGGCCACGCCATGGCTGCGGCGGCGCATCATCCCCATCGGCTCATACATCATCGCCACCGAGCCGTTGCCGGAGTCGACCATCGCGCGCTTGCTGCCCGGCGGCCGCGTGGTCACCGACACGCGCAAGTTGGTGGTGTTCTACCGCACTTGCCCGGCGCGCCGGCGCATCCTGTTCGGCGGCCGGGTGTCGCTGCGCGAGACCGATGCGCGCCGCAGCGCGGTGTTGCTGCACCGCCAGATGAGCGACTTGTTCCCGCAACTTAAATCCACGCGCGTTAGTCATTCGTGGTTCGGTTTTGTCGGCTATAGTTTTGACGAGACGCCGCACATCGGCGAACACAACGGCATCCATTACAGCATGGGCTACTGCGGCTCCGGCATCTCGCTCGCCAGTTATTTCGGCATGCGCGCCGGGCTGAAAGTCATCGGCGACCGGCGCGCCGCCACCGCCCTCGACAACTTGACTTTCCCCGCGCGCGCGTATTATCGTGGCCATCCGTGGTTCCTGGCGCCGACCATCGGTTACTACCGCTGGCGCGACCGCCGGGAACAACGCGCGGCACGCCGCAAACCAATCGCCGCTTCGCGTTAATGATTCGGCGCTTCATGCGTCGACGTTGTTCGGCGCTTCATGCATCGCCGTTGTTCGACGCTTCATTCGTTGATTCATGCATCGCCGTTGTTCGACAATGAATCGATGATTCGACTTGCACAACGCCGCGCCAACTGACACCAACTCAACCGTGAGGATTTTCCAATGCGTAACAACGCAACCGTTATTCATTCAACCGTGGCCGCCGCCGCGTTCGCTTTGACTTTCGCCGCCGGCGCATCCGCGCAGTCGGTCACGGTCGCCTCGTGGGGCGGCTCGTACCAAGCGGCGCAGAGCAAGGCGCTGTTCATGCCGGTCGCGGCCGCCATGGGCATCACCATCAACGAGGAAACCTACAAGGGCATCGGCCAGGTGCGCACCCGCGTGGCCGCCAACGCGGTGCCGTGGGACATCATCAGCACCGGCTCCGGCGGCGGCGCGCGCGCCTGCGTCGAGGAGATTTTGATTCCGCTCGACTACAATCTCATCGATGTATCCAACTTCGTCGCCGACACGCACTTGCCGTGCTGCGTCGGCTCGGATGTATTCGCCACGGTGATGGCGTGGAACACCGACACCTACGGCGACAACGGGCCGCAATCGTGGGCCGACTTCTGGGATGTGCAAAAATTCCCCGGCACGCGCTCCATCCGCGGCAAGATGCACGGCATGCTGGAGCCGGCGTTGATGGCCGACGGTGTCGCGCCGCGCGATGTGTACCGCGTGCTGGACAGCGAAGCCGGCATCAAGCGCGCGCTCGACAAAATCCGCGAACTGAAACCGCATGTCGCGGTGTGGTGGAGTTCCGGCGCGCAGCACGCGCAGTTGATGAAGGACGGCGAAGTCGACATGACCACCGGCTGGAACGGCCGGTTTGATGTCGCCAAAGCCGATGGCGCCAAAGTCGCCTACACCTACAACCAAGGCCTGCAGGATTACGACTGCTTCGGCATCCCCAAAGGCGCGCCGAACGCCGGCCTGGCAATGCAAGTCATCGCCGAGATGAGCAAGGCCGAGTTCCAAGTCAACCTGCCGAAGTACATCACTTACGGTCCCACCAACGCCGAGGTGTATCAAACCGGCCAAGTCGATGAATCGGTGGCGCGCCAACTGCCGTCGCATCCGAGCAACGCGCGCAAACTGCTGCCGGTCAGTCAGGAATGGTACGCCAAGTGGGAGAAAATCGGCTCGGAGATGTATCAGGATATGATTACCGAGTGACCGGCTACTCGCGGCCGCCTACTCGCGCAGCGGCGCGGCGGCCGCGCGCGATTGCATGAAGCGGCGTACGGCATCCAAACCGCGCCGCTTTGTTTTTTGCTCGTGCTATGGCTTGCGCAGGCCGCTTGTCGCCGATTGACCGACACCGGAACCGACCCATGCAACGCATCGACGCACTGCCGATTCACATTCGCGCGGTGACCAAAACCTACGGCGCGGTTTACGCGCTGGACGGCGTCGACCTCGAGGTGCGCAGCGGGGAATTCCTGACCCTGCTGGGCCCGTCCGGCTCCGGCAAAACCACGCTGTTGATGGTACTGGCCGGCTTCACCCGCCCGGATGCCGGCAGTCTGAAGTTCGGCGATGCGGAAGTAATTCGCATGCCGCCGCACCGCCGCGAAGTCGGCATGGTGTTTCAAAACTACGCGCTGTTCCCGCATCTGGATGTCGCGGCCAACATCGGCTTTCCGTTGAAGTTGCGCGGCATCGACAAAAACGACATTCATGCGCGCGTGGAAAGCGCGTTGGCGACCGTGCAACTGCAAGGCTTCGGCGACCGCCGCATTCATCAATTGTCCGGCGGCCAGAAGCAGCGCGTGGCGCTGGCGCGGGCGATTATCTTCGAGCCGCGCATTTTGTTGATGGACGAACCGCTGTCGGCGCTGGACAAAAAACTGCGCGAACACATGCAAATCGAACTGCGCCGCCTGCACGAACAACTCGGCATGACCACGGTGTATGTGACCCACGACCAGCGCGAGGCGCTGACCATGTCCGACCGCATCGCCGTCATCAACCACGGCCGGTTGATTCAGTTGGACGACCCGCGCGCGATTTACGACCACCCGGCCGACCCGTTCGTCGCCAACTTCATCGGCGAGTCGGTGCTGCTGCCGGTCGAAATCATCGACGGCAAACCATGCTACCGCGGCCGGCCGCTGCAAGTCGCGGCCGGCCATGCGCGCGACGACAAAACAACACCCGGCGCATTGTTAATGCTGCGCCCGGAGCGTTTGGTGTTTATGGATGATGCGCGCGCCGATGCGGCCGCGTATAACCGCTTCGACGGAGTCGTCGGCCACGCGGTTTACCAAGGCGAAAACTTCGTCACTTACATCACGCTCGACGACGGTCATGAAGTGGCGGTGCGCAGCGTCAGTCGCAAGCAGTCGCTGGCCGCGGCGCCGCCGCCCGGCAGCACGGTCACGCTCGGTTTGCACCGCGACGAAACCGCGTTGATTCCCGGCCACACGGCCGCCGCCGGCAACAATAACAACGACGCTGAGACCAACCGCGGCCACAAACCATGACCGCCGCCGCCATGGACATCAACGCCGCCGCCTTGCGCCGCGACGAACGGCGCGAGAAGTTGGCGCTGTTCAGTTTGTGCGCGCCGGCCTCGCTGCTGGTGCTGGTCATCATCGTCGCGCCGGTCGGCTGGCTGTTCTGGTTGTCGCTGTTCAACGACGCCGGCGTTATGTCGCTCGACAACTACACGCGCATGTTCGAGAGCAAGTCCTACACCCGCATCTTCATCACCACCTTCCAAGTCAGTTTTCTCACCACCGCATTGTGCGTGCTGCTCGGTTATCCGTTGGCGTACTTTCTCGCGCAGTTGCCGCGGCGGTGGGCCGCGCTCGGCATGTTAGCGGTGCTGTTGCCGTTCTGGACTTCATTGCTGGTGCGCACCTATGCATGGTTGGTGGTGCTGCAGCGCAAGGGCCTGGTCAATCAATGGGGCATGGAGTTGGGTTTATGGGAGGCGCCGCTGCGACTTGCACATAACTTGAACGGCACGCTCATCGGCATGGCGCACATCATGCTGCCGTTCCTGGTGCTGCCGTTATACGGCGCGATGAAAGCCATCGACTTCGATTACATGAAAGCCGCCGCCAACCTCGGCGCGAATCCGGTCAGCGCGTTTCGCCATGTGTTCTTGCCGTTGTCGCTGCCGGGCTTGTTCGCCGGCATCATCATCGTGTTCGTGTTGTGCTTGGGATTCTTCGTCACGCCCGCGGTGTTGGGCGGCGGCAAAGTCATCATGGTGTCGATGAAAATCGAAACATTGGTCGACTTGTTCTTCAACTTCGGCACCGCCAGCGCGCTCGGCGTGGTGTTGCTCGGTCTCACGCTGTTGGTGTTGTTCGCCGCGCATAAACTGCTGCAACTCGACCGCGTACTCGGCGGCGGCCACGGCGGCAACCCATGAACACCGCGCCCCGGTACATGGCCGGCCGCATGTCCGGTCGCATCTCCGGCCGCTTCTCCGGCAGTTGGCTGTCGCGTCCGGCCTCCGACACGCAAGTCACGCATCGCGGCCGATTGTGGTTGTACGCGCTTGCCGCTTTGATTATGATTTTCCTGGTCGTGCCGACGCTGATTGTGATTCCCATGTCGTTTTCCGGTTCGCAGTATTTGGAATTCCCGCCGCGCGACTGGTCGATGCGGTGGTACGACAACTACCTCCAAACCAGCGAATGGATGACCGCGACTTGGGTGTCCATCAAGGCCGCGGTACTCACCGTGTTGGTGGTCACGCCGCTCGCCACCATGGCCGCGTACGGGTTGTATGTATCGCAACTGAAAGCCGCGCGTTATGTTTTTATTCTTCTCATCACGCCGATGATGGTGCCGGTCATCCTCATCGCCATCGGCGTGTTCTTCGCATACACCCGCCTGCGTTTGAACAACACCATGCTCGGCTTGGTGCTGGCGCATTCCGCGCTGGCGTTGCCGCTGTGCCTCATTGTCATCAGCGCCGGTTTGAAAAGTTATGACATGAACCAGGAACGCGTCGCGCGCAGCCTCGGCGCATCACGGTTGCGCGCGTTCATGGTCATCACCCTGCCGCAGATTCGTTTCTCGGTCATCACCGGCGCGCTGCTGGCGTTCATCGTGTCGTTCGACGAAGTCATCGTCGCGCTGTTCATCACCGGCAGCGGCATGTCCACCATCACGCGCAGCATGTTCCTTGCGCTGCGCGACCAAATCGACCCCACCATCGCCGCCATCTCCACCATCCTCATCCTCATCACCACCGCGGCCCTGGTCGCCGCCCAAATATTCGGCAGAACAGCACAAAAGAAATCCTGACCCCGGCCCCGCGGCGTTTGCAATCCTCCCCGCTACGCCGGATTAACAACCTACCGGCGTGGCGTTGTCATGGCCGTTGCCGGTTCACGGTTTATTCGCCGCAAACAAATCCTTGCGCAGACTGAAGAATCCGGCCGGGTCCACCTGCACATGCAC
>JAPPPS010000144.1 GCA_028817405.1 Gammaproteobacteria bacterium
GCCAGAATGCCGAATTGCAATGCATCGGAGGGGTCGCCGAACGGTGTGGCGATGCTCTCGGCGCGCGTGATTTCGAGGCCCGGGACGCGCTGGAAACCGGAGCCGCCGATGAGCGCGGTGGGGGCGGTGGTGGGGGCGGCGGTCACGGGGAATTCTCCCGGCGCGCGGCCGCCACTGCGCGCGCGGCCGCGCGCAGGGAATCGGGGCCGGTGACGCGCAAGGATTTCACCGCGCGGTCGAGAGTTTCCACGCGCAGCCGGCCGGCGGTTTGATAGGCGCGGTGCAGGTCAGCGAGGCGCGGCGGCGATGCCGGCGACGGTGATTGGCGCGCGATTTCCAGCACGCGCGCGGCCGCGGAGGAATCGTAGAAAAATAGGCCGGCGTGGGTTTGCCCCGGCGCGAGACCGGGCGATGGTTCGGCGGCGGAATCTGCATCGGCCGCGGCACCGTCACAAACAAAAACCCGCGCGCCCTTTTTTAGTTGCGCCGCATCTTGGAGTTGCGCGTCCAAACCGCGGCCGGTGATGACTCGGTCGGCCGCGGCCAGCGCCACCGTCCGCCGCCCCACGAACTCGCCGCCGAGGGCGACGGCCATCGCCAAAGCGCAAGACGGTTCCGTCGCGGCCGCGGGCGCAATCAGATACGAAAAACCCGCGCCCCACTTTTCGCCGCCGCCGAGATGCGCTTGATAACCGGGCGCATCGGCCGGCGCGGCGACGATGAGAATGCGCCGAATCCCGGCCGCCAACAGCGCGTCCAATGCGTAGTCCATCAGCGCTTTGTCATGCACCGGCAGCAGCCCGGTTGGCGCATCGCTTGTGCCGAAGCGCGGCAGGCCGGCCGCGACCAAAATGCCTCTCACGGCGCGGAGTCGCGGCCGGAGTCGCCAGCGCCACGGTCACCACCGTCACCGTCACCGTCACCGTCGCCACCGTCGCGGCCAGCACAGTCACCGTCACCACCGTCACCGTCGCCGTCGCCATCGCCATCGCCGGCACCGTCGCCGAAACCGTCACCCCCCGCCTCCGCCAACAACGCCGTCACATATCGCCCAACGCCTTCCTCGACATCGGCGAATTCCGCGGCGTAGCCGGCCGCGCGCAGGCGGCGCAAGTCGGCGCAGGTGTAGTTTTGGTACTGGCCGCGCAACGCATCGGGCATCGGGATGTAGGTGATTGCGCGGTCGCGTTGCGCTTGTTCGAGCGTCACTTCCGCTTGCCCGCGGCCGCGCCGGTAGGCGTTCACCACCGCCAGCGCGACTTGGTTGAAACTCCGCGCGCGCCCGCTGCCGACATTGAAAATGCCGCTGATGTCGCGGTTGTCGAGCAGGAACAAGTTGACCGCGACCACATCGTCGACCGACACGAAATCGCGCAACTGCTCGCCGTCCGCGTAGCCGCCGCTGCCGGCGAACAACCGCACGCTGCCGTCGCGCGCGTATTGCCGGAAAAAATGCCGCGCCACCGACGCCATCCGCCCTTTGTGCCGCTCGCGCGGGCCGTAGACATTGAAGTATCTCAAGCCGGCGCACTGAAACGCCGGCCGAGGTTGGCGGCGGACGAAACGGTCGAACATCAGTTTCGACCAGGCGTACAGATTCAACGCCGATTCGTTTTCCGGCGCTTCCGCGAACTGCGCGCCGCCGCCATACACCGACGCCGAGGAGGCGTAAATCAACTGCGCGGTCCGCCGCGCGCAAAACCGGTACAGCGCCTTGGAATAGTCGAGGTTGGCGTCGAGAACCGCGCGCGCGTCGGTGGCCATGGTGTCGGTGCAAGCGCCTTGGTGGAACACCGCGGTGATGGCGTTGAGCGGCGCGGCCGGCGCATCCGGCGGCGAATCCGGCGATGCATCCGGCGACGCGACCGGCGACGAATCTTGCGCATCCGGCGCATCCGGCGCGCCGCGAATCGCGTCCAAAAACGCCGCCTTGTCCATGTAGTCGGCGATGTCGAGGTCGAATAGGTTGCGCGCTTTATCCGCGTCCGCGACCGCGTCGACCACCAAAATGTCGCGCATCCCGCGGCGGTTCAACGCGCGCACGAGGTTGGAGCCGATGAAGCCGGCGCCGCCGGTGACCACAATCATGCGCCGGCCTCGGGCG
>JAPPPS010000148.1 GCA_028817405.1 Gammaproteobacteria bacterium
ACCCCCGAGCAAATCACCGTCAACCCCCTCTACACCGCCGCGGATTTGGAGCAACTGCAGCACCTGCACACCTTCCCGGGCCTGCCGCCCTACACCCGCGGCGCGCGCGCGACCATGTATGCCGGGCGGCCGTGGACTTTGCGCCAATACGCCGGCTTTTCCACCGCCGAGGAATCCAACGCGTTTTACCGCCGCAACCTCGCGGCCGGGCAGACCGGGTTGTCGGTGGCCTTCGACCTCGCCACGCACCGCGGCTACGACTCCGACCATGAACGCGTGGCCGGCGATGTCGGCAAGGCCGGCGTGGCCATCGACAGCGTCGAAGACATGAAAATTCTCTTCGACGGCATTCCGCTCGACAAAACTTCGGTGTCCATGACCATGAACGGCGCGGCGCTGCCGGTGCTGGCGATGTTCATCGTCGCGGCCGAAGAGCAGGGCGTCGCCCCGGCGCAACTCGCCGGCACCTTGCAGAACGACATCTTAAAAGAATTCATGGTGCGCAACACCTACATCTATCCGCCCGCGCCGTCCATGCGCATCGTCGCCGACATCATCGCCCACACCGCGCGCGCCATGCCGAAGTTCAACCCGGTGTCCATCTCCGGCTACCACATGCAAGAAGCCGGCGCGACCTGCGTGCAAGAACTCGCGTTCACCCTCGCCAACGGTGTCGCCTACACCCGCGCCGCGGTCGATGCCGGCCTGGAAGTGGACGCGTTTGCGCCGCGGTTGTCGTTCTTCTTCGCCATCGGCATGAACTTTTTCATGGAGATTGCCAAGTTGCGCGCCGCGCGTTTGTTATGGGCGGAGTTGATGCAAAAACATTTCGCGCCGAAACACCCGCGCTCGCTGATGCTGCGCACGCACTGCCAAACTTCCGGCGTCAGCCTCACCAGCCAGGACCCGCACAACAACATCGTGCGCACCGCGGTGGAAGCGTTGGCGGCGGTGCTCGGCGGCACGCAATCGTTGCACACCAATTCGTTTGACGAAGCGCTGGCGTTGCCTACCGAATTCTCCGCCGCCATCGCGCGCAACACGCAATTGATTCTGCGCGAAGAGGCCGGCTTGACGCGCGTGGTGGACCCGTTGGGCGGTTCGTATTATGTGGAAAGTTTAACCGCGTCGCTGGCGACGGAAGCGCGCAAGTTGCTCGACGAAGTCGACGCGCTCGGCGGCATGGCGCGCGCGGTGGAATCCGGCATGCCGAAGTTGCGCATCGAAGAAGCCGCGGCGCGCAAACAAGCGCGCATCGACCGCGGCGAAGAAGTCATCGTCGGCGTAAATAAATTCCGCATGGACGATGAAGTGGCGGCGGCCGCGGAAGCGGTGCAGATTCTCGCCATCGACAACAGCGCGGTGCGCGCGGCGCAGGTGAAGCGGCTGACCGCAGTGCGCAAGTCGCGCGACGAGAACGCATGCGGCGCGGCGTTGGATGAGTTGAGCGCGGCGGCGAAATCCGGCGGCGACAATTCCGGTGGCAATTCTGGCGACGGCAAATCTGGCGCGGCCGGCGCCGGTGAATTACTCTCCGCCGCCATCACCGCCGCAAGATGCCGCGCCACGCTCGGCGAGATTTCCATGGCGCTGGAAAAAGTTTACGGCCGCCACTTCGCCACCTCGGCCGCGGTGTCCGGCGTCTACGGCGGCGCGTTGGCCGGCGACGCGGACTTCGCTCGATTGCAAAAAGAAGTGCAAACCTTCGCCGCCAACCACGGCCGTCGCCCGCGCATGCTGATGGTCAAACTCGGCCAGGACGGCCACGACCGCGGCGCGCGCGTCATCGCCACCTCATTCGCCGACTTAGGATTTGATGTGGACATCGGCCCGCTGTTCCAAACCCCCGAAGAAGCCGCGCGCCAGGCGGTGGAAAACGATGTGCATGTGGTCGGCGTCTCCACCCAAGCCGGCGCGCACAAAACCCTGGTGCCGCAATTGCTGCGCGCCCTCAAAGCCGGCCACGCCGCCGACATCCGCGTGGTGTGCGGCGGGGTAATTCCCAAGGCCGACTACGCTGCATTAACCCGCGAAGGCGTCGCCGCCATCTTCGGCCCCGGCGCAAATATCCTCAAAGCCGCGGAGACCGTATTGGACGCAAT
>JAPPPS010000017.1 GCA_028817405.1 Gammaproteobacteria bacterium
CCGCCGGTTTTCCATTGCATGAGACGGTCCACTCCGACGCCCATTTTTTTCGCCAAGCCATCCACAGTCAGACCGGCGCGCGCCTGCGCCCAGTCCACGATTTCCGGGTTAATAAACGCTTGTTGAGTCATCTGCTTCGTCTTCGGTCGGCGAAAGCGTTTCCAGCATAACAGATTCTAAACTGCAAACCCCGCCTATTGACTTTCGCTGGCAGCCAGCCGCCCACGCGGTTCAGAGCGATGAGCGACCGATGCGCTTTTACTGGCAAGCGGTCGCTGTTGACCCGCTTGCCGTCAATAGCACGGCTATCTCTCGGTACAAATGTCGGCAGGATTTTACCACCGCCAACCGTTCGCCCGCTTTACACATCATCACTTGCTTCCCCGATACTGGATAAAGCTTTCTCGATATTGCTTATTAGTTCGTTGTCGCCGGCTTGCTTTGCCAGTTTTTCGGCATGCTGCAAATCTTTTCGAGCAGATTCTGCGTCGAGTTTTGTATATATATATCCTCGAACCCAGTAAAGAATTGCTTCGTTAGGAGCGATTTCAATTGCTTTGTCTAGATCACCTATTGCGGCATCATATTTCTCCAAAAAATGCTTCACAATCCCTCGATTGCGATACCATGCCGCTTTGTCAGGGCCAAGAGAAATTGCTTTGTCTAAATCTCTCAACGCTTCCTCATATTTCTTCAACTTAAATTGTGCAATTGCTCGACCATGGTAGGCCTCCGCATAGCAGCGATCATTTTTTACCGCCTTGCTGTATAGTCCTACTGCTTTATTGAGCTCTCCTTCCTGCGCGGCCGCGTTACCTGCCCGGAAGTTTTCCAGCGGTGACGACAACGTCACCGACTCTTCATGCCCATGGAGATTTGCAAACCCGGGCATGTCCCTGAACAGCGATTCTCTCGTTGTGCCCAACATTTCGAGTTCCCGCAACACATCACTCTTTTCCGCTTGCGGAATCGTGATTTTCTTCATGAGTTCGCCATCTACATTCGGCTTGCCGAATACGAAAAGGCTGTTCTGCCTTAAGATTCGTTGATTCATCCCGTGCGGAGACCAGTGCCAATAAGATGGCGCCCCTTCAAACGACACCTTCCCCTCATCGCCCTTTTCCTGTTCCCGAGTTTGGAAATTGAGAACGGCTTCTACACCGCCCTTGTGATGCATGTCATTTTGTTCGATGGAACGGAAAGTTTCGGGGTTATTTGTATTCAGAACGAAAACTTTTCCATCTTGTTCGCCACCGTCTTCATCTTTGTATGATTGACAGGCAAACCACAAAGCAACGAAAAAATCGCGCGTAAAGTCGATAAGGCAGGTTGCCGCGCCATTGTGTTGCAATTCCGCCAGCAATTCCAAATCGCTGAGTTTCTGACCGTTCTTAATTCCGTAGCCGTTCATGCGAGCCGGCTCCAGAATTTCTTGCCGATGATAGTCGATGAAGTATTGTTGATTTATTGCTTTGCTCTCCGCCTCGCTCTTTCCTTTTTTCAGGCGCCGATAAGCCGCCGACTCGACTTCCCAACCCGCATTCGCCTGCCCACGATAGGCGTAAATCCCATCGTGAGATGTCATCTCGGCGAGTTGCCCCAGATATTTGGCAACCAAACTTTTGGCGGGCGCATTCATGTCTATATGCCTCATGATTCTGGAAATTCTGTCCAATGTCCCCGTTTCCGCCCTTGTTCATCGGTGCGGTTATGGTCGGCAAAAGCCGTGGCGGCGAGGGCGATGATGACGGTTTTGATTTTCGTGGCGATTCTTCGGGCGGCAGGGGTGGCAGGGTGGCAAAGTGTAGCACAACCGGGCAAGGAAATTTTCCGCGCCAGGTTTTTGCGTAATCCGCGAAAAATTTCGGTCGCCACTCCGTGCAGGAACACGGAGTCCGGATGACAAGGACGGCAATTTTCGTGCCCCGGAAACTCGCAAAAACTGCAGGCGCGCGGATGCGGCAAATTATCAGAATGTTAACAAGCAGCGGCATATCAAATCGCCGTAACCCCACATGAATGTGCCGACGACAAGAAGTCCGGTGGCAAAGAGTTGCAGTTTTTTCCTCTTCTTTGGCATTTGACCATCGCCATCGGGATGGAATGCCATATCACATCCCCGCGCCATCGGATACAGAAACAGATATTGGCGGTGATACAGAATCACCGAAAACAACACCATCACGCTGCCCACTCGTTGTGCATGCCCGCAATCCCACGAGAATGCCAGCGGCAACGCAAACGCCATGGCGAATGACAGCATGGTTGCCGCTATTAAAAGCCAGTCACCACATGTCCAAGCATCATTCTTGCGTTGCTCGTCTCGCAACTTTTCCATTTCGGATTTTTCTTCGGGGTTCATCAGAGCATTTCCTCTCGGTTTGAGTTGGCCAATAGAAGCGGTTGGGGGTCAGCAGCCTATTTCATTGCCGTCTACATATTCGCATTCTGCCACTTCGCCATTGGCACCCCGGAAAACCCATTTACCGTGTTGTTTGCCATCCACCACGGGGCCTTCCATCACATCGCCATTGGCAAGCCGAAAAACCCAATGACCGTGCCGCTTGCCGTCCACATAATCGCCCTCTTGCACATGGCCATCGGCAAACTGCTCAACCCAACGGCCGTGCTGCTGGCCATTCACCATATCGCCTTTATGCACACCGCCCTCGGCAGGCCACGCAGTCCAATGACCGTGCTTCTTGCCTGTCACATTGAGTTCGCCTTCCGCCACACTGCCGTCGGGAAGCCGATGAACCCACTTGCCATGCGGCTTATCGTCCACCATTGTGCCATCCAACACTTCGCCATTGGCAGACCGCTCAACCCAACGGCCTTGTCGTTTGAAGTCCACCATGGGGCCTTCCGCCACATTGCCATTGACAGACCGCACAACCCAGTGGCCGCTTTCCTTGCCATCCACATATTCTCCTTCCCCCACATCGCCATTGGCTCCCTGCGCAACCCACTTGCCGTGCGGCTTGCCGTCCACATATTCGCCTTCTGCCACCCCGCCATCGGCACCGCGATGAACCCACTTGCCGTGCCGTTTGTTGTTTACATATTCGCCTTCCGACACATTGCCATTGGCTTCTCGCTCAACCCAACGGCCGTGCGCCTTGTCGGCCACAAACGGGCCTTCCGCCACACTACCATCGGTAAATTGCACAACCCAATGACCGTGTTTCTTGCCAGCAACATAATCACCTTCAGCCGACAGCACATCTTCTTGCTCAGGAAATTCCGTCCAAGGCCCGTGCTTTAACCCCAAAGAGTTGGTGCGGTTGTGGTCGGCGAAAGCCGAATCGACTTTGTCGATGGGTTGGAAACTGCCGCAACCAGCCAGTAGGGTGGCGACAAGGGCGACGATGGCGGTTTGGGTTTTCATGTCGGTTCTCCGAACGGCGAATTGGCGGACGGCGAAGTGTAGCACGCCCGGGCGGTGGAGTTATTCGTCCACGATTTCCCCGTTGCGGAAAGTCATGTGCAGCACCGTTCCATCTGGAAACTGGAAAACCCAAGGGCCGTACCGCTTGCCTTTCACAACGGGGCCTTCCGCCACACGGCCAGCATTTCGCAAAATCCAATGGCCGTGCTCCTTGCCGTCCACAAAGGGGCCTTCCGCTACACCGCCATTAGCACTCCGCAAAACCCAATCGCCGTGCTTTTTGTCGCTCACAAATGGGCCTTCTTCCACATCGCCATTGGCAGACCGCAAAACCCAATCGCCGTGCATCTCGCCGTTCACAAAGGGGCCTTCCTGCACACCGCCGCTGGCAAACCGCAAAACCCAGGGGCCGTGCCGCTTGCCGCCCACATAGGGGCCTTCCTCCACCTGGCCATCGGCCCACCGCAAAACCCAACGGCCATGCCTCTTGCCGTCCACAAAGCGGCCTTCCTTCACAACGCCGTCTTTTTCAATAACGCAATGACCGTTGTATGGGCATGGAGAAAACAAGAAGTTTGAAAGCCGGTTGACGATGCCGAGTTTGAGTCCGCTGACAGTGTACTCAGCGATGCTTGCCACAATAAGGATAAAGATGAAAATGCCGATGTTTCTAATGATTTTCATGGCGGTTCTCCGGCGGTGGATTGACGGTCGGCGGATTGGCAGCGAAATGTAGCACAGCTGGGCGGTGGTGTTATTCCCGACGACCGCCCCACCCGCCACACCCGCAGTATGTTAAGCGGACATCCAGTAAATTTCGCTTGCTTTTATCGATTTTGTGGTAGGATGGCTCAACATGAGGCGTGGGAAAGCACGGTCGCCGGCAAGTAGCGAAACCAACGTCGGCAACAGAAACAACCCTCGACGGCCTTGCCTATCGGGAATTATTCAACCCCAACCCAAAGAGGCTTGATAATGCGTAAGTATCATGTGGCGTTTTCTTTCGCCGGTGAAAACCGGACATATGTTGAGAGCGTGTTTTCTTACCTGAAAGAGAACAGTTCTCTCAAGGTTTTTTATGACAGAGATAACGAAATCCATTTATGGGGTAAGAATCTCCTGGAAACCTTTCAAGATATTTACACGAGAGATGCGCATTTTGTGGTGATGTTTATTTCTGCGGACTATGTGAGAAAAGGATTCCCAATGCAAGAAAGGCGTTATGCTCTGGATAGATCCATCGAAAGCGCAAAGGAATACATTCTTCTTGCTAAATTCGATGGTGATATCGATGTTCCTGGAATCCCGACTTCCATGGCCTACATCGATTTGAGCAGATGCTCACCCGAGGAGTTTGCTCAAAAGATAATCAAAAAAATGACCGAAAGAGGTTTGTATTTTGACGAGCCCGTCATTCAGAAATCTTGCTCCGTGAATAAATTCCGGAGCGATACTATTTCACGGTCCACTGTCACCATCAAAAGTGAAAATGGGGCGCCAATTGAAAGCGTGGATGTATGGATGTTTAAACCCAATGGAACCCATAATGGGTGGAAATCCAACGCCAACGGCCAGGCCACTTTTACCAAAATGAAGTCGGGCGACTTTTACACGGTATTCTGTGCGCATCCCGATTACCCCGCCGTAATTGTAGACAACCATGAAGCAGGTTTCGATATCTCAATCTCCATGAACAAAAGCAGTGGGATTGGGTCAACAATGTTCGATTCTACGGGGTATTTGCCGGGCCTGAAAGGCAGGCTGAATCCCATTTTGGATTCATCCAAAAGAACATACATTTATGGCGACAACATTGCGATTAACGGAAGCGTTGATGGTCAACCGAAGCATTTCGAATTTGGCGAAAACATCAACCTCGAGGACTGTGATGGAAATGTGGTCGATATCAGAATTTTGCGCATCATTGGGGAATGCGCGATACTGAACTACAAGCCACACACCGCTTGAGCGTCGTGCATATCGTCGCGCTGTTCGACGCAAATCAACTACCATTGGAATGCACGGCGATGGCGCGGTCGGTGATGGCGTTTTTGATTTTCATGGCGGTTCCCCGGTCGGCGGATTGGCGGGCGACGAAGTGTAGCACAGCCGACGCTGGCACAATTTTTTGTGCATGCAAAAAGCATACCCAAGAAAGTGTTGTCTGGGTCGGCCCATAAGATTCTGCTGGAGCCATGCAAGGAATTCCCGCTCACTTGTCATGGCTCCTAAAAATCTATGAGCCGCCGATTTTATTCATCAAATCGGCAGATTTGTTTACCAATGACGATATGGATAGTAACAGACCCTCGTATATCGGGTCAAACCCTTCCTTATAATCATCGCCTATCTCTTCATTTCTTAACATTTTTATCCGACCCTCGGTAATCCATTCCTGATAACTAATAGACACCAAAGACAACTGCCGAACATCTTCGCGGAGTTCGGGAAAATAAAGTCTGGAAATCATCTCGACTTCAGATATGGGAAATATCCCAAGATTCTTTTCGTGGCCAAATAAATCGCCATCTCTCTTCTCCTCCAACCAAAATTTTACTCTATAGGAAGCGTCGACCAACTGCTCCAATTTTTCACGCTTTAAGCGCAGGTTGGATGCCCTCCGTTCCTGTTTATGAAACACAATGGAACCCACAACACCCCCCAGAGTAGCGAGCAGGCCACCGACAACAACAGGCACCAGGTTTAATATGGCGGAACCCAAGGACACCCCCATTTGTACGCTTTCCATCGTCATTTACCTCTCACATTAGGCTCCAATGACGGCGCGACCACTTCCACCCCGCCCTGCGCGATGGCGATGTCGTCTTCCTGTTTTTCCTCGTCGAACTGAAAGCCATACTGAAACCCCGAACAGCCGCCGCCGCGGATAAACACCCGCAACTTCAACTCGGGATTGTGCTTCGCCGCCAGCAGCGCATGAACCCGCTCGACCGCGCTCTCGGAAATCTTCAAATCGGTTTGCATGGGAAAAACACCGTGATGCATGTGCCGCGATTATAACGGAAATGGGGGAATTCGATGGGGAAATCAAGCGCCGCCACGCTACCGACCGCTTCATTTCTCGACACACATCTCGGTTATTTATGATGCTTCCGCCTTTTGTGCGGCGATTGCCGAGAGTCGCAGATGGGGTAAAATGGCGGGGGAGGCGGATGATGAACGCGAAAAAAGTCGTTTTGATTTTCTGTGCGGTTGCCGCAGTCGTCGCGGTTGCTGGCGGCTATCTCTTTTGGGGTGTGCCCGGCGAGTTTTCTGACCTGAAAGCGGAGGATTGGCGAAATGCCATCTTTATCGTGGGCGGACTCATCGCCGCCATCATTGCCGCTTGGCGCGCGCATGTGGCGGACGAGCAAGCGAAAACCGACAGCAAAAAAGCCGATGTCGCTGAAAAATCCCAGATTGCGGATAGACTTGCTCGGGCGACAGAACAATTAAACAGCGACAGCATTTATATGCGTATCGGCGCAGTCCAGGCGTTGAAGCGTGTTGGGTATGACAGTGAGGATGATGTCATGGGCGTTTTGGGTTTACTCGCACGCTTTGTTCGGGACCGAAGTCCGGCGAAAAGCAAGGATGTTGGCATTCGTTCCCCGGATGCAAAAGAAAGCATGGAAGATGCTAAAGAGAGCATGGATGCCATCGGGCGGCTTGCCAGTCACTACAAAGAATTCCTGAAAGGGTATGGCGCATTCCATTTGGATTTGTCAGCATCCAATTTGATGCCTTTTCCTTTGTTAATTGAAGGCTATTTCCGTAATTTCAATTTCACCAAATCTAATATTATGCGCGGTTATTTTTCAAAGCATGATTTTAGCGGGGTATCTTTTGTTGGTGTTGATTTGACTGACGCTTTCTTCTTGAAGTGCAATCTTGTCGATGCATGGTTTACGGGGGCGATTCTTAACTCTGCGTCGTTTTATGATGTAGATATGTCCAATGCAACTTTGCACTGGGCAACTTGCAACAACACAGACTTCTCAACCGCTAAAAATCTGACAACAGAAATGTTGGAAAGCATTATTTACGATGCAAAAACCCCGCCCAAAGTCCCGAAAAGCGTCACCTTACCGCCCCCAACGGAAAACAAAACGGTGCCGGGGTTATTGTCCGGCACCGCTTAACCTCACGACATCCCCATTCACTACCACTTCCCTGGCCGCCCGCCAAGCAAAGCGGACGGTACCGATAATGTGGCGACCGTTTTTGATTCCCATTCCAGCAAGCAAAAGCGGTTGCCGAGAAAGGGAAAAAATTATGGGTAGCGAACAGCGCAGCACTCTGTCCCCGGACATCTCCCAGAGAGGGGGATAACCAAAATGGGGAGGGAATAAGTCGAGGGCTGACAATGCATGGAGGCAGCTCCATCGCGCTTGCCCGCGGGCGCGATGATGGTTCATCACCGTCGGCGCGCTGTTGTCCGGCTATTTATATGGCGCGTGACTGGCGTGGGAAATAAAAAACCGTCCGGTGGGGCCGAGCGGTTGGGGAAATGGCAGCATCAACTCGATGTAGTTGGCACTCGGTGATTTTAAATTCTTCGTCAAAATATTTTTGGAAATCAGGGTGGTCCATAGAGATTCCCTCAACGTTTGCGAAAAGGGTTTCAAAACCGGATTTCAAATTTTCTATAGAGATTTCACATTCCCGCACTGTTCTTGCGGCAATTGAAACTTGAAACTCGCAATCATCACATGAAAATTCCCCTCGGTATCGGAGACCAAAAACCCCAAACTGTTCACAGCGATATTTGTTAACAGAAAGTCCTGCACGAGAAAAGAGACGCGCGGCAGCGAGGGTTTCATGCAAAGCACCACGACAGGCTTCTAAATTCGGCCAAGTCATTTGTCGAATTGGTGTGCCTGATGCGTCGCGTTCGATTAAGTATCGACCATCTGCATTCGATGTCTGGACGGTAGCGCAGCCGGCCAGAACGGCGGTCACAAGGGCGAAAATGACTACTTGGGTTTTCATGGCGATTCTCCACCTGAATTGAAAAACTCACCAATATCCCGCATCGCGGCAGTCGGCATGCGTGATGCCGGCTTGGCGCAGTTTACGCGAGGATTCGGTTCGGATTTCATCGGATTCGTCGAACAGCACGGCGATTTCGTCGTACTTTTCTTTCGCGTGGCGCAACTCGACCAGCCAAACTTGGTTGCGCGCTTGCTCCTCGATGTCCTCGTTGTTGATGATGCCGGCGGCCCAGCCAACCGCGCCGAGTTGGTCGTTCTGCAAGCCGTACCCCGCCAGCATAACCGCCATCGGACTGCGCTTTTCGCCGCGCATGATAGTGGCGCGCATTTGCGCCAGCGTCAGTTCGGCGCGGTCGAGTTGCCGCTTGAGGCGCTCGTAATCGTGCTTGGAATCGTCCACCGCATAGCAGTGTTCGTTCAGCAACTTGCGACTGACCTTTTCGCCAGAGACAAGTTCTTGTTTGGAGCAACCGACGAGCAACACGGCGGTTGCGATGATGAGTGCGAGTTTCATGGGATACCTCGTTAGTGACGGTTAAAGAACAGGGGCGCAGAGAGCGTAACTACTATGATTTGGCCCACGGTCACCCCCTAAAATGGGGTCGAAGTAGGAATCAGATTGCATCCGATTTCGAACGTCGAGCAAACGCGCCGCCTGCAACCGTGCCTCTTCGCACTTAAATGAGTCTTGCGTATGCTTGGAGAAACAATACGCTTGCAGGTCTTTCGCGTTTTGCCGCTCGGCTTGTTGCACGGCCGGACAGTTGGGATGCTGCTTTCCCGCGCAGCCAACCAGGGCCAAAGCGACAGTGGCCAAGATGAAATGCTTAATCATCGATTTGCTCCTCCCATGGTTAAAAGGCTAGTAAACAAGTCGTCAAAAACGCTTGCACACGGCATTGCCCCATCGGTCGGTCCACCGATGAGTTCCAATTGGGCAGCCTCGAGATGTGTCGTAATACCGCTGTTTGCCACCAAAACTTTGACAAACCGCGTTCCCCCAAGAGTCGACCGAGCGATGCGTACCAACCGGGCAGTTTTTTAAACCTCCCCGAATTGATCGCGTAGTACCATTACTAAAGTCACGGCAAATTTGATTGCCCCATTGGTCAGTCCAAGGATGAGAACCAGCCAGGCAGTTTGCATTGGCAGCCGGCGTGAAGAGTAGCAGTGTGGTAGCGACAAACATCGCCATGAGTGAGTTTTTCATCGGGGGTCTCCGGTTGATGGTCGAAATTCCCCGGCGCAAAGGCACCGGGCCTTTGCGACTCTCAAGAGAAACAGTGAAAGCCCTGCCTATTCGCGCGGCGGGTAATTAATCCGCCGGGTTTCAGTGGCTATGGTATTTGGCAGGAAACCCGGCTAATGCGGGTCTCTCCCAAGAGTCGCAGGTGGCATAATAGCCGTTGCAGGGGCGGAGTCAAGCAAATTGGAAAGAAAAAATGAAAATAATTCTGCCGCCATCGCCCGCTTAACGGCCTGCGGGCGTGACGGGGGGCGGGTGTTCCCCACTCCGTCACCGCCGCGGTGTTTTAAGCGGCGGCGAAAGCGGCGGTTGCGGTGGGGCGGATTCAGTCGACGTTTGCCATCGCCGGCGGGCCGGTGGAAATGGCGAAGTTGGGCGAGGTGATAATTTGGGCGCGTTTTTGATTTGACATCGCAGCCTGGCGCGTTGTAGTTTCGACACCATGGACACCAAAATTCCTGAAAGCAGTTTGAACGATGCGGAACGGAAAGTGCGGGACGCTTTTCGGGCGCACGAACCGACCGTCTCCGTCGCGGGCGCGGAGATTCAGGGCGATTTTCTACGCGATTTGTTTCTTGGCAAATATGACGAGGATGCGGATTACCGCGGGACTTGCATTGTCGGTGCAGTTGTCCCCGATGCGCTGAACATGGAGTTTTACGAGACGAAATTTCCGATGCGGTTTCACGACTGCCACTTCGAGCAAACAATCAAATTCCAGCAATTGGCATGTCCGGAGTTGGATTTTAGCGGTTGCACTCTAAAGAATGGTTTCGATGCCCGAATGGTAAAAGTCGCTGGCATCGTGGACATGCGAGAAGTTGACGCTGAGTATACTGTGGATTTTGATGGCGCTGAAATCGGGGGGCAACTCAACTGCTCGGGCGGGAATCTTCGTCCTCGGAACAAGAACAACAAGAGCAAGGTTGCTCTTACCGCTCAGAGCATTAAAGTCACAGGAGATGTGTTTCTGAGAAATGGGTTTAATGCCGTGGGTGAGGTGAGATTGCCGGGGGCCAAGATTGGAAGTCAACTCGACTGCTCGGGTGGTGTTTTCCAGAACGAGAACAGGATTACCCTGAATGCTATGAGCATTCGGGTGGGCGGCTTCGTATCTCTGCGCGATGGTTTTCGTGCCGTAGGCGAGGTGAGACTGCTTGGTGCAGAAATTGGAGGCCAACTCGTCTGCTCGGGCGGAAGCTTTCAGAACGAGGACAAGATTGCGCTGAACGCTCAGTGCGTTAAAGTAGCAACTAACGTGGATCTGTGTGGTAAATTCAACGGAAGGGTAAGTTTTGCCGGCGCCGAAATCGGGGGACAAATCGACTGTGCAGGCGGGAGTTTCCAAAATGAAAAAGGGGTCGCCTTCAACGCCCAAGGCATCAGGGTGGCCTCTGATGTGTTTCTGAACGATGGATTTAAGTCCGTGGGCGAAGTAAGTTTGCTCGGTGCCGACATCGGGGGGCAACTCGTCTGCGCCGGCGGGAGTTTTCAGAATGAGGGAAAAATTTCCCTTAACGCTCAGAGCATTAAAGTGGCATCCAGCGTGTTCATGAGCGCCAGTGATTCGGCTGGCGAGTGTGCCAAAGTATTTAATGCGAAAGGCCGGGTAGATTTGGCTGGAGCCGACATCGGTGGGCAACTCAACTGCGAAGGGGGGATTTTCCGGAATGAAAGGGATATCGCCCTCAACGCTCATGGCATCAAAGTGGCATCCGATGTGCTCCTCATTCCCCATGTACGCAACAAAAGAGATGAATGGGAAAATTTTTCGGCCAATGGCTTGGTGTCGTTTGTCAACGCAACCATTGGGGGAAATTTCATGTTGCACAGTTGCAAACTTACGCACCTGTCACTGGCGGGTGCCAATGTCCTAGGCGAGTTTCGGGACGATGCCAATATCTACAAAGACCAAAACGGAAACGACATTGTTTTGGACATTGATGGCTTTCGCTATCATCGATTGAATGTTGCAAAAGAGCGAGAGAAAGACCGCCTTGAGTGGGTTGGCTTGATGAGCAAAGTCGACAGATTCTATCCCCAACCTTACGAGCAACTGATGAAAGTTTACCGTGAGATGGGCCACATGAATTTGGCCCGCAAGGTCGGCTTTGAATTTGAGAAAAAGCGCCATAAGCAGTTGCGCTTAAATCGCGACCACAAGCGTTTTGTTGTGCTTGGATGGGCGTGGTGGATGTGGTGCTGGATTTTGCGCGCCACCATCGGATACGGCTATAAACCGTTCAGAATTTTGTGGTGGTTTCCTATCGCCATCGTGGGTGGATGGCTCCTTTTTAGCGGAGCGATGTGCCCGCAAAAATGGACGAGTGCATCCGCTTTCGCGTCTACCTTAGGGCACGGCATTACAGAACAGTCCGAGTGTGAGCGCTGGCGCATGCTTCCGTCTGATGTCGGGGCGCTTGTTTCGCCGGAGTGGCGGGATGGCGAAGTGCCCCCGGAGGGCTACCCTAAATTTATTCCGCTTTTTTACGCGATTGAAGTCGCGCTTCCTGTGTTGGCGTTGGGGCAGACAAGCAACTGGCAACCAGAATCTCTCGGCCTCAAGTGGATACAGGGGATATTCATCATAATCGGCGCTGTGGCATTGGCCATTCCCGCTTCTTATCGCACAGGCTTTCTCAACCCAAGGTGGTGGGACTAATAGCGATGTGGTTGGAAGGGCGATGCATGGGAAAGGTCTTGGTTCAACCGCAAACGCCACTTTACTTGTCGGAGGAAAGACTCTGGACTCCGGCTGTCGCCGGAGTGGCGATGGGCGCGCACGGCGAATCAAATGTGGCATCGTTAAACCGGTCAATTTGCCGTCCTGGGCGTCTGCTCCCGCTCAACAGACAGCGGGAGTGACGGGTGGATGGGTGCGGGAGTGACGGGTAGGGTGCAGAAATGACGGCGTTGCGAGGCGGCGCTTTATTTCCGGCGCTTGATTTACCCCCGCATTCCCCCATTTCCGTTATAATCGCCGCACATCATCACGGTGTTTTCTCATGCAAACCGATTTGAAGATTTCCGAGAGCGCGGTCGAGCGGGTTCATGCGCTGCTGGCGGCGAAGCACAATCCCGAGTTGAAGTTGCGGGTGTTTATCCGCGGCGGCGGCTGTTCGGGGTTTCAGTATGGCTTTCAGTTCGACGAGGAAAAACAGGAAGACGACATCGCCATCGCGCAGGGCGGGGTGGAGGTGCTGGTCGACATGCTGAGTTTGCAATACTTGTCCGGCGCGGAAATCGATTATCAGGATGACATCCTCGGCAGCCGCTTCTTGGTCAACAACCCCAACGCCGCGACCACTTGCGGCTGCGGTTCGTCGTTTTCCATCTGAGCCGCGGTCGCGGTCGCGGTCGCCGGTTGATGGTCCGCGGTTGAGTCCGCGCTCGCCGCCCCCAGATTCGCGCCGATTTAACGCCAACGCCATCATGCCCAAGCCCAAGCCAACTGACGCGACGGTGTCGCCCGGGGCCGGCGCGGAATCGTCCGCCGGGGCCGCGCCGCCGCCGCCCAACGCGGACGGTTTGCCGGAAACTGCCGACGCGGAGGTTGCGGAGTCGGCCGCCGGGTCCGCCGTCAACGATGCCGCCACGGTCGACACCGGCCCCTCCCCGCCGCCGGCCGCGGACGAAACCACGGCTGAAACCTCGGACGAAACCGCGGACCAAACCCCAAACGCTGCACCGTCGGCCGAGATGTCGGCCGACGAATTGCGCGCCCAACTGGAATCGACTCAAGCGGAAAACGCGGCGGCGAAAGACGGTTTGTTGCGCGCCAAAGCGGAGGTGGAAAACATTCGCCGGCGGTCGCAGAACGAAATCGCGGCGGCGCGCAAGTTCGCCATCGAGGGCTTCGCCAAAGAACTGCTGGAAGTCAAGGACAACCTCGACCGCGCGGCCGCGGTGGAGTTGGACGCCGGCGCCGGCGCGACGGTGCAGCAGATGAAAGAAGGCCTCGGTTTGACGCTGAAACAACTGGACTTGGCGTTGGCGCGCTTCGCCGTGAGCGAGGTCGAGGCCGCGCCCGGCGTCAAGTTTGACCCGCAACGCCACCAAGCGGTCAGCGCCACGCCGAGCGCGGAAGTCGCGGCCGACCACATCGTCACCGTGGTGCAAAAAGGTTTCGCGCTGCGAGAGCGCCTGCTGCGCCCGGCGATGGTGGTGGTGGCGGCCGCGGACAAACCAGCATAAAAAAACTGCGCCTGAACCGCGCAAAGAATCCCCGCCAATCCCCGCAAAAAACCCCGCGCGCAAAACCGTCGCCAATTTATCCGCGACGGTAATCCCGGATTCCCGCGGTTGTTATCCGCCGCCGCGCCCCCATATCAGCCGCATCCGTTCGGCAACCAACGCCACCCCATTCCACCCAATTCGAGGCGCAGAAACCATGTCCAAAATCATCGGCATTGACCTCGGCACCACCAACTCCTGCGTGGCGGTGACCGAAGGCGACCAGCCCAAGGTCATTGAAAACAGCGAGGGCGACCGCACCACGCCGTCCATCGTGGCGTTCACCAAAGACGACGAAGCTCTGGTGGGCCAGGCCGCCAAACGCCAGTCGGTGACCAACCCGGAGAACACCGTGTTCGCGGTCAAGCGCCTCATCGGGCGGCGGTTTGACGAGGAGGTGGTGCAGCGCGACATCGACTTGATGCCGTATAAAATCATCAAAGCCAAGAACGGCGACGCCTGGGTCGAAGTCGGCGGCAAAAAGATGGCGGCGCCGGAAATTTCCGCGCGCATCCTGCAAAAGATGAAGCAGACCGCCGAGGATTATCTCGGCGAGAAAGTCACGCAGGCGGTCATCACGGTGCCGGCGTACTTCAACGATTCGCAGCGCCAAGCGACCAAGGATGCCGGCAAAATCGCCGGCTTGGAAGTCAAGCGCATCATCAACGAGCCGACCGCGGCCGCGCTGGCGTACGGCATGGACAAGGGCCGCGGCGACCGCAAAATCGTGGTTTATGACTTGGGCGGCGGCACCTTCGATGTGTCGGTGATTGAAATCGCCGAACTCGACGGTGAGCATCAGTTCGAAGTGCTGTCGACCAACGGCGACACTTTCCTCGGCGGCGAAGACTTCGACCGTCGCCTCATCGACTACCTGGCGGAGCAATTCAAAAAGGACCAAGGCATGGACTTGCGCGGCGACCCGCTGGCCATGCAGCGCCTGAAAGAAGGCGCGGAGAAAGCCAAAATCGAGTTGTCATCGGCGGCGCAGACCGAAGTCAACCTGCCGTACATCACCGCCGACGCCAGCGGGCCGAAGCACTTGAACATGAAGTTGACCCGCGCCAAGTTGGAGTCGCTGGTCGACGACTTGTTGCAGCAAACCCTGGGTCCATGCAAAACCGCGCTGCGCGACGCCGGGCTGAACGCCGCGGACATCGACGACATCATTTTGGTCGGCGGGCAGACGCGCATGCCGAAAGTGCATGCGGTGGTCGCGGACTTCTTCGGCAAAGAGCCGCGCCGCGATGTCAACCCGGATGAAGCGGTGGCCATCGGCGCGTCGATTCAAGGCGGCGTGTTGGGCGGCGATGTCAAGGATGTGCTGCTGCTGGATGTAACGCCGCTGTCGCTCGGCATCGAGACCTTGGGCGGCGTGTTCACCAAGTTGGTGGAAAAGAACACCACCATCCCGACCAAGGCCGGCCAGATTTTTTCCACCGCCGAGGACAACCAAGGCGCGGTCACGGTGCATGTGCTGCAAGGCGAGCGCGAAGTGGCGAGCGGCAACAAGTCGCTCGGCAAGTTTGACCTGACGCAAATCCCGCCGGCGCCGCGCGGCATGCCGCAAATCGAAGTGTCGTTCGACATCGACGCCAACGGCATTTTGCATGTCTCGGCCAAAGACAAGGCCACCGGCAAGGAAAACAAAATCGTCATCAAGTCCAGTTCCGGTTTGTCCGATGATGAAATTGAGAAGATGATTTCGGACGCCGAGGAACACGCCGATGAAGACCGCAAAGCGCGCGAGTTGGTCGACGCGCGCAACCAGGCCGAAGCGCTGCTGCACGGCACGCGCAAATCGGTCGGCGAGTTGGGCGACAAACTCGACGCCGGCGACAAGCAGAACATCGAGTCCGCGGCCGCCGAGTTGGAAGAGGCGCTGAAAGGCGACGACAAGGAGGCGATTTTGGCGAAGACCCAAACGCTTTCCCAAGCCAGCCACAAACTCGCCGAGCAGTTGTACACGCAGGCATCGGATGCCGGCGGTGACGGTTCCGGTGACGGTGCCGGCGGTGACGGTGACGGTGCCGGTGACGGTGCCGGCAAAGACGGCTCCGCCCAGTCCGGCGATGATGTGGTCGACGCCGAGTTCGAGGAAGTCGGCGACCAAGACAAGAAAACTTAAACGGCAGGCGACGACAGCGCGGCGACGGGCGGCAACAGTCAGCGACGCTCGGCGACAGTCGACAACAGTCGACGGTTTGCGGCGGACCGGCCCGGATAACCGGCGCGCGCCGCCCGCGCCCGGCCCGCCGAAATCGCCGACACCGTCGCCAACCGTCGAGCCACCGCCGACACCGTCGCCAACCGTCGCAAACCGCCGACACCGTCGCCAATCGCCGACACCGTCGCAAACCGTCGAACCGCCGCCGCTTTTGACGCAAACCACCATGGCCAAGCGCGACTACTACGAAGTCCTCGGCGTCGACCGCAACGCCGATGATGCGGCGTTGAAGCAGGCGTACCGCCGCTTGGCGATGAAATACCATCCCGACCGCACGCAGAACGACGCCGCCGCCGAGGCCCGATTTAAGGAGGCGAAGGAAGCGTACGATGTGCTCGGCGATGCGCGCAAACGCGCCGCGTACGACCAGTTCGGCCACGCCGGTGTAGACGCGGCGGGGGCCGGTTTCGGCGGGCCCGGCGGCCCCGGCGCGGCCGGTTTTGGCGATATTTTCGGCGACATGTTCGGCGATATTTTCGGCGGCGGCGGCGGCCCGCGGCGCGCCCGCGGCGCCGACCTCCGCTACGCTTTGGAACTCACGCTGGAGGAGGCGGTGCACGGCGTGGAGAAGGAAATCCGCGTGCCGAAGCGGGTGCAGTGCGCCGCCTGCAGCGGCTCCGGCGCGAAGCCCGGCTCCAAGCCGCAGACCTGCAACCGTTGCGAGGGCCGCGGCCAGGTGCGCATGCAGCAGGGATTCTTTTCGGTGCAGCAAACCTGCCCGCAGTGCCGCGGCCGCGGCGACCTCATCACCGACCCGTGCGCGTCGTGCGGCGGCGGCGGGCTGGTGCGCGAGGAAAAAACCTTGTCGGTGAAAATCCCCGCGGGCGTCGACGCCGGCGACCAAGTGCGCTTAAGCGGCGAGGGCGAAGGCGCGGCCGCCGGCCCGGCCGGCGACCTGTACGTACAGGTGCGCCTCGCCCGCCACGCCATCTTCGAGCGCGACGGCGACAATTTGTACTGCGAAGTGCCGGTGAGTTTCACCACCATGGCGTTGGGCGGTTCGCTGGAAATCCCCACCCTGTCCGGGCGCGCCAACCTCAAAGTGCCGGCCGAGAGTCAGTCGGAGAAAATCTTCCGCCTGCGCGGCAAGGGCGTGCGCAATGTGCGCAGCGGCCGGCAGGGCGATTTGTATTGCAAGGTGGTGGTGGAGACGCCGGTCAACTTGACCGCGAAGCAGAAAGAATTGCTGAAACACTTCGACCAAAGTTTGGCCGCCGCCGACCACCGTCACGCGCCGCGCAGTTCTTCGTGGCGCAACAAAATCAAAACCTTCTTTGAGGACTTGGTGGATTGAACCGCGACAAAATCACCGTCACCACCCTGGCGCGGATGAAATCGGCCGGCGAGAAAATCGTCGCGCTGACCGCGTACGATTTCAGCAGCGCGGTGGCCGCGGGCCGCGCCGGCGTCGAGGTGTTGTTGGTCGGCGACTCGCTCGGCATGGTGGTGCAGGGCCACGACAGCAGTTTGCCGGTGACCATCGACGACACCGCCTACCATGTGCGTTGCGTGCGCCGCGCGAAGCAGGGCGCGCTGCTGATGGCCGACTTGCCGTTTATGAGTTATTACTCCGAGTCGCGCAGTTTGGAAAACGCCGCGATTTTGATGCGCGAGGGCGCGCAGATGGTGAAACTCGAAGGCGGCGCGTGGTTGGCCGAGACCACCCGGCTGTTAAGCGAGCGCGGCATTCCGGTGTGCGCGCACTTGGGGTTGATGCCGCAGTCGGTGAACCACCTCGGCGGCTACCGCGTGCAGGGGCGCGACCCGGCGCAGGGCCAGGCGATTATCGACGAAGCGCAAGTGCTGCAGGCGTCCGGCGCGCGCGTAATTCTCATCGAGTGCGTGCCGGCGGCGTTGGGCGCGAAGTTGGCGGCGGCGGTGGAGGCGCCGGTCATCGGCATCGGCGCGGGCCCCGGCACCGACGGCCAGATTTTGGTGTGGCACGACGCGCTCGGCTTGTATCCGGGCCAAACCGCGAAGTTCGTCAAGGACTTCCTCAAAGGCCAGGCCGGTGGCGTGCCGGGCGCGCTGGCGGATTATGTCCAAGCGGTCAAAAGCGGCGCCTTCCCCGGCCCCGAACACGGCTATTCCTGAGCCGGGCGCGGCCGCGGATGGCGCGCCGGCGATGCTCGATTCGCCGGCCGCCGTGAGCGCTGCCGCGGCGGTGGATTCCACGACGGTGCCGGCGATGGTCGATGCCGTGACGGTGGATTCGGCGACGGCGCCGGCACCGGTCGACGCCTCGTTAGCCGCGCTCGCGGCCGCCCCCACCGCGGCCGAGGCCTTGGCCCACGGCGGCGTGTTCCACCGCGCCATGCCGCATTTCACCCCGCGCGCCGCGCAGCAGGAAATGGCGGCGGCGGTCGAGGAAACGCTGGCCGGCGGCGGGCCGGAAAGCGGCCAAGAAGGCGGCGTGTTGGTGGTCGAATCCGGCACCGGCACCGGCAAGACTTTCGCCTACCTGGCGCCGGCGCTGCTGAGCGGCCGGCGCGCGATTATCTCCACCGCCACCCGCCACTTGCAGGACCAAATCTTCCAGCGCGACCTGCCGCAAGTGGCGCGCGCGTTGGGCGTGGCGTTGGGCGCGGTGCTGCTGAAAGGCCGCGCCAATTACCTGTGCCGCCACCGTCTTAAACTGGAACAGCGGCAACTCGAATTACCGGAGGGACCGAAAGCGCCGGAGCAGCCGGCCGACGCCGAACCCGCGGCCGAACCCGCGTCGAAAACGGAAACCGAAACCGCGGCCGCCGCCGAATCATTCACCGTCATCGAGCAATGGGCGGCGGCCACCAAAAGCGGCGACATCGCCGAAGTCGCGGCGCTCGGCGAGGAGTCGCCGTTGTGGAAGCGCGTCACCTCCACCGCCGACAACTGCCTCGGCGGCGCTTGTCCGGAGTTCAAAAACTGCTTCGTGGTCAAGGCCCGCCATCGCGCGCTGCAAGCCGACATCGTGGTGGTCAACCACCACCTGTTTTTCTCCGACCTGACGCTGAAAGCCGAGGGCTTCGGCGAACTCCTGCCGCAGCACGATGCGGTGATTTTTGACGAGGCGCACCACATCGCCGAGACCGCCTCCAGGTTCTTCGGCTTCTCGGTCTCCGGCGGCCGGGTGGCGGAACTGGCGCGCGACGCCGCGGCCGCCGAACGCGACGAAAAAAGCGGCGTGGATTTAACCCCGGCCGTCGCGGCCACGGAACTGGCGTTGCAACGCATGCGCGCCGCCACCCAAACCCATGCCGGCCAGTCGGTGGATTTCGACGCATTGCAAAGCGCCGCCTTCGACTCGGCCTGCGCGGCCTTGACCGAAGCGCTGGCGGCGTTTGAACTCGCGCTGGAGGCCGCGGCCCCGGCCGGCGAAGGCCTGCGCCGTTGCCACGAGCGCTGCCGGGAAATTCAGGCGCACCTCGACGCCTGGCTGCACGCGCACGACAGCGCGCATGTGCGGTGGGCGGAAATCGCCGAGCGCGGATTTCGCCTGCACAGCACGCCGCTCGACATCGGCGCCGGCTTCGCCGCCATGCGCGCCGCGCATCCGGCCGCGTGGATTTTCACCTCCGGCACGCTGGCGGTCGGCGACGATTTCTCGGCCTTCTGCGAGCGCCTCGGTTTGCACGACGCGCACACCCGGCGGTGGGAGAGTCCGTACAACTTCCGCGCCAACGCGCTGCTGTACTTGCCGCCGGACATGCCGGACCCGCGCACTGATGAATTCGCCGAGGCGTTGACCTCGGTCATCGCCCAAGTCGCGGCCGCCGGGCGCGGCCGCGCGTTCTGCCTGTTCACCAGTTACGAGATGATGCACCGCGCGCACCGGCGGTTGGCGGCGCGCGACGACTGCGACTGGCCGCTGCTGCTGCAAGGCGACGCGCCGAAGACCGAGTTGCTGGCGCGGTTTCGCCGCAGCGGCCGCGCGCTGCTGTTCGGCGCCGCGAGTTTTTGGGAGGGCGTGGATGTGGTCGGCGAGGAATTGTCGTGCGTGGTCATCGACAAACTGCCGTTCGCCTCGCCGGCCGACCCGGTGCTGAAAAGTCGCATCCAGGCCTGCGCCGAAGCCGGCGGCAACCCGTTCGTCGACATCCAAATTCCGCAGGCGGTGCTCGCGCTCAAGCAGGGCGCGGGACGGCTGATTCGCGCCGAGAGCGACCGCGGCGTGCTGGTATTGTGCGACCCGCGCATCGTGTCGCAGCGCTACGGCCGGTGGTTCCGCGACAACCTGCCGGACATGCCGGTGACGCGCAGCATCGGGGATGTGGCGGGGTTTTTTGGTGGGGGTGGTGGCGACGGCGACGGTGGCATCCATCCCCGTCACCCCCGCAGTCTGTTAAGCGGGGGCGGTGACGGTGAGTCCGGTAGCGGCGAAAGCGCCGGCGATTTCGGCGATGGCGACGGCGAAGGCGGTGACGGTGAGCGCAACTGACTTAAACATCCTCGCGCTCGACACCGTCACCGAAGCCTGCTCGGTGGCGCTGCTCGCGCGCGGCACGCTCGAGCAACGCTTCGAGGTGGCCGCCAACCGCCACTCGCGCCGGGTGTTGGGCATGGCGCAGGAAGTGTTGCGCGCGCGCGGCCTGGCGTTGCGCGACTTGGACGCGCTGGCCGTGGATGTCGGGCCCGGCGCATTCACCGGCGCGCGCATCGGCATCGGCGTCGCGCAAGGCCTGGCGTACGGCGCTGACTTGACGGTGATTCCGGTGAATTCGCTGGAGGCCTTAGCGGCGGCGGTTTTGCGGCCGGGGCATGGCGGGGAATCCGGCGGCGACGAGTCCGGTGGCGGCGACGGTGGCGATGTTGGCGCGGCTGACGGTGTTGGTGATGCGGCTGGCGGTGTTGGCGCGGGCGATGGCGATGCGACCGGCGGCGTTGGCGTGGGCGATGGCGATGCGGCCGGCGCCGGCGCAACCCTCGCGCTGCCGGCCATCGACGCGCGCATGGAGCAGGTGTACTTTGGGCTGTACAGTACGGCCGGCGCGCTCATCGAACCGGCCTTGGCAACGCCCGGCGATGCAGGCGAAATGGCCTTCGCCGCAATCGCCAAAACCAACGCGCCCGCCAACCTCACCGGCATCGGCAGCGGCTGGGACCGCCACGCGCCGGCGCTGTTGACGGCGTTGGAAAACGCGCCGGTGCTGCAAGAGTCGCTGCACCGTACGGCGTTGCAAGAGTCGTTGGAAAACGCGCCGGCGATGCAAGAGTCGTTGCACCGGCCGGCGTTGCAAGAGTCGTTAAGCAAAGCGGCGTTGGAATGGTTGCCCGGCCGCCACCCCGAGGCCGCCAACATCGCCCGCATCGCCGCCGCCCGCGGCCTGCAACACGCCGTCTCACCGCTGCACCTGCGCGCCACCTACCTCCGCATCGATGTCGCCAAACCCGCGAAGAAACCCGGCCACCCGCCATGAGTATCGAACGCCCGCGCCCCCCTCGCCAAAACCGCGGCGTTTGCAGTCGATGCGTGAGCAACATAAAATCCCGCGCATGAAAACCATGCCAACCGTCGCCCAAGCCACCGCGCATCCGCGCGTCGGGGAATCGTCCCGCGCCAAAAAGCGCGTTCTTAATCTGTTGCCGAATGTCCAGTTCTTGTATGAACTGCATTTAGCCCGGTTGGAACTGGAATCGTTTGCGCCGCGGGCGCGCATCTTGAATGACTTTCGCGCTTTCACCGTCGAAGACAACGGCGCGATTAAAACAATTCTTAAACGCGCCGCCTATATCGGTGGCGTCGGTGGCGCCGGCGGCGATAACCACGGCATCGAATCCGACTACGCCAAACTCACCCGGCACAACATCACCCGCGCTTTCAATCAATACATCACGCACTGGTTTTATCCGTATAAAGGCAAATATCATCCGCAGATGATTCGCGCGCTGGCGAACATCATCGGCTTGAAACAAGGCGACACTTTGCTGGACCCGTTTATCGGCAGCGGCACAACCGCGGTGGAAGGCGCGCTGCTTAACTTGCGCGTCATCGGCTTCGACATCTCGCCGCTGTGCGTTCTCATCAGCGCCGTGAAAAGCAATGCGGTGCATCACTTTCCGACCATCGAGAAAGCGTACTTGGACAACCAACTGTTCGGCAAACTAAGCGGCGATGCCGGCGCGCAAAACTGCATCGAAGACCCGGTGAAAAGTTTTGAGTTGCTGGCGCGCATGATTGCGACCAGCGACAGCGCCCGGCGGAGTCGCGACTTCGATGCGATGTTAGTCAGCAACCGGGAAAAAATGATTCAAAGCGTTCGCTTGATGCGCGACGCATGCGCGGAAGTCGGCGTCTCGCCAACGCCCGCGGACATCAGCCAAGGCGACGCCCGCCGCTTGCAGTTGCCGGACCGCAGCGTCGACGGCGTGATTACATCGCCGCCGTATTCGTTGGCGCTCAACTATGTGGAAAACGACGCGCATTCGCTGCAGGCATTGGGTTATGACTTGGCGAAAATCCGCGACGAGTTCATCGGTGTGCGCGGAAAAGGCGGCGATAAAATCGGACTCTACGAACAAGACATGCGCGCGGCGTACGCCGAAATCGCCCGGGTGCTGAAGCCCGCGGGAAAAGTCGCCATCGTTATCGGCGACGCCACCGTGAACGGACAAAAAGTGCGCACGGCGGACAACTGCATCGACACTTTCGCGCAACTCGGATTCAAACTGCTGCATCATGTCGATAAACTGATTTATGGTTTATACAATGTGATGCAGCGCGAAGCGATTTTGGTTTTTGGACGGGGAAGGTTTTCAAAACAACTTGATGGCTGTTGAGAACAATCAAACCAGTTTGAATTTCTTTTGCGCATTCCCCGCCTCAATTCGCCGCTTGGCAATTTCCACATACTCCGGATTTTTCTCGACGCCAATCCATCTTCGGTTGTTAACTTCCGCGGCCGCGGCGGTGCTGCCGCTGCCGAGGAACGGGTCGAGAACCAAGTCAGACTCGCGGCTACTGGCGCGCAACAATTGCGCGATTAACGCAACCGGTTTTTGCGATGGATGCCCGACTTTTTCTTTGGAAGAACCCTTCAACGACGGCACGCGCAGAATATTGGTGGCGTATTTCCCCTTGCGCAAGTGCGCTTCTCGCGCTTGCTTGTCTTGGTATCTTTTGTCGCCGAGATAAGCGGCGATTTTTTTCTCATCGTACGGAATTCGCACCGCGTCTTTGTCGAAGTACGGTTTGGCATCGGCCGACTGGCGCAGAACCAAAATCATCTCATACTGCGGCGTGAACGAATCGCGCCGCTCGTTGTACCCCACCGCGCGGTCCCAGATAAGCATGTCATGGAACTGCATCTCCTTCGCCAGCAACGAACAAGTATGCAGCCAGATATGTTCGCGTTTCCCCAACTGACCGAAGATATACAGCAAACCGTCATCGCGCAAAATGCGTTTGCATTCACGCGCCCACCGCAGCGTCCATTGCAAGTAATCGTCCGCGGTTCGCCATTCGTTGTCCCACGCTTCATCCAGCACCCGGTAATAAGGCGGGTCGGCAATCACGACTTGCGCACTGTTCGATTCCAAACCGGGCAAAACTTGCAACGCATCGCCGGTGAGGATTTGTCCGTCGCCGACCCGAACCGCGCGCGACGGTTTTAACCGTGCCGTGACGGTACGCTTTTTTACTGTTGCCTTGCCGGCGCGCGAATGCGCGGCGGCTTGGGCGACGGTTTTCATGCGGGGTATTTTATGTCGCTCACGCATCGACCGCAAACGCCGCGGTTAGTAACTCGCGGGTGTATGGATGCTGCGGATTGGCGAAGATGGCGCGGGCGTCGCCTTGTTCGACGACATCGCCGCCGCGCATGACCATGAGTTCATCGGCCAGCGACCGGACCACGCTTAAGTCGTGCGAGATAAAAATATACGCCAGGCCATGCGCGCGTTGTATGCGGCTTAACAGCGCCAGGACTTGCACTTGCACGCTGCGGTCGAGCGAGGAGGTCGGCTCGTCCAGGAACAGCATCTTCGGCTCGAGAATTAACGCGCGGGCGATGGCGATGCGCTGGCGCTGGCCGCCGGAGAATTCATGCGGGTAACGAAACCGCGCCGCGGGGTCGATGTCCACTTCGCGCAGGATGTCGACTACGCGGCGGTCGCGCGCGCCGGGGTCGGGGCTCAAGCCATGCGCGTCCAAGCCTTCGCTGACGATTTCGCCGACCGACATGCGCGGCGACAGCGAGCCGAACGGGTCTTGAAACACGATTTGCATGCGCCGGCGCAATGCCTTCATGGCCGGGCGCGACAACTGAGCCAGCGGCTGGCCGTCGAACACGATGCGCCCGCTCGATTCCAGCAGCCGCAGCGTCGCCAACGCCAGCGTGGTTTTGCCGGAGCCGGACTCGCCGACTACGCCGAGGCTGCGCCCGGCATGCAACTTGAGCGACGCGCCGCTGACCGCGGTGGTGTGGCCGACCACGCGCTTCAACAAGCCGCGCCGAATCGGAAACTGTACCTTCAAGTTTTCCACGCGCAACACTTCCTCGCCCGCGGGCGGCGGCGCGGGCGGGGCGGGCGGCGGTTCGGCGGCCAACAGTGCGCGCGTATACGCCTCGCGCGCGGCGGTGAAGATGCGCGCGGTCGCGCCGCGCTCGACCACGCGCCCGCCTTGCATGACCAGCACCCGGTCGGCGACTTGGCGCACCATGTTGAGGTCGTGAGTGATGAGCAGGATGCCCAAGTTGTGGCGGCGCTGCAGGTCTTTCAGCAACTTCAAGATGCGCGCTTGCACGGTGACATCCAGCGCCGTGGTCGGCTCATCCGCAAGCAAAATGCTCGGGCGGTTGGCGAGCGCCATCGCAATCATCACGCGCTGGCGCTGACCGCCGGACAACTGATGCGGCCATGCGCCGAGGCGCGTCTGCGGCGCGTCGATGCCGACTTGTTCCAGCAATTCGCGGATGCGCCGGCGCGCCGACTCGCCGGTGATGCCTTGGTGCAACGCCAGCGATTCGCCGATTTGTTTTTCGATGACATGCAGCGGGTTGAGCGCGCTCATCGGCTCCTGGAAAATCATGCCGATGTCGTTGCCGCGAATGCGCTGCATGGTGGCTTCATCGGCGCCGAGCAATTCTTTTTCATTGGCGCCGGCACCGAGGCGAATCGAACCGCCGGGATGAAACGCCTGCGGGTACGGCAACAGTTGCAGCACCGACAGCGCGGTCAGCGATTTGCCGGCGCCGGACTCGCCGACCAGCGCCAGGGTCTCGCCGGCGTGCAACTCGAAACCGACTTGCTTGACCGCGTCGGTGACGGTCTCGCGCCGCCCGGCGCGCGTGCGGAAACTGACCGACAGGTCTTCGACCGTGAGCAATGGTTTCATTCGAACAACTTGCGCGGGTCAAACGCGTCGCGCACCGCCTCGCCGATGAATGCCAGCAACGACAGCATCACGCCGATGACCACGAAGCCGGTGATGCCGAGCCACGGCGCTTGCAGGTTGTTTTTGCCTTGGAGCAACAACTCGCCCAACGACGGCGAACCGAACGGCAGACCAAAGCCGAGGAAGTCGAGACCGGTCAGCGTAATCACCGAGCCGCTAAGAATGAACGGCATAAAGGTTAAGGTGGCGACCATCGCGTTCGGCAGAAGGTGACGGTACATAATGCGCGCATCCGACACCCCCAACGCGCGCGCGGCGCGAATGTATTCGAAGTTGCGCACGCGCAAAAACTCGGCGCGCACCACCGCCACCAATTCGGTCCACGAGAACAACAGCATGAGAATCAACAAACTGGCGAAGCCCGGCACGATGACCGAGGCCATGATGATGAGAAGATAAAAAACCGGCAGGCCCTCCCAGACTTCGATGAAGCGTTGCATGAATAAATCGGTTAAGCCGCCGAAGTAACCCTGCACCGCGCCCGCGGCCACGCCGATGACCGAACTCAGCAGCGTCAACGCCAAGCCGAACAGCACCGAGATGCGAAAGCCGTAAATCACCCGCGCCAATACATCGCGCGCTTGGTCATCGGTGCCGAGCCAGTGGCGCGCGGACGGCGGGGCCGGCGATGCAGATTCCAGTTCGTAGTCGATGGTGTCGTAGGCGAACGGAATCGGCGGCCATAAAAGCCAGCCGTCGGCGCGGATTAAATCTTGAATGTACGGGTCGCGGTAGTCGGCCTCCAAGTCGAACTCGCCGCCGAAGTCGGTCTCGGTGTAGGCGAACAACACCGGCGCATGGAGAGCGCCGTTATAACGCACCAACAACGGCTTGTCGTTGGCGACCAATTCCGCGAACAAGGTGACCGTGAACAGCGCGAGGAAAATCCACAGCGACCAGAAGCCGCGGCGGTTGGCGGTGAAGTTTTGCCATCGGCGCGCATTGAGCGGCGAGACGGTCACGCCGAACACGCGCGGCGCGGTTGCATCCTCGGCATCAATGGCGCGCATTGTTTTACGCTTGCCGCGACTCGAAATCGATGCGCGGGTCGATAATCGTGTACATCACATCGCGCACAATTTGCATCAGCATGCCAATCAGCGTGAAGATGTACAGCACCGCGAAGATAACCGGGTAGTCGCGGTTGATGGTTGCCTCAAACCCCAGCAAACCCAAGCCGTCCAGCGAAAAAATCACCTCAATCAACAGCACACCAGTAAACAAGATTTTGATGAATATGGCGGGAAAAGCGGCGATGACAATGAGCATGGCGTTGCGGAATACATGGCCGTACAGTACGCGGTTTTCCGGCAGGCCCTTGGCGCGCGCGGTCTGCACATACTGCAACTTGATTTGGTCGAGGAATGAATTCTTGGTCAGCATGGTGAGGACAGCGAAACTGCCGATGACCATGGACAACACCGGCAATGTGATGTGCCAAAAGTAATCGATGATTTGCCGCCACCACGGCATCGCTTCCCAGCCATCGGAAGTCAAACCGCGCAACGGGAACCAGTCGAAATACCGACCGCCGGAAAACAGCACAATCAGAATAATCGCGAACAAAAAACTCGGTATCGCATAACCGGCGATGATGACGCTACTGCTCCACACATCGAACTTTGAGCCGTCGCGCACCGCCTTGCGAATGCCTAACGGGATGGAAATCAAAAATGCAATCAATGTCGTCCATAACCCCAAGGAAATCGACACCGGCAGTTTGTCAATCAGCAAATCGACCACGCGGCGGTTCTGAAAATAACTCTCGCCGAAATCAAACCGCGCGTAGTTCCACAGCATGTCAAAGAAACGCTCGTGCGCCGGTTTATCGAAGCCGAATTGTTTCTCGATTTTGGCGATGATTTCCGGGCGCAATCCTTGCGCGCCGCGGTATTTACTCGTGCTGACGCCGCCGCCACTTTCCACGGCAGGCGCAGCGCTTTGCCCGCCTTGCACATCAGCGCCGCTACCGGCGAAACGGCTGGTCGCGTCCACCGCATGCCCCTGCCACTCGGCAATCGCCTGCTCCACCGGCCCGCCCGGCGCGAACTGAATGATGGCGAAGTTCAGCAGCATAATCCCGAACAAAGTCGGAATCACCAGCAGCAAACGACGAATGATATACGCGAGCATGGGTCAGCGGGCGGATGGGTTTGGCGAAGCGGAGAAAAACGTTGGCGAACTATCGTCGTCATTGTTTGGAGCGCCCCGCTCCAAACCTTTCGGGCTTGCGCGAAAATCCGCTCCCGGCGAATTTTTCCGGACGACAGAATAGACTGCCCCGTGCAACGACACGGAACAAGGAGCGAATGCGACCATACTTTTCATCGCCTCGCTAAACCTCATCTTTGACTCCATCGTTTGCTTTGTTATTTTGGATCAAGTTTCATCCACATGCCGTCACGCCATTCCTCATCGGGGCAGTTTGCCACCATGGCGAACAACTCGTCCGCCAGAATCATGCCCTGCGCTTTGTCGATTTCTGAATTGCTCATATTGTAGGATTTCGCCGGTTCAATGCAGTTTTGGCATCCCGATGAGCATCCGCAATGGTCGGCGATTTCCATCCCCTTGCGCAACGCTTGTTCCCACTCCTGAAACAGTTTCTTGGCGACACCGATGCCCCCGGAATAATTTTCGTAGTAATAGATGGACAAATCATCGCCCGTTTTCGAATAGGTACTGGTGTCAAATCGGTCCGCCGGGATGACGAACATTGCCCCGACCCGAAGCATGTGTTCCAACGCGCCAATTCCCGCGGAATCTTCACTGGGCGGAACATGCATCCAAAAAGCATGCAGTTTATCTTGATAATACGACAAGTGATTTCCCTCCCTCTTAATCTCCTCTCCGGTTTCCTCGTTGAGCAGTTTGTAACCGTGGAAGTTGCTGCCAATGGACAGCGACCCGTAACAAATTTCAAGGTCCCCATAGCGGTATCCATTGAAGGGTCCCGTGGTGGGCAAATTCAAACTCGTATAAAAACTCGGCTCCGTTCTCGCGTTTGGGTCGGCGTTTTCCAGAACAACAGCGTTCTCCTCGTGCGAATGAACACGGTATTTTTTCCCGACGAAAGTGAATATAGCGCCGATGTACGCTTCTCGAAATCGTCGTGCCTCCGAAATTTGCCCGAGTTTTTGACTGCCCGCTTTCAGTTCATATGATTTGCCGATGCCTCCGCGCATTCTCAACCCATGTTGCGGACGGTATCCTTTGGCCGGCTTCCCCATATTGGTTGTTGCCAACTTGTAAAATTCCGGGCCGAGAATTTTTTCATCGAACGGATTCAAATTTCCGCCGGTTTCCGCGCAAAGCGACGGAAGGTGGCGGCTTATCAACTCCTCGTTGGCCGGGTCAATCACCAATTGGTCGAAAGGCTTGTTCAAGAAAGCGCTCAAGTTGCCTCCGAAAAATTGGTCGATGGGGTCATTCATCGCGTAGAACAGCACGAACGCGTCTTTGTCCCATCGCCTCCCGGCCCGCCCGATTTGCTGCCAAGCGGACATGATGCTGGACGGAAACCCCATGCAGATGATTCCATCCAGGCCGCCGATGTCCACGCCCAGTTCCAGCGCGTTGGTGGTGAATACGATGTTGATTTCACCGGATTTTACTTTCTCCTGAATTTTTTGGCGGTCATCATTTTTCATGTCAGCGTGAAAAGTGACTATCTTCTCCTTTTCCAGTTCGCGCTTTTCGGCTTCATCTTTGCAGCCGCGACAGGCTTCTTCCAAGAACCGTTTGGACGGACAAAACACCAACACCTGCAGCCCGTCATTGAGGGCGGCCAAAGCGGCGTTCTGGGCGCGTAATCGAAGAATATCCAAATATTTATAATCCGGAATTTGCGGCTTGACAAACATAAAATGCCGCCGCGGACGGATGACGTCTTTCGCGGAAACCAAACTGACGTTTTCGCGGCCGGTTAACGCCAAAGCGTGTTCTTGTGGGTTGGCGCAAGTCGCGGTTGAAAGAAACACTTGCGGGGACGCGCCAACACGCTCCAGCAACAGAAAGAAACGCCGCAATAACAGCGACATGTTTGAACCGAAAAATCCGCGATATTCGTGCATTTCATCGATGATTACATAGCGCAGATTCTGCAGGAATTTTGCCCATATCTCATTCCAGCCGCAAAATGAGGTATTAAGGTATTCCGGGTTGGTCAACAAAATTTGCACCGCTGTCGGGCTTTCTCTGATGACTTTTTTCTCTTCATCCGAAGTGTCGCCGTCATATGGCCATGATCCAATTTTAAGATTTTTGCAAAGTCCTTGAATCTGCATTCGTTGGTCAAAGGCCAACGCCTTCATCGGGTAAATCATCAGCGCATTCGACCCGCGATGGCGCTTGACGGCATCGAACATCGGCGCAGCAAAAGCCAGCGTTTTTCCGCTGGCCGTCGGCGACTCCATAACCACATCAGCGCCGTCCAGCGCTTTATCGATGGCGGCGACTTGATGGCGGTATGGTCGATGAACCGATTCGTTCAGCGCTTTGCGAACGGACTCATCCAGACGCATCGGCCACTCGCCCGCATACTCCGGCTCGATGTTGTCCACCGTGCGGGACTGCATTAAGTCGCCGTCACGCAATGCGTCAAATTGTTTCAGTGTTTCTCGAAATTTCATGTTTTCCACTCTTTGGTTTCGGCATAAAAAGGTGGGTTATGATGCGGCAATCATCTCGGCGCCCCGGCCGGCGGGGCGCGTCAACCGCGGCCCCGGCTCCGCCAACTTTTCAGGCCGTAACCGCCCGCGCCGCCGGCCGTGAAAATGCCCGCATACATCAGAATATCGAAGCCAGCGGTTGCGGCGAGTCGTCGCGGCCCAAACCCGGCTGTTGTTCGGGAGTTCCCGTTTCTTGAATGGATTCGTTCATCGTTCCCGCCCGGTCACATCAACTGCTTGTCGAAGTATTCAACCGCGCGCTCGGTTTGCCTGACGAACTCGGGAATGGCGCCGCTTTCCGCGTCCAACAAATGCGACTCCAGCGCTTCCTGAATCTGAATGCATGCCGCCAAATCCAGCATCGCTTTTTGCTCGGCCGATGCAACGACGGCCGGGTTTTGGAGGCATTCGTTCAGCGCGGCGATGACATCATCCGCGCTCCAGTCGCCCCCCAGCGCGTCCCGCTCGGCGCGGGAAAGCGGACGCCGCAGCGCGTCATGGGAAACCTCGGCCGGCGCGGTTTCATTCAAGTCGGCGGGATTCATTTTCATCGGGGTTGCGTCATCGGGGTTGCGTTTTGGCGACTGCGGTTGCGCCGGTCGCGTATTGGCGAGCGGTTCAAGCGCATAACCCCATCCTAACAAGGCAAAAATCCGCTTGTCAATAGCGCATCGCGCGCGTTCATTCCACCGCCTTGATGATTTGGTGGTGGAAATCTTCGCCGGTGAAACGGCAGAGTTCTTGCAGGCCGGTCGGGCTGGTGACATTCACTTCGATGAGTTTGCCGCCGATGATGTCGATGCCGGCGAAGCGGATGCCTTGCGCGCGCAGGCCGGGTTTGAGGGCGGCGCAAATCTCGGCGTCGCGCGCGTCGATGGCGGCCGGATGCGCGCTGCCGCCGGCGTCCAAGTTGTTGAGTTCTGCGCCGGCGGCGTGGACGCGCAAAATCGCGCCCAACGGTTCGCCGTCCAACAGCAGGATGCGCTTGTCGCCGTCGCGGGCCGCGGGCAGGTATTGCTGCGCCACCACCCATCTGCGGCCGCCGGCGGTGGCGGCGTCGAGGGCGGCGCGGTCGTCACCGTCGCCACCGTCGCCGCGACCGTTACCGTCGTCGCCGCCATCACCATCACCGTCGCCGCCATCACCGTCACCGTCGCCGGCATCACCGGCACCGTCGCCGCCATAAAAAACGATGCCTTTTCCGCCGTGGCCGTCGACCGGTTTGACCGCTATGCGGCCGTGTTGTTGCGCGAACGCCACGATGCGCGCCGGCTCGTTGGTCACCAAAGTCGGCGGGGAGAATTGCGGGCAATGCAGCGCCGCCAACTTCTCGTTCCAGTTGCGAATGCCGCTCGGCCGGTTGATGACGCGCGTGGTCGCCGGCAGGTAGTCGAGCAGCAGCGTGGCGTAAAAATACCGGCGGTCGAGCGGCGGGTCGGTGCGAATCCACACCGCGTCCATGTCGCCGAGGTCACAGTCGCCGGAGCCGTTGTCGCCGGAGCCGCAGTCGCCATGTTCCAGCACCGTAAACGGCCGCGCATGCTCGGCGTTGACTTGCACCCAGGTAACCGCGGCGCGCACCCGGTCGTGCTCAAGGCGCAACGCGTGTTGCTGCAGATGACACACTTGGTGGCCGCACTCGGCCGCGGCGCGCATAAGAAAGTAAGTCGTGTCTTTGTACGCCCGCACGCGTTCCGGCGGGTCCATGATGAAAGCGTGTTTCATTCCTGCGCGTAGCCCACCGTCTGCAGCGCCGCGGTGATTTCATCAAGGATGGCCGGGTCGTCGATGGTCGCGGGCATGTTCCAGGCCTCACCGTCGGCGATTTTTTTCATGGTGCCGCGCAGGATTTTGCCGGAGCGGGTCTTCGGCAACCGCGCCACCACCACGGCCGATTTGAACGCGGCCACCGGACCGATGCGCTCGCGCACCAGTTGCACCGCCTCGGCCGCGATGTCGGCGTGCGCGCGCTCGACTCCCGCGCTCAAAACCAAACAGCCGAGCGGCAACTCGCCTTTCAAGGCGTCGGCCACGCCCATCACCGCGCATTCCGCGACATCCGGATGCGACGCCAGCACTTCCTCGATGGCGCCGGTGGACAACCGGTGGCCCGCGACATTGATGACATCGTCGGTGCGCGACATCACGAACACATAACCGTCCGCGTCGATGTAGCCGGCGTCGCCGGTCTCGTAGTGGCCCGGGAAAGTTTTGAGGTAGGAATCGAAGTATCGTTGGCGCGCGTTCCACAGCGTCGGGAAGGTGCCGGGCGGCAGCGGCAGTTTGGCGACCAACGCGCCGATGTCGCCGGCTTTGACTTCGCGCCCGGCCGAATCCAGCGCCGCCAACCGCCAGCCCGGGGCCGGTTTGGTCGGCGAGCCTTCCTTGACCGGCAGTTGCTCAATCCCCAAACAGTTGGCGCAAATCGCCCAGCCGGTCTCGGTCTGCCACCAGTGGTCGATGACCGGCACGCCGAGTTTGTTTTGCGCCCACCGCAAGGTGTCCGGGTCGGTGCGCTCGCCGGCCAGGAACAGCGACTCGAGGCAACTTGTGTCGTACTTTTTTAAGTACTCGCCGTTCGGGTCTTCCTTTTTAATCGCGCGAAACGCGGTCGGGGCGGTGAACAGCGACTTGACTTTGTGCTCGGAAATAATCCGCCAGAACACCCCGGGGTCCGGCGTCCCCACCGGCTTGCCTTCGAACATGATGCTGGTGTTGCCGTTCAGCAGCGGCGCGTAGACGATGTACGAATGCCCGACCACCCAGCCGACATCGGAGGCGGTCCAGAACACTTCGCCGGGGGCCATGTTGTAGATGTTCGGCATGCTCCACTGCAGCGCGACGATGCCGCCGCCGGTGTCGCGCACCACGCCCTTGGGCGCGCCGGTGGTGCCGGAGGTGTACAGTATGTACAGCGGCTCGGTGGCCGCGACCGGCACGCAGTCGGCGTCCGATGCCGCGGCCGCGGCCTCCCGCCAGTCAAAATCGCGGCCCTTAATTAACCCGGCGCGCGCCTGCGGCCGCTGCAAGATAATGCAGGCCGACGGTTGATGTTCAGCGCGCGCGATGGCGGCGTCCAGCAGCGGTTTGTATTCCACCACCCGGCCCGGCTCGATGCCGCACGACGCCGCCACAATCACTTTCGGCTGCGCGTCGTCGATGCGCACCGCCAACTCGTTGGCGGCGAAACCGCCGAACACCACCGAGTGAATCGCGCCGATGCGCGCGCACGCTAACATCGCCACCGCCGCTTCCGGCAGCATCGGCATGTAGATGATGACGCGGTCGCCCAAGCCCACGCCATGCGCCGCCAGCACGCCGGCGAAGCGCGCCACCCGCGCTTGCAAGTCGGCGTAAGTGACGGTCTGCTGCGAGTCGGTGACCGGGCTGTCGTGGATGAACGCCGCCTGCGCGCCGCGCCCGTTTTCGACATGGCGGTCGACCGCGTTGTAGCAAACATTGGTCTCCCCGCCGGCGAACCAGCGGTAAAACGGCGCCTCGGAATCGTCCAGCACCGAGTCCCACGGCGTGAACCAATGCACCGCCGCCGCGGCCGCGCCCCAGAACCCCCGCGGGTCATCGATGGAACGCCGGTAAACGGCGTCGAAGGAATTAGTCATGGTCGGCATGTGGTGGATTGACAGTCGGCGCGGTTTTGCGGCCGGCGACCGCGCCTCCTCGAATCAACCGCCGATGTTAATGCAAAACCGACCAAAAATGCCACAAGCCACCGTGGGCGGTCAGACGGCCGGCGCGCAACGCTGACCGGCAACAATTCCGCCCGCGAAAACCCGCAACAAAAGCGCGCGAATCCCCTATACAGCGCGGTTCGGTCGGGCGTAAAATCGGCGCATTCCAATTCACCTCCGGAGGCAGTGATGAAAACCTGGTATCGAAGCGTGTTAGTGGCCGCAGCGTTAGGCGCGAGCGGGGCGGCGTCGGCCGTGGATATGACGGTCGGCACCTGGCTGAACCCGAAGCATCCGCAGAACGCGGTGGTGCTGAAAACTTGGGGCGAGTGGATTGACCTCGCCACCGAGGGGCGGGTGCAGTTGCAGTTGAAATACCACCAAGGGCATCCGAAAGGCATATTCGGCGATGTCGAGGACGGCAACTACGATGCCGGCTGGTCGTTCCACGGCTACTTGCCCGGCAAGTTCAAACTGACCAAGATGGCGGAGTTGCCGCTGCTCGGCGCGGAGGCCGAGGCCGCGTCGCAGGCGTATTGGCGCATTCACCAAAAGTACTTGGCGCGCGCCAACGAGCACCGCGGCATGACGCTGGCCGGGTTGTTCCTGCACGGGCCGGGCCAGATTATGCTGCGCGAGCCCATCGATTCGCTTGCCGACATGCGCAACAAAAAAATCCGCATCGGCGGCGGCGTTCAGATTCCGATTGCCGAGTCGCTCGGCGTCAAAGGCATCGCCGCGCCGGGCTCTAAGGTGTATGAGATTCTCTCGCAGGGCGTGGCCGACGGTGTGTTCATGCCGGTCGGCGAGCAGAACACCATGCGCTTGTATGAAGTGACGCGCTTCATCTACAAAGCGCCGGCCGGCATGTACTTAGGCAGTTTCGGCATCGTCATCCACCCGGACTTCTTGAAGCGCGTCGGCGCCAAAGACGCCGAGGCCATCATGGCGGTGTCCGGCGAGAGTTTGTCGCTGCTGGCCGGGCGCGCGTGGAGCAACAACGACATCGAAGGTTACGCCAAGGCCGAGGCCGGCGGCTTGCAAATCGTCGACTGGTCGGACGCCGATGTGGCGCAATTCACCGCCTTGACCGTCGACATCGAGCGCGACTGGCTGCAGTCGGTGGAAGACCGCCCGGTCGATGCGGCGCGCGCATTGCGCGAGTTTCGCCGACTGGCGCGGGCCTATCCGTTTTGAGTTGCGGCGGCGCGCATAAAAAGCGCGGCGGTTCGATGCGCCGCGGCATCCAATCGCCGCATGACCTCATGCCATGAGCGCGTTCCGCCTGTACGAAGTTTTCGTGCGCGCACACCACGCGGCCGGGCATCAGCATGTCGGCAGTGTGCGCGCGGCCGGGGATGAGGAGGCGCTGCTGCATGCGCGCGATTTATACACCCGGCGCGGCGAGGGCGAGAGTTTGTGGGTGGTGCGCGCCGATGCGGTTGTCGCCAGCGAGCCGGGCGCGCGCGCCGCGTTGTTCGCGCCGGCGGCGAGCAAAACCTACCGCCATCCGACCGCCTTCCCGCTGCACCGCGGCGTGAAAAACATGTAACCGCGTTGCGACCGCGGCCGCGCGCCGGCCGCGGTCGCAGCGTCGCGGCGACGGTTATGCAGCATCGAATCAGCCAAATCCTGTCGGCGGCCGCGGCGTTGCTGCTGCTGTTGTTGATGTTCATCACGGTGGTTGATGTCATCGGCCGTTATGTGTTTAACCAGCCGCTGGCCGGCTCCAGCGAGTTGACCGAGATTTGCTTGAGCATGATTATCTTCGCGGCGTTTCCGCTGCTGTGCCGCAACAACGACCACATCGCCGTCGACTTGCTGGAGAATCGTTTCAGCGCGCAATTCAAACGCCTCCGCGACCGCGTGGTGCAAGTCGTGGTCAGCGTGTGTTTGCTGACGCTGACTTACGGGCTGTTTCTGCTCGGCATGCGCGCGCGCCGCGATGTGTTGGTCACCGAAATTTTGGAACTGCCGAATGCGGTGTTCTTGTTCGTGATGGCGTTTTTGTTGCTGCTGTCGGTGGCGTTCAGCGTGCGAATTCTTTTCCGTCGCGGCGGTAACGAAAGCGGAGACGGCGGCGCGCGCGATGGCGACAACCGCGGAGTTGAACGATGACCGTCGCGCTGGCCGGCTTCGCGGTGTTGTTGTTTTTGATTCTGCTGCGCATGCCGCTGGTCGCGGCTATGGGCTTGGTCGGCTTCTTCGGTTTTGCGGTGACGCAAGGGTTGTTTACCGAGACCGGTTTATGGGAATTCAACTGGAAAGGCATCGTCTATCTCATCGCCCGCACCGCGGTGTCGGTCACGCAGTCGTACGAGTTGTCGGTGATTCCGTTGTTTCTTTTGATGGGCGATTTTGTCGCGCAAGGCGGCTTGTCGAAAGACTTGTACCGTTTGGCGCAGGCGTACTTCGGCTACAAACGCGGCGGCCTGGCGGTGGCAACGATTGTCGCATGCGGCGGCTTCTCTTCGGTGTGCGGCTCGTCGCTGGCGACCACCGCGACCATGGGCCGCATCGCGTATCCGGAAATGAAACGCTTGAACTACGCCACGCATCTCGCCAGCGCGTCGATTTCGGCCGGCAGCACTTTGGGCATTCTCATTCCGCCGAGCGTGATTCTCATCATCTACGGCTTGATGACCGAGCAGAGCATCCGCGAGTTGTTCGCGGCCGGCTTCTTGCCCGGCTTGTTAGGCATCGTGCTGTATGTCGCGGCGGTCAAGTTGGTGGTGTGGCGCAACCCGAACATCGCGCCGGCCGGCGCGCGCGAAGACCGTCGCGCCAAATGGCGCGCGCTGAAAAATGTCTACCACACCGTGCTGTTGTTCACGGTCATCATGGGCGGCATTTACTTCGGCGTGTTCACGCCCACCGAAGCGGCCGGCATCGGCGCGTTCGGCGGTTTCTTAATCAGTCTGTTCCGGCGCGCGCTGAGCGTCACGATTCTCATCGACATCCTGAAAAACACCGCGGTCACTTCGGTGAAGTTGTTCTCGCTGCTCATCGGCGCGTTGATTTTTTCCCGGTTCATCAGCAACACCGGCGCGGTCGAAGAATTGAGCGCGTTCATCGGCGCGCAGCAAGTCAACCCGTATCTCGTCATCGCGTTGATGATGTTGGTGTATGTCGCGCTCGGCATGATTTTGGAAAGTTTGTCGATGATATTGCTCACCGTGCCGCTGTTCTTTCCGGTGGTCGCGCAGTTGGGTTTCGACTTGGTTTGGTTCGGCATCCTGGTCGTGGTCATCACCGAAATCAGTCTCATCACGCCGCCGGTCGGCTTGAATGTGTTCGTGTTGTCGAGCATCATCCGCGACTTGACACCGAAGCAGATTTTCCGCGGCGTGCTGCCGTTCTGGTGCGCCGACATCGCGCGCTTGCTGCTGTTGGTCGCGTTCCCCGCGGTCAGTTTGTGGCTGCCCGGCCTGCTGTATTGAATATTGAAACGGTGACGATGATGCAGTTTGACATCGGCGACATCAACGACTTCAGCGCGCGGGAAAAATTCCTCCTGCACCTGGCTGACAACGGTTTGATTATGAATCACCGTCTGTGCGAGTGGTGCGCGCATGCGCCGCAACTGGAACTGGAAATGGGCTTGGCGAACATCGGCCTGGACCATCTGGGGCAAGCGCGGTTGTGGTTGAATCTGTTGAACGATGCGCTGGCGGCGCGCGGCGTCGACGCCGATGAGGACGCGCTGGCGTATTTCCGCGACGACACGCAGTATTTTAATTTGTTGTTGGTCGAGATGCCGAACGATGACTTCGCCATGACCGCCGGCAAGTTGTTTTTGTATGATGCGTTTCACCGGTTGGCGTTGAAACAGTTGTCGGAAGTTGATGAACCGTCCATCGCCGCGGTGGCCGAGAAGGCGTCGGTTGAAGTCGATTACCACCTGCGGTTTTCCACTCACTGGATGCGCGTGATGGTCGATGGCAGCGAGGAAAGCGCGCGGCGCATGCGCGATGCGCTGGATGAACTCTGGCCGTTATGCGGCGAGTTTTTTAGCGCCGCGGATTTCGAGCAAACCGCGCAGTTGCAAATCGACTTTGCGCGCTTGAAAGACGCGTGGCTTGCGAGCGTGCTGCCGGAACTCCGGCCGCTCGGTTTGGCGCTGGACGAAGCGCTGCCGTTTCATCATCCGTCCGGCAAACACAACCGTCACACCGAACACTTGGGTTATCTGTTGGCGGAGATGCAAGTATTGGCGCGCCGGCATCCGGGGGCGACATGGTAGCCGCGGACCTCATGGCGATTTTGCGCCAAGTGACCGACCCGGAACTGCCGTTCGTGTCGGTTTGCGATTTAGGCATCGTGCGCCGCGTCGAGGAAAGCGAGGGGCCGCCGCGCCAATACACGGTGGTCATCACCCCGACCTTCAGCGGCTGCCCGGCGTTCAGCGTTATCGAGCGCGACATCGACGCGGCGTTGCGCGCGGCCGGTATCGCGTTTCGCGTGGTCAAAGAACTTTCGCCGCCGTGGCGCTCCAGCGATGTCACGGAAGCCGGGCGCGCCGCGTTGAAAGCGAACGGCATCGCGGTGGTGTGCGGCGGTGAGAGCGGGCCGCGTTGTCCGCACTGTGACAGTGACAACGTTGAGACCGTCAGCGAATTCGGCGCCACCGCATGCAAACGATTCGCGCGTTGTTTGCGTTGCAGTGAACCGTTCGAGGTGTTTAAGTGACCGCGGCGAAATCAACAAACGCCAAAGCCAAAGTGAATGCGACCGCAAGCGGCGGATTTTTGCCCGCGACTATTCGCGCCATCGCCGCCGAGACCGACGACTCGCGCGTACTTGAGTTGGCGATGCCGGAGGAGGCGCGCATCGCTTGGCGCAGCGGCCAGCATATGTCGTTGCGAATCGCCATCGATGGACAAGATATTTACCGCACCTATTCGATTTGCGAAGCATCGGCGTCGGACCGAATTAAACTCGGCGTACGCCTGCTGCCGAACGGCGTTTTTTCCGACTGGTTGCGGCGGTGCAAAACCGGCGACAAGTTGGCGGTCAGCCGGCCGCAAGGGCGGTTTTATCTGCGCCCGGCCGGCCGGCGCGCGCGCCACTTGTTCATCGCCGCCGGCAGCGGCATCACACCGGTCATCGGCATGCTGGAAGAATTCTTGGGCGCGCATGCCGACTCGACCGCGCTGTTGTTATACGCCAACCGCAGCATCGCGTCGACGATGTTTTTGGAGCGTTTAATGCAGTTGAAGAACCGGTTTATGGCGCGATTCGAGTTGCATTTTTTCACCTCGCGCGAACCGCAAGCGGTGGCCTGGCGCAGCCGCCGCATCGACGCCGATGCGTTGAACCTGTTGCGCGAGAAAAACTTGTTGCGCGTGGATGACTTCGCGCGTTGTTATTTGTGCGGCCCGCCGCCGATGATGGAATCGTGCGCGGGTTTTTTGCGCGACCATGGCGCACCCGCCGCGCGCATTCACCGTGAAGTTTTCGCCGCGGCGCGCCGCCTCGATGCGCCGGCATCCCAAGCATCGCGCGCCCGCGATGTAATCGGCGGCGCGGCCGCGGTGGTCGCGCGCGTAAGCGTCACCATCAACGGCGCGCAGCGCGCGTTCGACTTCCACGCCGACGATGCCTCGGTGCTGGCGGCCGCGGCCCGCCAGCGCATCGCGTTGCCGTTCGCCTGCACCGACGGCGTATGCGGCACCTGCCGGTGCAAAATCTTGCGCGGCGGCGCAACCCTGGCGCAAAACCACGCGCTGGAACCGGCCGACATCGACGCCGGCTTCACCCTCGCCTGCCAAGCCCGGCCGCAAGGCGATGCGCTGGCGTTGTCGTTTGATTATTGATTTGCCCGGCGCGCGGCGGCCGGCATCTTGCCCGAAAACCAAGTTCGTGGTATTTTCCCGCAACGGAGCGGGCGATGGAAAACATTCTTTTCAGCATAACCGAGCGGCGGGCGGCGATTACTTTGAACCGCCCGAAGTCGCTCAACAGTTTGAACGCCGGCATGTTGGCCGAGTTGAAGCGGGCGGTGCAACAAACCGCCGACTCGGACGCGCGGGTGCTGCGCATCGGCGGGGCCGGGCGCGGGTTTTGCTCGGGCCAGGACTTATCCGACCCGGCCATCGCCGGCGCCGACGGCGACCTCGGCGCGATGTTGGAGGAATATTACAACCCGCTGATGCGCCAGTTGCTGGCGTTGCCGATGCCGGTGGTCACCTCGGTGGGCGGCGTGGCCGCGGGGGCCGGCGTGAGTCTGGCGCTGGCCGGCGACTTCATGCTGATGCGCGGTTCGGCGTCGCTGGTGTTGGCGTTCAGCCGCATCGGTTTGGTGCCGGACGCCGGCAGTTCGTGGCTGCTGGCGCGCGCGTTGGGGGTGCGGCGCGCCCAAGCGTTGGCAATGCGCGGCGCGACCATCAGCAGCGCGCAGGCGTTGGCATGGGGATTGGCGTGGGCGGTCTGCGACGACGATGATTTCGATGCGGCCGCCGATGCATTGTGCGCGCAATTAGCCGAAGCGCCGACCAAAGGACTGAGTTACACCAAGCGCGTGTTCGCGCGCGCGGCGGCGCATGATTTCGAAGCGCAGTTGGAGGTGGAAAGAAAATTTCAACAGCGCGCCGGCCAGACCGCCGACTACCGCGAAGGCGTGGACGCGTTCTTCGCCGGGCGCAAACCCAAGTTCAGCGGGAGGTAACATGAACATGACGCGCGCGGATGATGCAACGCATGATGAAACGCCGGCCGATGATGTCGCGGATGCGCGGGCGTTAACTTGCGTGCAAGCGATGCTGCGCGGCGATGCATGCAGCGCGGATTTGGGCATGGAATTGCAAGGCGCGGGGGCCGGCTGGGCGACGCTGCGCATGCCGGTGACGGCGCGCATGCTGAACGGTTACCAAGTCTGCCACGGCGGCATGATTTTTGCGCTGGCCGACACCGCCTTCGCTTGCAGTTGCAACGGTTATGGCCGAGTGACGGTGGCCGGCGGCGCGGCCATAGAGTATCTTCGCCCGGCGCAACTCGGCGATGTGCTAACCGCGCATGGCCGCGAGCGCAAACGCGGGCAATTCACCGGCGTTTATGACATCGAAGTGCGCAATCAAGACGACCAACTCATCGCGTTGTTCCGCGGCCAGTCTTTTGCCACGCAAAAATCGATTGTCGGATTGTCGAATTGACTGGCGACATCGATTGAAATTGAAATCGCCACCGCCACCGCCACCGCCACTGCAAACCCCATGCCAAACTTAGAACCATTGGATGCCATCGAGCGCGCCAGCGTCGATGAACTGCAAGCGCTGCAGTTGCGGCGCATGCAATGGTCTCTGCGCCACTGCTACGACAACATCGCTTTTTACCGAACGCGCTTTGATGAAAGCGGCGTGCATCCGGATGACTTGAAGTCGCTGGATGATTTGTCGAAGTTTCCGTTCACCACCAAGCGGGATTTGCGCGACGCTTATCCGTTCGGCATGTTCGCCATGCCGCCGGCCGACATCGTGCGCGTGCATGCCTCCAGCGGCACCACCGGCAAGCCGACCATCGTCGGTTATACGCGCCGCGACATCGACGACTGGGCGCATTGCATGGCGCGCAGCATTCGCGCCGCCGGCGGCGATGCAAACAGCGTCGTGCATGTCGCGTACGGCTACGGCTTGTTCACCGGCGGCTTGGGCGCGCACTACGGCGCGGAAAAATTAGGCGCGACGGTGATTCCCGTCTCCGGCGGCATGACCGCGCGCCAAGCGCAACTCATTCACGACTTGCGCCCGGACATCATCATGGTCACACCGTCGTACTTCCTCAACATCGTCGACGAATACCTCGCGCAAGGCTGGGACCCGAAACAATGGCCGCTGCGCGTCGGCATCTTCGGCGCCGAACCATGGAGCGTTGCCATGCGCGATGCGATGCAAACCGACACCGCGATTCAAGCCACCGACATCTACGGTTTGTCGGAAGTGATGGGCCCCGGCGTCGCGCAGGAATGTTTGGAGACGCAGGACGGTTTGACCGTGTGGGAGGATTATTTCTACCCGGAAATCATCGACCCGCAAACGCAACAAGTTTTGCCGGACGGCGAAGAAGGCGAACTGGTGTTCACCACGCTGACCAAGCAAGGCACGCCGCTGGTCAGATACCGCACCCGCGACTTGACCGCGTTGTTGCCCGGCACGGCGCGCACCATGCGCCGCATGCAACGCATCAAAGGACGCAGCGACGACATGCTGATTGTGCGCGGCGTGAATGTTTATCCATCGCAGGTCGAGGAAGTGATTCTGCAGTTGCCGCAGTTGGCGGCGGTCTATCAACTGGAAATCACGCGCGCGGGCCGCCTCGATGAACTGTTGGTGCATGTCGAGATGCGCGGCGATGGCGCGCAACAACACCGGCAACAAATTGGCGACGAACTGCAAACGCGAATCAAAAACACCATCGGCATCAGCAGCCAAGTGGTTTTTCATGCGCCGGGCGAACTGCCGCGGTCGCAAGGCAAGGCGGTGCGGGTCAAGCGCGAGTCGTGACCGCCGCGCGTTCAACCCGAACCGCAACAGTTTGCCCCGGTCCGCGAACCGGGGAGGCCGCGCCCGCTTAACCGCCTGCGGGCGTTGCGGTGGGTATTCATCCCACGACCGAAGCAAGTATTCATCTCATGACTCAAGCAAAAGACTTCGCCTCCACCGGCGACCTCGGCGACAAGAAAATCTGTTTCACCGAACTGGGGCCGGCCGGCTCAAACTGTTACGGTTTCACCGCCGAAGGCGACCCCAACTCCGGCGTCATCGTCGGCGACGACTCGGTCATGGTGGTGGACGCGCAGGCGACGCCGCTGCTGGCGTCCAAAGTCATCGAACGCATCCGCGGCGTCACCGACAAGCCGGTGAGTCACATCGCGTTGACGCACTACCACGCGGTGCGGGTGTTGGGCGCGGGCGCGTATCACGCCTCGCAAATCATCATGAGCGACCTCGCACGCGAGTATGTCGCGGAGCGCGGGCAGCAGGATTGGGATTCCGAATTCGGAAGATTCCCGCGCTTGTTCGAAGGGCACGAGAGCATCGCCGGACTCACCTGGCCGACCGCCACTTTCAGCCGCTCGATGCGCGTCTATCTCGGCGCGCGCGAAGTGCAGTTGCATTATCTCGGCCGCGGTCACACGGCCGGCGACATGGTGGTTTATGTGCCGGACAGCAAGGTAATGTTCTCCGGCGACTTGGTCGAGTACCGCTCGGCGTGCTACTGCGGAGACGCGCATTTGAACGACTGGCCCGCGACGCTCGACAAGTTGATGCAGTTCGACATACAAGCGCTGGTGCCGGGCCGCGGCGATGCGCTGACCGATGAAGCGATGATTGTCGAGGGTGTGCAGTTGACCCGCGATTTTTTGTCGGCGTTGTATGATTCGGTGAAACGCAGCGTGGCAAAGAAACGCAACCTGAAAGACGCGTTCGACGCCTGCAACGAGGCGATGCAACCGCGTTTCGGCGACTTCGCCATCTTCGAACACTGCCAGCCGTTCAATGTCGCGCGCGCCTACGACGAAGCGCAAGGCATCGATCACCCGCGCATCTGGACCGCGCAGCGCGACCAGGATATGTGGGCGCAACTGAACGGTTGAACGGCTGACGGTCGACGGTCGAAGTTTATCTTGATGTAGCGCGCGCGATGAACGCCTGCCCGCACTGGCGCGAAATCGAGGCGTTGCGGTTTGCGCGCAGCAACCACCGCGACTCGGCGCACCCCGTGGTCATCGCCGGAGCCGGCCCCATCGGCTTGACCTTGGCCATCGACCTGGCGCAGCGCGGCGTCCCCAGCGTGGTGCTGGAGCAAGATGACCGGTTGTCGGACGGCTCGCGCGCGTTGTGCTGGTCGCGGCGCACCCTGGACATCTTCACCCGCATCGGCATCGGCGATGCGGTGCGCGACACCGGCGTGCAGTGGCAAGTCGGCCGGGTGTTCCACAGACAACATGAAATCTACCGCCAGCGTCTCACGCCGGACGCCTTCCCGGAGAATCCGTTCTTCGTCAACTTGCAGCAACCGTTATGCGAATACTTGTTGCTGGAACAATGCAAACAGCATGCGGACATCGATTTGCGCTGGGGCAACAAGTTAATCGATGCGCGGCATCGAGAAGACGATGGCGGCGACGGTGTCACAGTGACAGTGCAATGCGACCAACGCGACTACCGCATCGACGCCGACTATCTCATCGCATGCGATGGCGCGAAATCCACGGTGCGCCGGCGACTCGGTTTGCGTTTCGAAGGCGAAGTATTCAACGATAGGTTTCTCATCGCCGACATCGAGATGGCCGGCGATTTCCCCGGCGAGCGGCGGTTCTGGTTTGAGCCGCCGTTCCATGACGGTCAGTCGACATTGCTGCACAAGCAGGCGCAAGGTATATGGCGGGTGGATTTTCAGTTGAACACCGCGCGCGGCGCCGCCGCCGATGTATCCGAAGCGCAACTGCGTCTCGACCGCGACCAAGACACGGTGCGCAAACGCATTCGCGCCTTCCTCGGCCCCGACGGCCCCGACTTCGACATCGTGTGGCGTTCGGTGTATGTGTTCACCTGCCGGCGCATCGAGCGCTTCCGCCACCGCAACATGTTGTTCGCCGGCGACAGCGCGCATGTGGTCTCGCCGTTCGGCGCGCGCGGCGGCAACGGCGGCGTTCAAGACAGCGACAACTTGGGCTGGAAGTTGGCCGAAGTCATCCACGGCCGGGCCGGCGATGCGCTGCTGGACGGTTACCACGCCGAGCGCGCGGCCGCGGCCGATGAAGACATTCTCAACGCCGCGCGCACCACCGATTTCATGACGCCGAAGACGCAAAAATCCAAACGCATCCGCGACCGCGTATTGCGCCTGGCGCGCGCGCATGACTTCGCCCGCCGCATGGTCAACGCCGGGCGCATGAGTCGCGCGTTCTCGTACCGCGACTTCGCGCCGTTTGCGGACCATCCGGACGGCGCGCGCGTACATGCCGGCGATGCCGGGCTCGACATGCCGCTGGTTAACGCGCGCAGCGGCGCGCCGAGTTATCTGCTGCGGCATATCCGCGACTACACCGTCGCCGCGTATCAACGCCCGCGCTTCGAGAGGCGGGGGCGCGGCGCCGCATGCCATGTCATTCACATCGGCGACGGCGCGACCGATGACTGGCGCGACGCGCAAAGTTTAATGCGCGAACATTATGTCGGCGAAGGCGACAATGGCGACAACAGCGGCGGCTATATTTTGTTCCGCCCCGACCAGCATATCCTCGGCGTGTGGCGCGACCGCGAGCCGAACGCTATGCTCGACGCGCTCGCGCGACAACGCGCGCCATGACGATGACCGAACTTAAGTACATGACCGGCTTCGGCAACACTTTCGAAACCGAAGCGCTGCCGAACGCGTTGCCGCGCGGCCGCAACTCGCCGCAGCGGTGCAACTACGGTTTATACGCCGAGCAGTTGAGCGGCACCGCATTCACCATGCCGCAGGCGACCAACGCGCGTTCATGGCTGTACCGCATTTTGCCGTCGGTCAAACACGCGCGCGAGTTTCGCCGCGAGTCGCCGGGTGGGATTCGCAGCGCGCCGTGCCGCGAGTCGCATGCACTGCCCATCGGCGCGCAGCGCTGGAACGCGTTGCCGTTGCCGCCGTCGTCGCAAGCGGTTAACTTCATCGAAGGCATGACCACCATCACCACCGCCGGCGACGCCGATGCGCGCAGCGGCATGGCCGCGCATGTGTATATTTGCAACCGCGGCATGGACGATGCGTATTTGTTCAACGCCGACGGCGAATATCTCATCGTGCCGCAGCAAGGCGGCCTGCGTTTCGACACCGAGTTCGGCGCGTTGGATGCGCGGCCCGGCGACCTCGTTGTCGTGCCGCGCGGCGTGGTGTTTCGGGTTAAGTTGCTGGACGCCGATGCGCGCGGTTTTATCTGCGAGAACTACGGCGCGCGCTTTGCGTTGCCGGAGCGCGGCCCCATCGGCGCCAACGCTTTGGCATCGGCGCGCGACTTTTGTTACCCGGTCGCGGCCTTCGAAGAGCGCGAAAACCCGGGCCGTTTGTGGGCGAAATGGGGCGGCGATTTATACTCTTGCCATCTCACGCACTCGCCGCTGGATGTGGTGGCGTGGCACGGCAACTACGCGCCGTGCAAATACGACTTGCGCGCGTTCTCGCCGGTGGGCGCGCTGGCGTTCGACCATCCCGACCCGTCGATTTTCACCGTGCTGACCGCGCCGTCATCGACGCCGGGCGTCGCCAATGTCGACTTCGTCATCTTCCCCGAACGCTGGCAAGTCGCGGAAGACACCTTCCGCCCGCCATGGTTTCACCGCAACAGCATGTCCGAGTTTATGGGTTTGATTTACGGCGCTTACGATGCCAAACCGCATGGCATGCAGCCGGGCGCATTTACGCTGCACAATGCGATGCTGGCGCATGGCCCCGATGCCGAGGCGTTTGAGGCCGCGAGTTGCGCCGAGTTGAAACCGGTGAAGTTGGAAAATACTTTGGCGTTTATGTTCGAGAGTGGTTTGCCGCAGCGCATGACCAAGTACGCGGCGACAAGTCCGCAACGCGATGTGGATTACGCCGACTGCTGGCGGCCGCTTAAACAATACTTCAACGCAAACGATGCGCCATGAAATTAGCCACGCTAAAAACCGACAGCCGGGACGGTCGTCTCATCGTCGTCAACCGTACGCTCGAGCGTTTTGCCGATGCGCCGGCCGCCTGGCCGACCATGCAATCCGCGCTGGATGACTGGGCGCGCGCGCGAGACGAGTTGGACGCGTTGTACCGCGCGCTGCAAGCCGGCGCAGTCGCGGGCCGCGCGCTCGACATGCAACGATTGGCTGCGCCGTTGCCGCGCGCATACCAATGGCTGGACGGCTCCGCGTACTTGAATCATGTCGAATTGGTGCGCAAGGCGCGCGGGGCCGAGATGCCGGCCGCGTTGTTGACCGACCCGTTGATGTACCAAGGCGGCGGCGATGTCATGTTGGGCTGCCGCGACGCCATCACCGCCGGCAGCGAAGACCACGGCATCGATTTGGAAGCGGAAGTATGCGTGGTCACCGATGATGTGCCGGCTGCATGCGCGCTTACCGATGCCGCGCGCCGCATTCAACTCATCGGCATCATCAACGACATCTCGCTGCGCAACTTGATTCCGGCCGAGTTGGCGAAAGGCTTCGGTTTCGTGCATGGCAAACCGCCGACCGCGTTCGCGCCGGTGTGGGCCACGCCGGATGAGTTGGGCGATGCGTGGCGCGACGCCAAAGTGCATTTGCCGCTGCGTACCTGGGTCAACGAACAGCCGCTCGGCGCGCCGGAGTGCGGCGTCGACATGCAGTTCGACTTCGCGCAACTCATCGCCCACGCGGCCGCGACGCGGCCGCTCGGCGCCGGCACCATCATCGGCTCCGGCACCATTTCCAACCGCGATTCTTCGCGCGGGTTTTGCTGTCTTGCGGAAGCGCGCATGCTGGAAATCATCGCGCACGGTGAACCGCGCACCGAATTTCTCAAGTTCGGCGACCGGGTGACAATCGACATGACGGATGCCGACGGCGAAAGCATTTTCGGCGCCATCGAACAGACCGTGACTCAGCGATGAAACTGTACGGCTACTGGCGCTCATCCGCGGCTTATCGCATTCGCATCGCGTTGAACTTGAAAGGCGCGGCGTGTGAGTTGGTGGCGGTCAACTTGTTGGGCGAGGAAGACAAAGCGCGTTATGCGGCGAAGAATCCCACCGCGCTGGTGCCGACTTTGGAGTTGGACGACGGCGCTTGCATTCGCCAGTCGCTGGCGATTGTCGATTATTTGGAACGCGCGTATCCGTCGCCCAAGTTAATTCCGGAACACCCGGCGCGGCGCGCTGAAGCGCTGGCGTTCGCCTGCGACATCGGCATGGAAATTCATCCGCTCAACAACCTGCGGGTGCTGCGGCGGCTGAAACAACAGCACGGGTTTTCCGAGGCCGGCGCGGTGGAATGGATGCATCATTGGATGCACGCATCGTTCATTCATTTGGAAAAACTGGTCGACGCCGCGGGGCCGTTCTGCTTCGGCGATGCGCCGTGCATCGCCGATGTGTTTTTGATTCCGCAACTGTATAACGCGGCGCGGTGGGGATTGGAGTTGTCCGCTTATCCGAATTTAATTCGCGTCAACAACGCCGCTTTGATGCAACCCGCGTTCAGCGATGCGCATCCCGACAAGCAAAGCGATGCGAGCGTCGATTAAGCGTTCATGAACATCGCCGACAACTTTGAAGACGCGGATGCGTTTTATGCGCGGTTGGTGGCGATTCACGAATCGCTCGACGATGCGCAGTCGGAGCAATTCAACCTCGCGCTGATTTTGTTCCTCGCCAACCGCATCGGCGACGCCGCGGCGCTGGATGAGTTGATGAATCTGGCAACGGAGTCATTGCGCGAAGAAGCGGAAGAATCGATGGCGGCGGCGAATCAATCGCACGCCGACGGTGCTCCTCAGCCGACCGCCGGCACTTCGCCGTAGCGGCGGCTGAAACGGGTAACGGCCGGCGGCGCCGGCGGCGTTGAATTGGCCGGCCGCGGCGGATGGTGGCCGGCCGGCGGGGCCGATGGAAGCGAACGCTGGCCGGCCGACGGTTGGACAGTGGCTGGCCGCGGCGCCGGCGTATCGGCGGGCGGGCGCGACGGTGCCGGCGACGCAACCTGCGGCGCGGCAAACTGCGGGGCCATGGGCGCGGGCGGCGCCGGATGGGGCGGCTGGCGGCCGGGCGTTGGCGCGGGCCCAGTCATGCCGCGCTGAATGGAATCGCCGGGCGCAGGGCCAGCCGCGGGGCGTTGAATGCCGGCCGCGGAATCCGCCGCGGGGATTGGCGTGGCGGGGGCGGTGGCGGGGATTGGCGTGGCGGGGGCGACCGCGGGCCCGGCTGCGGGGCCGGTGGCGGCCGCGGGGCTGGTGGCGGGGCTTGCCGCGGGGCCGGGGGCGGTCCCGGCCGCAACACCGGCCACCCCCGATGAACCGTTCCCCCGCCGCGCCGGCCCGCGCGACGGTTCCGGCCCGCGCCCGGAATCGCGCCCACGGTCGCCACGCCCGGTAGATTCCCGGCCGCGCGCAAAACCCTCCCGTCCGCGCTCGCCGCGCGCCGAATTCTCGCGCCGCATGCGCCGGCCCGGCATGGCGATGGGCGCCAGCAAATCCGCGCTGATGTCGCGGCGCGGCAATGCGTGGCCGATGGTTTCCTCGATGTCCATAATCGAATACGCGTATCTTTCGCACACGAAACTAATCGCCTCGCCGCTGGCTCCGGCGCGCGCGGTGCGGCCGATGCGGTGGATGTAGTCGTCCGCGTCCTGCGGCAGGTCGAAGTTGTAGACATGGCTGACCGCGGGGATGTGCAAGCCGCGCGCCGCGACATCGGTCGCCACCAACACTTTGCGCTCGCCGGCCTTGAACGCCTCCAACAGGCGCTCGCGTTTTTGCTGCGGCACATCGCCGGACAGCGCGCCGCAGCGAATGCCGTTGGCGGTCAGCGCCTCGGCGACGCGCTCGACCGCGTGGCGGGTGTTGACGAACACCATGATGCGCTGGTGCGGGTCGCGTTTGAGGAGGTTGACCAGCAAGCGCAGTTTTTCCTCCTGGGCCGGGTAAAAACTGTATTCGGTCACCTGCTCGACCACCACGGTGTCGGTCTCGATTTTGATTTCCTCCGGGTCGTTCATGTGCTCGTACGCGAGTTCCATGACCTTGAACGACAGCGTGGCCGAGAACAGCAGGTTGAGGCGTTTGTCGGCCGCCGGCATGCGCCGCAGCAGAAAGCGAATGTCGCGGATGAAGCCCAAATCGAACATGCGGTCGGCCTCGTCCAGCACCGCGACTTGCGCGCAGGATAAGTCATACAAGCCCTGCTTGAAGAAGTCGATGAGGCGGCCCGGCGTGCCGATGAGAATGTCGGCGCCGCCGGCCAACATGCTGCGCTGTTCGTCGTAGCCGGTGCCGCCGTACACCAGGCCGAGGCTGAAGCCGGTGTGGCCGGCCAGGACGCGCGCGTCGCGGTAAATCTGAATCGCCAACTCGCGCGTCGGGGCGAGAATCAGCGCGCGCGGCTGGTTCGGGCGGCGGCCGGGCCGCGGCGGCCGGGTGAGCAGGTAGTGGCAGCACGCCAGCAGGAAGGCGACGGTTTTGCCGGTGCCGGTCTGCGCCTGGCCGGCCACATCCCGCCCCTCCAGCGCGGCCGGCAGGCAGGCGGCCTGAATCGGCGTGCAGAAGGTGAAGTCGGCGTCGCGCAAGCCCTGCTGCAGCGACGCTTCGAGGGTGAACTCGGTAAATCGTTGATTGGTAAGGTGTTTTTCGCTCATGTTGCGTGTCATCCGGTTGCGCCCGCGCGCGGCGGGCGGATTAAAAATTTCGGTGGAACTTGATTTGCGGGAAAATTCGATGCATATTCCCGCGCTCATAAAACCAGCGGCAGAAACCCATGTCTTCCAAAATCGTGCATGTCAGCGACGAATCTTTCGAGCAAGAAGTTCTTAATGCCGATGTTCCGGTGCTCATCGATTACTGGGCCGAATGGTGCGGCCCGTGCAAGATGATTGCGCCGATTCTCGACGAGTTGGCGGAGGAGTACGGCGCGCGCGTCAAAATCGCCAAACTCAACATCGACGACAACCCCGAGACGCCGCCGAAATACGGCATCCGCGGCATTCCGACTTTGATGATTTTCAAGGACGGCAATGTCGAGGCAACCAAAGTCGGCGCGGTGTCGAAATCGCAACTGGCGGATTTCATCGAGAACAATGTCGGCGGCCGATAGTGTAACCTAAAACCGTCGCGGTCGCTCATCGGCGAGCGTCGGCCGGTCGCCGCGCCGGTCGCCGCCGGTCGCCGATTTGTCCGCCGACCGCGCCTAAATTAGCCGGGCAAATCGTACTTGACAACGCGAATTTCTGCTATTGTAACGCCAATCACCGGGCCGGCGCGCGCTGAATCCGCGGGGAATCCGCTGGACATCGGCTGGACATCCGCCGGCGTTTGCAGGAAATTCGCCGCTACCGAAGCCGCGCCGCCGAAGCCGCCAAAGTCGCATGGTCGCCACCGTCACCGTCGTCATCGTCGCCACCGTCACCGTCGCCACCGTCGCCGCCACCACCGAATCGAAATCAATCGAACTGGAATAATCCACCGTATCGCAGGCCGGTTTAGGAATCGCGGTTGCCGGCCGCCGCATCGCATTTCACTGACCGCGCCCGCGGTCGCAACTCGCATTCCACACAATCGGTCATCGCGCTTTTGCGCATTCACCCGGCCCGCTTGCGGCGCCGCCTTTCCACCCACCTTCGCAACTCCATCATGTCCATCAGCCTCACCGAACTTAAATCCAAATCCCCCACCGAGTTGATGGAGGCCGCGCGCGCGCTCCAACTCGACAACATCACCCGCCTGCGCAAGCAGGACCAGATTTTCGCCATCCTGAAAGCGCAGGCGCGCCAGGGCGAGAGCGTCATGGGCGAGGGCGTGGTGGAAATCATGCAGGACGGCTTCGGCTTCCTGCGCTCGGCGAAGTCCTCGTATCTGGCCGGCCAGGACGACATCTACATGTCGGCAAGCCAGGTGCGGCGGTTCGGCTTGCGCACCGGCGACACCGTATCCGGGCAAATCCGCCCGCCGAAAGATTCGGAGCGTTACTTCGCGCTGCTGCAAGTCGAAACCATCAACGGCTTGAGCCCGGAGGACGCGCGGCGCAAAGTGCTGTTTGAGAACTTGACGCCGCTGCACCCCGACGAGCGCCTCAAAGTCGAGCGCGAGAACGGCACCACCGAGGACTTGACCGGGCGCGTCATCGACCTGGTCGCGCCCATCGGCAAGGGTCAGCGCGGCCTCATCGTGTCGGCGCCGAAGACCGGCAAGACCGTGATGCTGCAGCAAATCGCGCAGTCGATTACCGCCATCAACCCTGAGGTGATTCTCATGGTGCTGCTCATCGACGAGCGCCCCGAGGAAGTCACCGAAATGCAGCGCACGGTGCGCGGCGAAGTCATCTCCTCGACCTTCGACGAGCCGGCCACCCGGCATGTGCAAGTCGCGGAGATGGTGATTGAAAAAGCCAAGCGTTTGGTCGAGCACAAAAACGATGTGGTGATTCTGCTCGACTCCATCACCCGCCTGGCGCGCGCCTACAACACCGTGGCCCCGGCCTCCGGCAAGGTGCTGACCGGCGGCATCGACGCCAACGCCATGCAGCGCCCCAAAAGGTTTTTCGGCGCCGCGCGCAACATCGAGGAAGGCGGCAGTTTGACGATTTTAGCCACCGCGCTCATCGACACCGGCTCGAAAATGGACGACATCATCTACGAAGAATTCAAAGGCACCGGCAACTTGGAAATCCACCTCGACCGCCGCATATCGGAAAAGCGCGTCTACCCCGCCATCAACATCAACCGTTCCGGCACCCGCCGTGAAGAACTCCTCACCGCCCCCGCCGAACTCCAAAAAATCTGGCTGCTGCGCAAACTGCTGCACCCCATGGACGAAATACAAGCGGTGGAATTCCTCATCGACAAACTCAAAGCCACCAAAACCAACGCCGTGTTCATTAAATCGATGAACCGCTGACAACACCCGCGCCGGAAAAAAACCCCGACAAACCGCCTTATTGCCACTCCAACAACCGCCGGATTCCAGCGTCCCCCGGCGGGGGCATGATTTCTTTCGTTCCCGCGCCGGGTCAGGCGCGGCGGTTCAATTGCGGTACTTTAATTACCTGGCCGCGGGGCCATCAGCGGCGCGTCAACTTCAGCAGCGCGGGGAGGACGAGCAGGGTGGAGAGCAGCGCCGTGGTGATGCCGAAGGCGGTGAAGGCGGCGA